>NZ_JBFODC010000022.1:0-417878 GCF_040908105.1 Aeromonas sp. R7-2 | reverse complement strand
TGAAGCGCCCCTGGTTTTCTAGACACTTTGTTGCTGAAAAATAAACTGCCTTTCAAACTCTACCGGCGACAGCCCATCATTGGAACCATGACGCCTGATTGGGTTGTAAAACATCTCGATATAATCAAACACATCGCTGCGGGCTTCGTCTCTTGTCGCGTAAATCCTGCGCTTGATCCGCTCCCGTTTGAGCAACTGAAAGAAGCTCTCGGCGACCGCGTTGTCGTGACAGTTACCCCGTCGGCTCATGCTGCAACTCAGGTTGTGGGCCTTCAGAAAGTCTTGCCATTCACCACCGGTAAACTGGCTGCCCTGATCCGAATGCACCAGTACCGGCTGCTTGGGTTTGCGCCGCCAGACGGCCATCAATAACGCATCAACCGCCAAGTCTGCCGTCATGCGTGACTTCATCGCCCAGCCGACGATCTGGCGAGAGAACAGGTCGAGCACCACCGCCAGGTACAGCCACCCTTCTTGAGTGCGAATGTAGGTAATGTCAGTCACCCAGGTGATGTTGGGGGCTGGCACCTTAAACTGACGTGCCAGCGTGTTTGGGGCAGCTTGCGTGCTCTTGCCTCCATAATGCCCCTTGCGGCGTTGATAGCCCGTTTGCGAACGCAGTCCCTCCCGCTTCATTAATTTGGCCACACGGTGCTTGCCGCAGGCTTCCCCTGCGCCACGAAAGTCGCGATGGATCTTGCGATAACCGTAGACAGCACCACTTTCCAGCCAGGATTGCTTGACCAATCCGGTCAGTCGTTCGTCCTCCTGCTGTCGTGGCGATGTGGGCTGTTTCAACCACGCGTAGAAGCCACTTCGGTGAACCCCCAGGGTCTGGCACAGGGTAACGACACTGTACCGGTCGAGTCGGGAGGTTATGAACGCGTACCTTTCCTTGACTCGCTGGCAAAGTACGCGGCGGCCTCCTTTAGAATATTGCGCTCCTCGGTGACCTGGCGCAGTTCAGTTTTCAGGCGGCGGATCTCGGCTTGCAAGGCAGACTCTTCTATCTGCTGGTCAGCAGGCTTACCGTACTGCTTGAGCCATGCATACAGGCTGTGGCTGGATACCCCGATGGCACGTGCAACGTCAGCCACCGGCCGCCCGCGCTCGGTGATTTGTTTAACGGCTTCGATTTTGAATGTTTCTGGATAACGCTGACGGGTCATAACACCTCCAATAGTTGCCTCATTTTAAGGCTGTGAGGTGTCTAGGGAACTGGGGGCGATTCAAACAGTCTGGCAGCGTTCCCCTTTGGTAGCACAGTCGGTGTGTTCAGTGGTGGCTGAGACAACCCAGGTTGAACGGGAATGCCAGACATAGGGCAACCTGTGGCGCTCTTCACTCTCATCATTTCTGGTGAGGATCATAGACCCGTTGGACGCCCTCCCTTCAGCTTCACGTGCAAGTGTCAGCTCGTAACAAGGATGCTGCCCTCACTGTGCACAACAGGGTGGTTCAGGGATGTAGAGAAACAAGGAGGTGATAGATATGGCTGTTCAACTGCTTGTCTGATGGCATATAGCCATCGCTCATTGAACTATTGCCGTATGACGTGATATTCACCAGGCAACAAAAAAGGGCCCGAAGGCCCTTGTTTCATTTCCAATGACTGTCGTGCTTACCCGCCAAAGAGATGGTTGTTCAGCAGGAACAGGCCGCCGGAGAGCAGCATGGTGAGCGGCAATGTCAGCACCCAGGCAAGCAGAATGGTCTTGATGGTCTGGCTCTGCAGGCCGGACTTGTTGGCCACCATGGTCCCCGCCACCGCAGAGGAGAGAATGTGGGTGGTGGACACCGGCATCCCGGTCAGACTCGCAATCCCGATGGACGCGGCGGCCGTGATCTGGGCTGCAATGCCCTGGCTGTAGGTCATGCCGGTGGAACCGATCTTCTCCCCTACCGTGTAGACGATACGACGCCAGCCCACCATGGTGCCGCAACCGAGCGCCAGCGCGATGGACACGATAACCCAGGTCGGCGCATATTCGGCCGTGGCGGTCAGATCCTTGCGCCATTTGGCAAGATCAGTCAGCTCCTTGGCCGGCAGCGGCAATTTGGAGACCTTGCGGGCAGTGTCGTCGATGCACAGCAGCAGGCGACGCACTTCGCGGCGATCCACCAGGTTCATCTCCTCGTAGGTGCGCACCTGGCCCAGACGCTTGTCGAGGGTCGCCATGGCCTGCAGGGCCTCCCCTGCCGCACAGTGGCTCATCAGCTCCTCCTGGGCTTTGGCAGGCACACTGAAGTTCACCAGATGGGAAACCTGATCCTGGTTACGCTGGTAGATCTCCATGATGCGCTGGTTGGCATCCTGAGTTCTGTCCAGATCATAGGAGCGGCTGTTCATGTCCAGCGCAAAATAGGCAGGCGCCATGCAGATCAGCACCAGCATCACCAGACCGATGCCTTTCTGACCATCGTTGGAGCCGTGCACGAAGCTCACCCCCATTGCGGAACAAATCAGTGTGACACGGGCCCAGAACGGTGGATGCTTCTTGCCGTCCACCAGCAGGCGCTCTTCCGGGGTCTTGTGGATCTTGCTGCCAAGCCATACGCGCTTCATGGCGAACAGCAGCAAGGCGGCAATGATGAAGCCCACGGTGGGAGAGATGATGAGAGAGAGCATGATGTCGATGGCTTTGCCGACGTTGATACCCTCTTTCAGGGGTTGATGGCTGATCAGGGCATAGGCACCTCCTACCCCCAGGATGGAACCGATCAGGGTGTGGGAGCTGGATGCCGGAATGCCGAAGTACCAGGTTCCCAGGTTCCAGACGATGGCCGAGAACAGCAGGGAGAACACCATGATCAGACCCTGGGTGGAGTCCATGCCAAGCAGCAGATCGATGGGCAGCAGATGAACGATGGCGTAGGCCACCCCCAATCCACCCAGCATGACACCGGCGAAATTGAACAGACCGGAAGCCACCACCGCCATATGAGCCGGCATCGCCTTGGTATAGATAACCGTTGCTACCGCGTTGGCGGTATCATGAAAGCCGTTGATGAATTCATAGGCCAGCACAAAAAAAACGGCCAATACCAAACCGATTGACCACCACAAACCCAAACCACTAAACATTTCAAACATAAAAACGAACCTGTTTATGAGTTGCGGCGGATTATGCCAGAAGGCTCGATGCGCCATACCCGTTGTTGAAATATTTCAGCAAAAAAAAAAAAGGGCATTCCGTCAGAAAATGTCTTAGGGCCTGTAGGAACGGGGCTTGTCGAGGATTAATTTATGTCCATTCCATTGCTGTGGATAGGCGCCAATCAAAGCCGTAGCAAGGCTCAATGTCCCGAAAAAGGCCGCCTTTCAACCCGCTCGGCACGCCCGTTTCCTTTTGTCAGATAAAAAAGAGGGTGCCTTGGCACCCTCCTCGATAGACAAGCCGCACGGTGCGGAGATCAATCCTGGTTGATCCGGCTGGCCACAGCCCCTTGCTGACTCTTGTATTTGGCATTTTCCCGTTTGTTGTACGGGCGAGCCGCGGTACCTGACAGCATCTCGAAGTTCAGGGCACCGATCTTCATCTTGGGACGCAGGGCCAGAGGCAACTTGCCGCCGTTGTAAAACTCCAGCACGATGCGACCGGACCAGCCCGGATCGATGCGGTGGGCGGTGACGTGTACCATGAGGCCGAGGCGCGCCAGGGAAGAACGACCATCCAGCCAGCCGACGATATCGGCGGGCAAGGTAACCGATTCATAGGTCACCGCCAGCGCCAGCTGACCCGGGTGCAGATAGAAGGCTTCACCGTCCGGCACGTGGATCTCCTCGCTCATCACCCGCTCGATGGCATCGGCCATCTCGGCACTGGTCCCGCCAAGGTCGATATAAGGCGCGGTATGATCGCGAAACACCCGAAACTCGTTGCCCAGCAGCACATCGACGCTGACGCCGCTGATCCGCTCAACACCGGGCCGCGGCTCGATGACGATCTTGCCTTCATCCAGGTGCCGTTCGATATCGGTATCACAAAGACGCATTCTGCGACTCTCCTGACAAAAGATTCATTAAAAAAAGCCGGGCATCACCCGGCTTGTTTTCTCTCAACCAATCAACATATGGCGGATACGCGCCTTGAGCATGTCGATGGCGATACGGTTCTTGCCGCCACGGGGCACGATCACGTCGGCATACTGCTTGGACGGGTCGATGAACTGCATGAACATGGGACGCACAGTCTTCTGATACTGCTTGAGCACGGAGTCCATGGTACGACCGCGCTCCTGCACATCGCGCACCAGACGACGCAGCAAACAGATGTCGAGCGGGGTATCCATGAAGATGGAGGCGTCCATCAGTTCGCGCAGGCGGCTGTCAGTCAACAGCAGTATCCCTTCGAGGATGATGACACGGCGCGGTGCAAAGGTGGTGACCTCGGTCATGCGCGTGTGCTCGGTATAGGAGTACTGGGGGATGTTGACCGCCTCCCCTTGCGTCAGCTGGGTCAGATGCTGCACCAGCAGATCGTGATCCAGGGCATTGGGGTGGTCATAGTTGGTCTTGACCCGCTCTTCCATGGTCAGGTGGGTCTGATCACGGTAGTAGCAATCCTCGGTGATCACACCAATCTGACCCGCTCCCAGCTCGGCCACCAGCTCTTCATAGATGGTTTGGGCGATAAGACTCTTGCCGGACGCGGATGCACCAGCAATACCGATGATCACGCAGGAATGTTGAGTATCAGACATTGAAAATACCTAAAGAGAAGAGCACTGGGGATTGTTTAAACCGATCCATTATATGAAAAAGGGGTGGCCATGCCCACCCCAAATCCGTCCCCCTTGGCCGAACGCCGATTATTCGTCCAGCGCCACCGTGTAGAGCGGGGTCGCAATCGGTTTTGCGCTGAAATAGAGCTCGGCCCCTACCCGGCGAGCCAGTTTCAGGTAAGTCTGTGACAGCTCGCCATCCGGCGCACCGAACACGGTGGGGCAGCCGTCATCCATGTGCTGGCGAATGTCGATATGCAGCGGCAACTGACCAAGCAGCGCCACGTGATACTGCTCCGCCATCTTCTGACCACCGCCGGTACCGAACAACGGCTCGTGATGCCCGCAGGCGCTGCAGACGTGGTAACTCATGTTCTCGACGATGCCAAGCACAGGCACATTGACCTTGTTGAACATGGCGATCCCCTTGCGGGCATCTGCCAGCGCCACATCCTGGGGCGTCGTGACGATCACCGCCGCCGTGGTGGGCACCTGCTGGGCCAGCGTCAGCTGGATATCGCCAGTGCCCGGGGGCATGTCCACCACCAGGTAGTCCACCTCGCCCCAGCGGGTCTCGTGCAGGATCTGCCCGAGTGCCTTGCTCGCCATGGGACCGCGCCAGATGGTGGCATCCTGCTCGGCCACCAGATAACCGATGCTGTTGCTCTTGATGCCGCAGGCCATCACCGGCTCCATCAGCTTGCCATCAAAGCTGACAGGGCGCTCCTTGAGGGTCCCCGTCATGGTCGGGATGGAGGGGCCATAGATGTCCGCATCCAGCAGGGCGACCCGCGCCCCCTCTTTTTGCAGCGCCAGCGCCAGGTTGACCGCGGTAGTGGACTTGCCCACCCCTCCCTTGCCGGAGGCAACCACCAGGATATTGCGGATCCCCTGCACCGCCGCCAGTTGCTGCGCGCGGGGCATGCTGGCCACGTCTATCTCCCCCGTCCAGTCGATGCGGGTCGCACCGGTTGAGCTGCGCAGCCGGGCATCGAACTCCTCTTTGATCTGTTCAAACAGGGACTGGCCGGCAAAGGGCAGCACCAGCGTGATGGCCAGGGTCTGTTCGTGCCGCTCGACGGAACGCACAAAACCGGCCGCGACCAGATCCTTGCCCCATCCTGCCGGCTTAAATTCGGCCAGGATCTGTTTTACTGAATCAATCACCATTAACTCCCCATTATGTTGTCGTTATGCTGAGGTGAACGGTTACCGCACATAAATCAGTGGCTTGCCGACGTCATCGTGATGCCGCCAGTCAGGGCACCGGGGGCCACAACCCTAGGCAGGCCGCCCCCAATTCGGGTAACATGCACGGCACTGTATCATCCCAACAGGCACATAAAGAACGTATTATGGCAACTGATCCTCGTAGAATGCTGGTAACCTGCGCCCTCCCCTATGCCAACGGCTCCATCCATCTCGGCCACATGCTGGAACACATCCAGGCCGATATCTGGGTTCGTTATCAGCGAATGCGTGGCCATCAGGTGCATTTCGTCTGTGCCGACGATGCCCACGGTACGCCCATCATGCTCAAGGCTCAGCAGATGGGGATCTCGCCGGAAGAGATGATTGCCGCCGTCTCCCAGGAGCACCAGGGGGATTTTGCCGGTTTCAACATCAGCTTCGACAACTACCACTCCACCCACAGTGACGAGAACCGCGAGCTGGCGGGCGTGATCTATGGCCGCCTCAAAGAGTCAGGCAAAATCAAGATCCGCACTATCTCCCAACTGTTCGATCCGGAAAAATCCATGTTCCTGCCGGATCGCTTCGTCAAGGGCACCTGCCCCAAGTGCAAGTCCCCCGATCAGTACGGTGACAACTGCGACGCTTGCGGCGCCACCTACAGCCCGACCGAGCTGATTGATCCGAAATCCGCCGTCTCCGGTGCGACCCCGGTGATGAAGGACTCCGAGCACTACTTCTTCGACCTGCCCCAGTTCGAAGCCTGGCTCGCCGACTGGGTACGCGGCTCCGGCGCCATCCAGGAAGAGATGGCCAACAAGATGCAAGAGTGGTTCGAAAGCGGCCTGCAGCAGTGGGACATCACCCGTGACGCCCCCTACTTCGGCTTCGAAATTCCCGGTGCCCCCGGCAAGTACTTCTATGTCTGGCTGGACGCCCCCATCGGCTACATGGCGTCGTTCAAGAACCTGTGCAACAAGCGCGGCGACATCGACTTCGACAGCTACTGGAAAGCGGACTCCGACGCCGAGCTCTATCACTTCATCGGCAAGGACATCGCCTACTTCCACTGCCTGTTCTGGCCGGCCATGCTGGAAGGCGCGAACTTCCGCAAGCCGACCAAGGTCAATGTTCACGGCTATGTGACCGTCAACGGCGCCAAGATGTCCAAGTCCAAGGGCACCTTCATCAAGGCGTCCACCTATCTCAAGCACCTGGATCCGGAGTGCCTGCGTTACTACTACGCCGCCAAGCTCAACAGCCGCATCGACGATCTGGACTTGAACCTCGAAGACTTCGTCTCCCGCGTCAACGCCGACGTGGTCAACAAGCTGGTCAACCTGGCCTCTCGCAACGCCGGCTTTATCGCCAAGCGTTTTGACGGCAAGCTGGCCGCCACCTGCGCCGAGCCCGCACTCTACGCCGAGTTTGCCAACGCCAGCGCCAGCATCGCCGAAGCCTATGAAGCGCGCGAATTCAGCCGCGCCATCCGCGAGATCATGGCCCTGGCCGACAAGGCCAACCGCTATGTGGACGACAAGGCTCCCTGGGTCATCGCCAAGCAGGAAGGGGCGGATGCCGAGCTGCAAGCCGTCTGCTCCGTCGGCATCAACCTGTTCCGCGTGCTGATGGCCTACTTGAAGCCCGTCATGCCGCAACTGGCCGAGCGCGCCGAAGCCTTCCTTGGCGAAACCCTGACCTGGGATGGCATCGCCGCCCCTCTGGTCGACCACGGCGTCGCCCCCTTCAAGGCACTCTTCTCCCGCATCGAGTCCGCCAAGGTGGATGCCATGGTGGAAGCGTCCAAGGAAGATCTCGCCAAGGAGCAGAGCAAGAAGCCGGCAGGCCCCCTGGTGGACGATCCCATCAGCGAGACCATCACCTACGACGACTTTGCCAAGATTGACCTGCGGGTGGCGCTGATCAAGAAAGCCGAAGCGGTGCCGGAAGCCGAGAAGCTGCTGAAGTTGCAGCTGGATATCGGCGGCGAAACCCGTCAGGTCTTTGCCGGTATCAAGTCCGCCTACAACCCGGAAGATCTGGAAGGCAAGCTGACCGTGATGGTGGCCAACCTGGCCCCGCGCAAGATGCGCTTTGGCATGTCCGAAGGCATGGTGCTGGCGGCAGGTCCGGGCGGCGAGGATCTCTGGATCCTCGAGCCCCAGGAAGGTGCTCAGCCGGGCATGCGCGTGAAGTAATACGCCCCTTCCCGGACAGTCCCAATGAAAAGAGAGGCCAATGGCCTCTCTTTTTTTATCTTGTGGGGTGCTTACTGCCCGCTCTGCAGCAATGCCATGCGAAGGCCGACCAGCTCCGCCTGATGGCAATCCAGTTGCAGTAGTTGGCAGCGGATCTCTGTTTTCAGGGCTCGCCGTTGCTGGCCCCGCCCCGTTTCGCCCCCAAGGCGTCTGAGCCATTGGCGCCTGTCCTGCAATTGCCCAAGCCGCTCCTGCCAGCTCACCAGCATGGACAACCAGGCCGGATCCCCTCCCCCCTGTGCCGTCAGCAGCTCCATCCCGTAGCGCGCCTGTTTCAGCACCAGACGCAGCCGGTGCCAGCACCGAAGTTTCGCCCTGATGCCCACAGGAAGGGAGGTGGTCTTAGCCAGTGCATCCGACAGTGACAGCGCCAGATGCAGCTGAAACAGCGGCAAGAGATCGACACCGACGGGTACCTCTTCCAGTCGGGCCAGCCAACGGGCCAGCGGGCCGGTCAACAGGGGGACCCGTGGCAAGCGGTTCTGCCGAAGCGAGCCACCATGATGCTGCGCATAGACCTGGGCATCGCGCAGGGCGGAGAGCGTGCCGACGGCACGGGTCAATTGCCGCTCCAGCTCGGGCTCATGAATGAGGGGTCGCCACAGGGCGAGCAGCGCCAGCAGGCGGCGGGCCGCTATCCGGTAGGCATGCACCTCTTCCATCCCCTTGTGCTCGCGCAGTGCCAGGGTCGCCCCCCGATATTGCCCAACGAGCCGGTTGGCCTGCGCAATCCCGCTCTCCCCCATGAACCCTCCCGGCTAGTTGGTATGAAAACCGGTTCCGGTGGGTGGCAACGCCTGGGTGCACTCCATTCGGGTGACGGTGGCGGTTCGGGGCCCGTGCTCAAGCCAGCCCAGCATCATCTGTACCTTCTGTTCGGGACCGGCAATCAGGATCTCCACCGAGCCATCTTCCAGGTTGTAGGCATGCCCCCGCAGCCCCAGTTGCAGCGCCCGCTCCCGGGTGAAGTAGCGAAACCCCACCCCCTGAACCTGACCCCACACCCGCACGACAAACGATTGCTCTCCCATTTATCACACCTTTCCCTTAAGTAATTTTTCCCCGGGGCGATAATGAGCGCGACACTCTCTTCCCCTTGCAGGACGCAATACCATTATGAAAGAAGTAAAGTTTCGGTGGGTTGACCGTTATCTCATTCACCTCACGATCAGCGAGAAATTTCTCATCACCTTCTGGTGCCCCCTGGTGTTCATCGCCTTCCTCACCTGGTATCTGCTGGCCGACGGCCATGATCAGGCGATGCAGCTCAGAGTGGATCAGCTAAAAGGGCGGGTCGAGACCACGGCCCAGCTGGTGAGCCAGCAGCCGACCCTTACCCTGCCCGCGGATCTCGTACTCACGCCTGGCGCCGCCACCGGCCTTAGCCAGCAGGGGGACATCTATCGCTATGGCGCCAGCGCAGGACAGGCGGGCGTCGTCTCCGGCACCCTGGATACGAGTCACTACGCCCTCTGGGATGGTCAGGGCACCACGCTCACCATCATCGCGGTGCTGGCCGCCCTGCTGGCCCTCATCACCCACTATCTGATGACCTTCGTCTCGGGGGCGCTCTACTCCACCAACAAGGCATTGCAGACGGTGGCGAACGGCGATCTCACCTTCCGGCTCAATTTCTTCCCGGTGCGCGACGAGTTCTCCATTCTGGCGGGCAGCATCGACACCTTCACCGACCGCCAGCACAAGATAGTGCAACTGGTGGAAGAGTCCGCCGATGCCCTTACCCTGGCCGCAGACGAATTTCGCGAGCATGCCAGCGACGGCGAGCAGCTTGCCCGCGCCCAACGCCAGCACATGGACTCCCTGGCCGCCGCCATGGAGCAGATGTCCGCCGCCATCCGGGAAGTGGCCCGCAACGCCAACGACACCCTGCTGCAAACCCGCCAGTCCAGCGACGAGGCGACTCACGGGGCACAGCGGGTGGCACGCACCATCACCGCCATCCGCACCCTGGCGGACGAGATTGGCAATGCCTCGGGCGCGGTCGAGCGGCTGACTCACAACGCCAATCGCATCAACGAAGTGGTCAACGTCATCAACGCCATCTCCCAGCAAACCAACCTGCTGGCCCTCAACGCTGCCATCGAGGCCGCCCGGGCTGGTGAACAGGGACGCGGCTTTGCGGTGGTGGCCGACGAGGTGCGCACCCTCGCCAGCCGCACCCAGCAGGCCACGGTGGAGATCCAGCAGATGATCGAGGAGCTCCAGGCCGGGACCGGGGCGCTGAACGACATCATGGAGAAGACGGTGGGGCGCGCCGCCGACAGCCAGCAGCTCATCACCGAGGTGGGCATGGACATCGAGCGGCTCAGCAACCACAGCGATGCGGTCCTGGAGATGAGCACCCAGATCGCCACCTCCAGCGAAGAGCAGAGTTCGGTGGCAGAGGAGATCACCCGCAACCTCGACAAGGTGCGCCACGAGGCAAGCCGGGTGGAGGAGTCCGCCAGCGCGGCGGTCGCCGGCACCACCGGCCTCAAGGGAACCGCCAGCGAACTCGGTCAGGCGCTCACCGGCCTGCGGATCTGACCACTCCGGCAGGCCATCGTCCAGATGGCCTGCCATGTCTGGGCCAAGCGCTGGGGACGCGCGAAACAGCCCGTTCGACCCTGACCGCGTGAGGATGCACGGATCCCGGTAGACGCGGCTTGCGTGCCTACCCTCACAGCCCCTACTATATGCCCCCTTCTTTTCTACCATCGGCAACTACCCATGAGCGCTTCCATCTATCTCGTCAAAGGCCGCGAAAAATCCCTGCTGCGTCGCCACCCCTGGATCTTCTCCAAGGGCATTGAGCGGGTGCAGGGCAACCCCGTTGACGGCGATACCGTCGAGATCTTCACCCATGACGGCAAATGGCTCGCCCGTGGCGCCTGGTCCGGCAGCTCCCAGATCCGTGCCCGGGTCTGGACCTTCGACAAGGATGAGAGCGTCGATCTCGACTTCTTCATCCGTCGCCTCACATATGCGCAGGAGTCCCGTGACGGGCTCATCAAGCGTCAGGGCCTCACCGGCTATCGCCTCTGCGCCGCCGAATCCGACGGTCTGCCGGGCCTCACCATCGACCGCTACGCCGACTTCCTGGTGTGCCAGATCCTCTCCGCCGGTGCCGAGTTCCAGCGCGAGCTGATCACGCAAGCCCTGCGTACCCTCTACCCCGAGTGCAGCATCTATGAGCGCTCCGACGTGGCGGTACGCAAGAAGGAAGGGCTGAAGGAGCGCACCGGCGTCATCCATGGCGAGACCCCGACCGACCCCGTGGTCATCGAGGAGAATGGCGGCGTCAAGATCCTGGTCGATATTCGCAACGGTCACAAGACGGGTTTCTATCTGGATCAGCGGGATAACCGCCTTGCCGCAGCGAAATACACTGAAGGCAAGCGGGTGCTCAACTGCTTCTGCTACACCGGCGGTTTCGGGGTCTATGCCCTCCAGGGCGGCGCCAAGGAGGTAGTCAACGTCGATCTCTCCCAGAATGCGCTGGACATCGCCCGCCAGAACGCCGAACTGAACGGTCTCGATACCAGCAACACCCACTTCGTGCGTCACGACGTCTTCAAGCTCTTGCGCGAATATCGCGAAAAGGGCGAGAAGTTCGATGTCATCGTGCTGGACCCGCCCAAGTTTGCCGAGAGCAAGGCCCAGCTACTGGGCGCCTGCCGCGGCTACAAGGACATCAACATGCTGGCGTTCCAGCTGTTGGCGCCGGGTGGCGTGCTGCTGACCTACTCCTGCTCCGGCCTGATGGAGCAGAGCCTGTTCCAGAAGATAGTGGCCGATGCGGCCCTCGATGCAGGCCGTGATGCCCAGATCCTGGAACTCTTGTCCCAAGCATCCGATCACCCCATCGGCACCGCCTATCCGGAAGGCTTCTACCTCAAGGGACTGGTGGTGCGCGCCCGCTAAGCCGAGCAGACCAGCGCTGCCCCCCTTGTCCCCGGTTCCAGATCCGGGTCCGGCAAGCCATCAAGAAGCCCGCGATCGTAGCGGGCTTTTTTATGCGGCCGCCAAAGAGACAACCTCCCCCCGACTTTGCCACCAACAGCGATTGCTGCCCCCATCCCTCCTCTTCGACTGACGACAGCCATCCTCAATCAAAGGTTGCCGTATCGTTAACCCGATTCTCATCTCTCTTTCACCCCAGGCATGGCATACACAACCCGCCAGCAGAGACATGCCCGGCATTTTTTTATGCAAAAGCATGAAATATTACGCATCAAAATTCAAAAACCCTCGGGGAAATATCAGCCATATACGCATATCCACTCATTTTAATGAATATTGCTGTTTTCCCCTGCAATGGATCACGCCATGCCCCTGTCCGCCTCGCACATTGCCTGGGGCGACAATACTCGCCCACCACAAGTCATCCCGCTCAATCACGCGCTGGCGCGCCCAGCGGGAAGTAGTGTCGAAATGGCCTCGCTTCCTCCACCACCCGCACGATGGAGGGATGATTGAGCAGACGGGCGCGATAGGCACGCAGACGGCCATAGTCAGCCGGGATCTCGTGGGCCCAGTCGGCGTAGAAGAGCGAGGGGGCGGCGGCGCAATCGGCCAGCGTGAAGTCTGCGCCGGCAATCCAGTGGCGTCCTTCCAGTCGCTGATCAAGCCAGGGGTAGATCTGATTGAGCAGCTCGCGGGCCTCCGCTACGCCATAGCTGTCACGATCCGCGACCGGGCGCAGCGCATCCAGCACCACTTTTTGCATCGGCGTCATCACATAGTTGTCGAAGACGCGATCCAGCATATGCACCTCCAGACCCGCATCGCCGGGCGGGATCAGGCTGACGGGGCCCGGATGGTGCGCCTGCAGATGGGCGACGATGGTGCTGCTCTCGAGGATGCAGCGACCATCATCCAGCAACACCGGGAAGCGCTTGAGTGGCCAAAGGGCGGCAAGTTCGGCGCTGGCCGCTGGCTCTTCGAGGTTCCGGTATTCGAACAGGGTGGCATTCTCGTAGAGAGCGATCAGCACTTTCTGGCTGTAGGACGAAAAGGGGTGGGCATAGAGTTTCATGAGGATGTTCCTGACGCTCAGAGGGATGACTTCCCTAGTCTAGATCCCCTCTCTATTTTCGATGCGTCCCTATCCCATGCTGGTTCTGGGATGATAAACGCCCATTCATGACGGCAATCACACTCGTATGACTCTCTTTTAGGTAGGGTGATCCCGCCTGTGGCCGCCAAGCCGGGGCTGCCGACTCATCAGGGTTGATGAGCGGCACCACAACAAAAATCGATGTCAGGCCAAGCTGAACATCATCAAGGATCCCGTCATGAATCAATCATTGCCGCTGTTGACGCCGCTGCGGGGCATCGCTGCCCTGATGGTGGTGCTGTTCCATGCCCGCTTGCTGCTCTTTCCCCAGTGGATGGAGTCGATCGCAGGCCACACCCAACTCATCGAGAACGGCTACCTCTGGGTCGATCTCTTCTTTATTTTGAGCGGGCTGGTGCTGGCCCACGTCTACGGGGAGGCCTTCGCCCGCACGCCCCACACGCCCCGCACCATAAGTTATGGCCGCTTCCTCTGGCTGCGGCTGACCCGGGTGTATCCCCTCTACCTGGTGACCCTGCTGCTGCTGGTTGGCTGGGAGCTCTACAAGGCCCACCATGGGATTGGCTTCTACGCCGGTCCCCTGTTCAAGATGTGGGAGTGGGAAGGAATGCCTCCGTTCGGCTCACCCTTTACCCCGGCCGAGGCGCTGCCAAGCAGCCTGTTGCTGCTGCAGGTGGTGACCGATCACGGATTGACCTGGAACTTCGCCGCCTGGTCCCTCAGCGTGGAGTGGATTAGCTATCTGCTGTTTCCGCTGCTCATTTCCTTCGCCGTCACCCGCAGCCGCTGGAGCAACCTCGCCCCCTTGCTGGCCCTGACGGTGCTGGCCTTTATCGTGCACAGCCGGGGTACCCTGGATGTCACCAGCGGGGCGCTGGCCATCGGGCGCGGGGTGAGTGAATTCGTGCTCGGCCTCTGGCTGCTGCCGAAGGTGAAGGCTGCCCGCCAGTGGTCCATGATGCAGCAAGATCTGCCGCTGCTGCTCGCCTTTCTGCTCCCCTTCGCTCTGATGCAGTTCACCATGACACCGTTGTTGACCCTGCTACTGATCAGCGCCTACGTGTTGCTGATCTGGATTGCCGCCTGCCAGGGCGATCGCCAGAGCCCGCTGCTGCGCCTCCTGGACAACCGCTTCACTAATTGGCTAGGGGATCTCTCCTACTCCATCTACCTGCTCCACGCCCTGGTGTTGCTCACCGGCTGCGAGCTTGTCCACTCTCTGGCGCCGGGGCTCACCGCGTGGTGGTACGCCCAGACCAACCCCTTGCTGGGCGTGCTGGCCACCCTGTTGATGCTCGCCGTGCTGATCGGGCTCTCGACGCTGAGCTACACCCTGCTGGAGCGGCCGCTGCAACGGCGACTGCGCCGGCTAGGCAAGGCTCCCCAACCAGTGATGGAGCAAGCTGGCTAGCTTCCGTCACCACATGCTGCCCCGATGCAAGACCGGCACGCCGTCGGGGCGGCTCAAAGTGGGACTAGCCTGACCAAGGCGAAGAGTACGGCTCTTTTTGAACCCGACAATCCCCTGTGCTTTGTGTGAATTCCAGTTCGAATCAAGAGGGCCGTCTGTGGCATAATGGCCCGTCCTGTGGTCCTCGGCGGGGCTTCGCCGGCGCATCCTTGCCCTCCTCCCGTCCTGCCAGGCAGCCTGACATCACTGTGTTCACAGGCCGCCAGGGCCACCCTATTTTTGCGCGCACATTTGACGGTGCCACAGCAGTTATTGGCACACGCAAGTCTGCCCACACAAGGGGAAAGCATGTCTTCCATTCGTCTGACCCAATACAGCCACGGCGCTGGCTGCGGTTGCAAAATCTCCCCCAAGGTGCTCGACACCATCTTGAAGAGCCAGATCCCGGGCTTTGACGACCCCACCCTGGTGGTCGGCAACAGCAGCAAGGATGACGCCGCCGTGGTCGATATCGGCAACGGTCAGGGTATCGTCTCCACCACCGACTTCTTCATGCCCATCGTCGATGATCCCTTCACCTTCGGCCGCATCGCCGCCACCAACGCCATCAGCGATATCTACGCCATGGGTGGCAAACCCATCGTAGCCATCGCCATCCTTGGCTGGCCCATCAACATACTCGCACCTGAAGTGGCCCAGCAGGTGATCGACGGCGGCCGCCAGGTGTGCCACGAAGCGGGTATTTCTCTGGCCGGCGGCCACAGCATCGATGCCCCCGAGCCCATCTTCGGCCTCGCGGTGACCGGTATCGTGCCGCTCAATGCCATCAAGCAGAACGACACCGCCAAGGTGGGTGACACCCTCTATCTGACCAAGCCCCTTGGCATCGGTATCCTCACTACCGCCCAGAAGAAGGGCAAGCTCAAGCCCGAGCATGAGCAACTGGCCCCGGATGCCATGTGCACCCTCAACAAAATTGGCCAGCGCTTCGCCGCCTTACCCGGCGTGCACGCCATGACCGACGTGACCGGTTTTGGGCTGGCAGGCCACCTGCTGGAGATGTGCGAAGGTTCCGGCGTCAGTGCCCGTCTGGACTTCAAGGCGCTGCCGCTGCTGGACGAGGTGGATTACTACCTGAGTGAGGGCTGCGTACCGGGCGGTACCCTGCGCAACTTCGACTCCTATGGTGACAAGCTGGGCGCCATGGATGATCGCACCCGCAACATCCTGTGCGACCCGCAGACCAGCGGCGGCCTGCTGGTAGCCGTCGGTAAAGAAAGTGAAGCCGAGCTCCTTGCCATTGCCGCACAGGCAGGGCTGACCCTCTCTCCCATCGGCCAGTTGCAGGCCTGCACCGGCAACCAGTTCATCGAGGTTGTCCAATGAGTGCCCTGCCACTGGCCACGGATTACGCCCGGATCTTTCTGGATGAGGTTCCACTCATCGATCTGCGCGCCCCGGTCGAGTTCAAGGAAGGGGCCTTTCCCACCGCCGTCAGCCTGCCGCTGATGACGGACGAGGAGCGTGCCCGGGTCGGTACCTGTTACAAGCAGGAGGGTCAGGCCGCAGCCATCACCCTGGGCCATCAACTGGTGGGAGGCGCGGTGCGCGCCGCGCGCATGGAAGGCTGGCTGGCCAGGTTGCGCCAGCAACCCGACGCCCTGCTCTACTGTTTTCGCGGCGGCCTGCGCTCCCAGACAGTGCAGCAGTGGCTGGCCGAGGCCGGCGTCACCCGCCCCCGGGTCGCGGGCGGCTACAAGGCGCTGCGCCACTTTCTCATCGACACCCAGGCGAAGGCCAGTGCAGAGTGCGACTGGACCGTGCTGACCGGCATGACCGGCTCCGGCAAGACCCACATGCTGGCGCACATCACCCAGGCGGTGGATCTGGAAGGGCACGCCCGTCACAGGGGGTCGTCGTTTGGCCAACTGCCGGGTGGGCAACCCGGCAACATCGACTTCGAAAATCGGCTTGCCATCGAGCTGCTTCAGCGTCGCAACCGGGGAGAGTCACAGTTTGTCCTGGAAGACGAGAGCCGTCTCATCGGTCGCTGCGCCCTGCCACTCAACCTCTATGAGGCCATGTGCCGGGCTCCTCTGGTGGTGGTGGAGGTGCCGCAGGAGGCACGGGCCGAGCAGATCCGCACCGATTACGTGCAGGATCTCTGGCTGCGCTATCTGGAGTTCCATGGGCCAGATGCAGGCTGGCCCCTCTTTGCCGGCTACCTCACCGACGCCATGGCCAGGCTCAAGCGCCGACTCGGTGACAAGGATTATCGCGAACTCGATGGGCTGTTGCAGGCCGCCCTCAGGGAACAGGCCCAGAGCGGGGACACCCGCGCCCATCTGGTCTGGATCAGACTGCTGCTGACTCGCTACTATGACCCCATGTACCGCTATCAGCTGGACAACAAGCGCGAGCGCATCATCTTCCAGGGTGACAAGCAGGCTTGTCTCGACTTCTTTGCCAAGCAGCGCGCCTGAATCAGCGGCCCATCAAGAGGACCCCATATGTTGAAATTCGAGGTGATCCCGGTCACCCAGTTTGCCCAGAACTGCTCCCTTATCTGGTGTGATGAGACCCATCAGGCCGCCCTCATCGATCCGGGCGGCGAAGCAGACAAGCTGCTGACCGCCATCGCCAAACGGGGGCTGACCCTCACCCATATCCTGCTGACTCACGGCCATCTGGATCACGTGGGCGCCGCCGCCGAGCTGCGCGAGAGAACCGATGTCGCCATTACCGGCCCCCACAAGGAGGATGCCTTCTGGCTCGATATCCTGCCCCAGCAGAGCCAGATGTTCGGCTTCTCCCACACACCGGCCTTCACCCCCGATCACTGGCTTGCACAGGGTGACAAGGTGCAGCTGGGCCGGTGCGAGCTGGATGTCTATTTCTGCCCGGGCCACACTCCGGGCCACATCGTGCTGCTCTGCCAGGCAGAACGCCTCGCATGGGTGGGGGATGTGCTCTTTGCCGGCAGCATAGGCCGCACCGATTTCCCGCGCGGGGATCACGGGACGCTGATCAAGTCGATCACCGAGACCCTGCTGCCGCTCGGGGATGAGATCGTCTTTATTCCGGGCCATGGCCCGAGCTCCACCTTTGGTCACGAACGGGCCAGCAATCCCTATCTGACACAGCCCATCTGGTAATCCCCCCGCTCCTCGCGGGCATCCCATTGCGCCTTGAGGCGCAAGATCTCCGGCATGATCTCGAGAAAACGGGAGAGCAGCCGGGGATCGAAGTGCTGGCCGGAGCCATCGCGCATGGTGGTCAGCACCCGGTCCAGGGGCCAGGGCTCCTTGTAGGGACGACGCACGCTCAGGGCGTCAAAGACGTCGGCGATGGCCACGATCCGCGACGCCTCGGGGATCCCCTCACCGGTCTCGCCAGCGGGGTAGCCCGAGCCGTCCCATTTCTCGTGGTGGTGCAGGGCAATCTCCGCCGCCATGCGAAAGATGGGGGCATCGGATCGCCTCAGGATCTCGTAACCGATGCGTGGGTGACTTCGCATGATGGCCCACTCCTCCTCGGTGAGAGGACCGGGCTTCTTGAGTATGTGGTCAGGGATACCAATCTTGCCCATGTCGTGCATGGGGGCCGCCAGCTCCAGCAGATCCGACTGCTCCGGGCTCCAGCCAGCCGCATCAGCCAGGGCCCGGGCGTAAGCGGCCATGCGCCAGATATGCACCCCGGTATCGGTGTCGTTGTAGTGGCCCGCCTCGCTCAGCATGACGATGGCGGTGCGATAGCTGCACTCGAGCTGATCGAGGCGCACCAGGGAGAGATGATTGCGCACCCGGGCACGCACCGTGCTCGGACAGACCGGCTTGTAGATATAATCCACTCCGCCCGCCTCGAACCCCTGGCTCTCGCTGTCTGCGTTGTCGCTCGCGGTGATAAAGAGCACCGGGATCCCGGCGTGAGCCGGATCGGCCTTGAGCCGGCGGCACACTTCGTAACCATCCATGTCGGGCATGCGCACGTCCAGCAGGATAAGTGCCGGCTCGTGACGCCCCACGGCGGCCAACCCCTCCTCTCCCCCTTTGGCAAAGAAGAGGTTGTACTCCTCTTTGAGGATTTGCCGCAGCAACCCGAGGTTGCTCGGCTCGTCGTCGATGATCAGCACGCGCGGTCGACTCATGGCGCAGGTTCCTCCCGATCCTCCAGATATGCCTCCAGCTTGCGGGTGGCGAACGGGATATCGAACAGCTCCAGGGCTGCGCTTATCTCGCTCACCAGATCGCAAGGCAAGTGACTCCTTGCCTGGCTCAGCGCCGGCTCAATCAGATCCAGATCCTCGCTCACCAGGGCCTGATGCAGGGCGTGCAGGCAGACCTCCCGTGCTTCCCCCTGGGCCAGCGGGGAGCTGACCGCGCCCGGTTCGCGCCCGGCATAGGTATCGATGGAGTGTTGTGCCCGCTCCAGGGCCTCGAGGAAGGGTGCGATAAGCTGGCTGGTGTCGCTCCCCTGCTCGATGGCCTCGTTCAACTCGGCACTGATACGCGCCACATCGGTGAGCGACAGGCTGCCCGCCACCCCCTTGAGCTTGTGGGTCAGGCTCGCGGCCGCATCGGTCTCGTGCTGGGCGATGTAACCCGGCAACACGGTACCGACCGTCATGTAGTCATCGCGAAAACGCCGCAGGTATTTAAGATAGACCGAGGCTTCACCCCAGTTGCGCAGTCCGGTATCGATATCGATGCCGGCCACCGGCTCGTGGGGGAGTGGCTCGTCGCTCACGGTGAGCGGCAGGACTACGTCCGGCAGATAACGCAGCAAGGTCGCGATGAGCTGCTCCACATCGAGCGGCTTGGCGATGAAGTCGTTCATGCCAGAGGCCAATGCCGCCTCCCGCTGATCCTTGAATACCCCTGCGGTGAGAGCCAGCACGGGAGTCTCCTCCCGCCCAGGCAGCAGGCGCAGGCGACGGGTCGCCTCGTACCCATCCATCACCGGCATCTGCACATCCATGAGCACCAGATCGATGCGCCGTGCCGGATCTGCCAGGCAGGCCAGGGCTCGCTCCCCATCGATGGCGGTCATCACCTCGGCCCCCTCCCGTTGCAACAAGCGGGTAGCCACCTCCAGGTTGATGTCGCTGTCATCCACCAGCAGTATGTGCACGCCCGGCAGGCGCAGACGGCGCTGGCCACTCTCAAGGGGCTCCACATGCTCGCGCTTCTCGTGGATGAGACGCGCCACCGCGTTGTAGAGACTGGAGCCGGTGACCGGTTTGTGCAGCACCAGATCCACCTGATCCGAGCCGGGGCGGTGCATCAGTTCATCCTGGGAATAGGCGGTCGCCATGATGATGATGGGTGAACGCTCCTGCTGCTCGAAGGCGCGGCGAATGGCCAGGCAGGTCTCGAGCCCGTCCATGCCCGGCATGATCCAGTCGAGCAGGATCACGTCGAAACGCTCCCCCTGGCGCAGCAGATGGTGCAGCGCCTGCTCACCGGACTCCACCACCCGCGACTGCCATCCGAGGGAGCCCACCGTCATCGACAGGGCGTCGCGGGTCACCTGATTGTCGTCGGCGATGAGCAGCGAGATGTGCTGCAGGCGCTCGTTCAAGGCCTCGGGCCGCTCCACCTGCTCCAGCCGGACGCGGAACCAGAATTCGCTCCCCTTGCCAAGCTCGCTGGTGACGCCGATGTCCCCCCCCATCAGATTCACCAGGCGGCGACTGATGGTCAGACCAAGCCCGGTGCCCCCGAAGCGGCGACTGGTGGAGGAGTCTGCCTGGGAGAATGCATTGAAAATGTTGGCCTGCTGCTCGGGGGGAATGCCGATCCCGGTGTCGCGCACCCGAAACAGCAAGGTGGCCATGCCGTCTTGCTCTGATTCCAGCACAACCTTGACCTCCACCTCGCCGCGTTCGGTAAACTTGATGGCATTGCCGGTCAGGTTGAGCAGCACCTGCTCGAGGCGCAGGGCGTCCCCAATCAGATGGGAAACCGGCTCGGGGGCACTGCTCACCACCAGTTCGAGGTGCTTCTGGCCAACGCAGGTGGACATGATGGCCGCCACGTGATCGAGCACCTCTTCGAGACTGAATGGCACCCGTTCAAGTTCGAGCCGACCCGACTCAATCTTGGAGAAATCAAGGATGTCGTTGATGATCCCGAGCAGCGCCTGCCCGGCCTGGTGGATTTTGCGCACCAGGGCATGTTGACCATCGTCGAGCCCTCCCTGTTCGAGCAGGTAGGTCAGCCCCATGATGGCGTTCATGGGGGTGCGGATCTCGTGGCTCATGTTGGCGATGAAATCACCTTTGACCTGTGCCAACCTGGCCGCTTCCTGCTGGGCCAGTTGCTCCTTGTGCCTGCTGCGCACCAGTGCAGCCACACCGGCACCAAACAACAGCAGCAGCACGGCGCTGGCGGCCAAGATGATCCCCCAGATATGAGTGCGAATGGCCTGCAGCTCGCTGTGCGGCACCAGGGACGCGGCTTTCCAGATCAGCTGATCATGATTCTGTGCCGGGTACAGGGTGGTCCAGCTCCAGAGTCCGTCGGCAGACTCCATCTGGCCGTTTGATGCGTCCCAGAACGCCTGCCAGGCCTGGGGAGAAGTCTGCTTCAGAGTCAGATCCGGGCGCTCGAGCATGAAGCCCCACTCCCGGGATGGGTCCGGGCTGCGCAGCCAGTATCCGTCCTGGTTGAACAACATAATGTGATCGGCTGCCTTGCCGCGGTTGTCGGCAAACTCCTTGAGCATACGGGCAGCCTGAACGTTGATTAGCAGCAGACCAAGATCACGTCCCCCAAGGCGCAGACGCTTGGCAATGCGGATCATGGGGTTGAAGGGGCGATCGATCACCCCGTGTTCAACGTTGAGATCGAGCGGCGAGACGTAGACCCGCTCCCAGGGCAGCGCCATGGCATCGCGAAAGTAGTAACGCTCCCCCTTGTTCTGCAACTGGTCGTCCGTCACACGCCACAAACGCTGGCCCTGGCGATCGATGCGCACCCGCTCCATGCCATCCGGGGCAAGCCAACGCACCTGGGCATAGTCGGGATTGCGGTTCAGCAGGATGGTGAACTGGACGGCCAGGGTGTCACGGTCATTGCGAGCCGCCGCTTCGAGCAGGATGGGTTCTTCCGACATGCTGCGCACATGGCGCAGCGGCACCGCCAGCTCGCCGTCAAGGCGGCCGCTGGCAAGCGCCAGGAAGGTGCTCTCATCGCTGCGAACGCGATAGAGCTCGCGCTCGATCAGTGCATTGCCCAGCAGATAGCCACCTGCCAGGACCAACAGCAGAATAGGTGAAAACAGCAGGATATATGTCCGTACGATTCCTTTCATAACGGTCAACATCGCCCCGAAAAATGGACTTGCCCGAGTACTTTTTGAACATCAGAGCACCACAACACGTGTCCTGCTGTCAATCATGCCTTCAAGTAAAGACCAATAGTGCTGTTTGAGTATTTTATTTTCCCGGAAAAAATGCTGTAAAAACAAAGAGGCCACCCGATTGGGTGGCCTCTTCACAGGAAAGTTCGTTGTCGATTAGACGCGAACGAAATCCAGGTGAACCAGCTTGTAGCGAACCGGGTGACGCTGGATAGCCTTCACGTTCACTTTGACTTCTTCACCGTTGATGACCAGGGTCAGCTCGGAGGAGTAGAACTCCGGCTTCTCTTGGGCCAGGATCAGCTTCTTGTGGTCCAGGGTAACGGACACGGCTTCTTTGCCTGCACCGTAAACGATGGCAGGAACCAGGTCAGCATGACGCAGGCGGCGGCTCGCACCTTTCCCCAGGTCAGAACGGACTTCAGCTTGGAATACGAAAGACATAGTGATTATCTCTTTTAAGATGAATGTATGGTGTTGACTGCGACCGGTCAGCACCTCGCAAAACGAGCGCGAATACTAGCACGGGCCCGGAGGGGATACAAGGAAAGAACCCGCGGCACTCCTCTCTAGGCAAAAAGGCACTCCACCACGCCTCTCGCCATCCCCTAACGCCCCTGCTCCAGACGGGCAAACTGCTGCTGTCGCTGGGCCGGGCTCAGGGAATCGAATTGCGCCAGAGTCTGCGCTTTCGGGCAATAGAGGCGCTGCCCGGCCTGTACCTGGATCCCTTTGGCCATCCTGTCACGATTTTCCTGCACCAGCGCCAGCAGATAACTGTAAGTATCCGAGCCGCCGGCCTCCTTTGACTGAAGCTGGCTTGCAATGCGCCACAGGGTTTCTCCCGCCGCCACCTGATGACAAACCCGCGATGCCTCCCCTGCCGCCGTGGCGGAAAGAGTCAGGGTCGCCTGCTCAGGGGCAGAATCTGCGGTGGCCATGGGCTGTGCATCTCCCTGCCTTGCCAAGGCCTGTGTGGGGACCTGCCCCCCAAGCCGTGCGAGCAAGGGCTCCCCCAGAGGCATCCGCATCTTCCTCTCCCGGGGCAGGGAGAACTCGGCGACAAAGGCGACAGCGCCCGGGACTTCGAACGAGGGGGCCGAGGAGGCGGCTTGCTGTACTGATTGGTGGGGCGCCATGCCATAGGCCATCTCATCGATGCGCTTTAGCCTGGCCAGGTAAGCCTTGGAGAGCTGGGCCTCCCCTTCGAACAGATCGAAGGGGGGCACCAGCCGGGCAGGAAAGAGGATCTGCCAGCGGCCATTCTTCTTTCTCTGTTCAAGAGGGGGAAACTGATTGCCCCGCCAGGCCGCAAAAATGGGCGGCACGGGGCGCTGCACCGGATAGAACTCCGGGTTGAGCTGCACCCAGGTTTGTTCCGCAATGGGTTGATACCCGCTGATGTTGACCAGTGCCACCCCCAACCAGATCCCCAGCATATGACGGCCTCCCTTCCCTTTGGCGTCTCGTTGCTTTCACACTATGGCTCAGAAAACAGATAGATAGCAGCTTAGCACTGGGCAATGGCGCTCTGCACCCGTTTATCCGAGATGGGGTATGGCGTCCCCAGTTGCTGGGCGAAGAAGGAGACTCTCAGCTCCTCGATCATCCAGCGGATATTGGCCACCTCGGCCGGGATCAGCTGGGATTTGGGGATCTTGGCGAGCAGTGCCTTGTACTCCGACTCCACGCTGTGCACCTTGAGCATGTAGACCCGATCCCGGTTGGGATCGATGGCGAGCTTCTCGAGCCGCCGCTCGATGGCCCGCAGGTAGCGCAGCAAGTCAGGCAGCCGCTGCCAGCCGGTCTCGGTGACAAAGCCCTTGTGAATGAGGTTGCCGAGCTGCTGCTGGATGTCCGACATGGCAAAGGCGGTGTCGAGCTGCATCTTGCCCTTGAGCCGTTTCTTGATCTCATGAGAGAGGGTCAGCACGGCTTCCACCTGTTTGGCCACCTCCACCACCGCATCGTTGAGCTCGGCGCGGACATACTCCTTGAGCGCCTCGAAACCGGCCTCGTCCCAAGCCATGCCGCCGTGCTGCTCAATCAGCTTGTCGCAGCCGCAGGCGATGCAGTCGTCAATCAGCTCGGCCACCTTGCCAAACGGGTTGAAATAGAGCCCCAGCTTGGCCTTGTTGGGCAACTTCTCCTGCAGATACTTGATGGGAGATGGCACGTTGAGCAGCACCAGCCGGCGTTGGCCTGCCCACATCAGCTGCTGCTGCACCACTGGACTCTCCACCAGCTGGATGGCGACCGAATCCTTCTCGTCTACCAACGCCGGATAGGCTTTCACCTCGAACCCGCCCCGCTTCTGGCTGTACTCCTGCGGCAGCTCGCCAAAGCTCCACAGGGTGAGGCCAGACTGCTCGATGTCATCATCCGCCACTTGCGACAGGGTCTCCTGCACCTTGCCGCGCAGGGACTCTTTCAATGCCTCCAGATCCTTGCCTTCCGCCACCTTCTTGTGCTTGTCGTCCACCACACGGAAGGTGAGTTTCAGGTGATCGGGCACCGCAGCCCAATCCCAGGATTCACGGGGCACGGTCACGCCGGTCATGCGGCGCAGCTGACGCTCCATCTCGTCCAAGAGCGGCCCCTGCTCGGGGTTGATACTGGCGAGCAACGCGTCGGCGTAGTTGGGCGCCGGCACGAAGTTCTTGCGCATCGGCTTGGGCATCGACTTGATAAGGGCCACCAACAGCTCGTGACGCAGCCCCGGGATCAGCCACTCGAACCCCTTCACCTCCACCTGATTCAGGAGCGGCAGCGGTATATGCAGGGTCACGCCATCGGCGGCCTCCCCCGGCTCAAACTGATAGGTCAACTTGAGCTTGAGGCGCCCCTGCTGCCAGAAGTTGGGGTAGTCGAGATCGCTGATGTGGGCCGCATCCCCCTTCATCAACATCTCTTTTTCGAAGTTGAGCAGCTCGGCGTCCTGCTTTTGCGCCTCTTTCCACCACTTGTCAAAGTGGCGGCTTGATATCACCTCCTCCGGCAGACGGGCATCGTAGAAGCGGAACAAGTCCTCATCATCCACCAGGATGTCGCGCCGGCGGGACTTGTGCTCCAGCGCCTCTACCTCGGCCAGGAGCTTGCGGTTATCGCTGAAGAAACGGTGGCGGGTCTCGAAATCCCCCTCCACTAGGGCGCGGCGGATAAACAGCTCGCGGCACAGCGCCGGATCGATGCGGCTGAAGTTGATGATGCGCTCGTTGACCAGGGTCAGGCCATAAAGCGTCACCTTCTCCTTGGCCATCACGGCGCCATTTTTCTTCGACCAGTGGGGGTCGCTGTGGTGTATCTTGATGAGGTGCCCCGCCAGCGGCTCCACCCACTCGGGTTCAATCTTGGCGTTGATGCGGGCATAGAGGCGCGAGGTCTCCACCAGCTCAGCGGCCATCACCCACTTGGGCGGCTTTTTGAACAGACCGGAGGCCGGGAAGAGGTGGAAGCGGCCGTTGCGGGCCCCGAGAAACTCGGGCTTTTCCAGATCCTTGTTGCCGATATGGCTCAAAAGACCGGTCAAGAGCGCACAGTGCACCGTCTTGAAGTCTGCCGGTTCTTGGTTGGCCTTGAAGCCCAGCTCCTTGACCGTCTGACGCAGCTGGAAGTGAATGTCCTGCCACTCGCGCACCCGCAGATAGGAGAGAAACTCCTTCTGGCACATGCGGCGAAACGGGTTGCTGCCAAGGGCATCCTGCTGCTCTTTCAGATAGTTCCAGAGGTTAACAAAAGCGAGGAAGTCGGAATCCTTGTCTTCAAAACGTCTGTGCTGCTCGTCGGCGGCCTGCTTTTTCTCCATGGGCCGCTCGCGGGGATCCTGAATGCTGAGGGCGGCGGTGATCACCATCACCTCGCTCAGGCAACCGGTCTGCGCCGCACTGATCACCATCTTCGCCAGACGCGGATCAAGGGGAATACGCGAGAGTTGGCGACCGGTCTCGGTCAGCTGCAGCTTGGCTTCGCGATCGCCGGTGGCGGGCAATTCCCTCACCGCCTCCAGCTCTTTCAAGAGGGTCAGACCGTCCTTGATATGGCGCGATTCGGGTGGCTCGACGAAGGGGAACGCCTCCATATTGCCAAGGCCGAGCGCCAGCATCTGCAGGATGACCGAGGCCAGGTTGGTGCGCAGGATCTCGGGGTCGGTAAAGGCAGGACGGCTATTGAAATCCTCCTCAGAGTAGAGACGGATACAGATACCGTCCGCCACCCGACCGCAACGCCCTTTACGCTGGTTGGCGCTGGCCTGGGAGACCGGCTCGATGGGCAGGCGCTGCACCTTGGTGCGCCAGGAGTAGCGGCTGATGCGGGCGGTGCCCGGATCGATGACGTAGCGAATGCCCGGCACCGTCAGCGAGGTCTCCGCCACGTTGGTGGCGAGCACGATGCGCCGCCCGGCATGTTGCTGGAACACCTTGTTCTGCTCGGCATTGGAGAGGCGGGCGTAGAGCGGCAGTACCTCGGTATCGCGCAGGTTGAGCTTGCGCAGGGCATCGGCGGTATCGCGGATCTCCCGCTCGCCGTTCATGAAGATGAGGATGTCCCCGAGCCCCTCGCGGGCCAGCTCTTCGACTGCATCGAAGATCCCCTGCAGCTCGTCGCGCTCCTCCAGCCCTTCGCTTTTATCACTGCTTTTTTTATCAACAAACAGTGGGCGGTAACGCACCTCCACCGGATAGGTGCGACCGGAGACCTCGATCACCGGCGCCTTGTTGAAATGACGGGAGAAACGCTGGGGGTCAATGGTGGCCGAGGTGATGATCACCTTGAGATCGGGGCGCTTTGGCAGCAGCTGTTTGAGATAACCCAGAATGAAGTCGATGTTGAGGCTGCGCTCGTGGGCCTCATCGATGATGATGGTGTCGTACTGGGTCAGCATCCGGTCGTTCTGGATCTCGGCCAGCAGGATACCGTCGGTCATCAGCTTGATGTGGGTCTGCTCGCTCACCTGATCAGTAAAGCGCACCTTGTAACCCACGTAGTGGCCGAGTTCGGACTCCATCTCCTCGGCAATACGGGCCGCCACGGTGCGGGCCGCCAGACGGCGCGGCTGGGTGTGGCCGATAAAGCCCTTCACACCGCGCCCAAGCGCCAGACAGATCTTGGGGATCTGGGTGGTTTTGCCCGAGCCGGTTTCGCCGGCGATGATCACCACTTGATGCTCTTCAATGGCTTTGGCGATCTCCCCTTGCTTCTGGCTGACTGGCAGATTGTCCGGATAGGTGACCTTGGGCACGCCCGCCAGACGGGACTGATAGCGCGCCTGTGCCACATCCAGGTCAGCGGCGATGGTTTCGAGCACGGCAGCCTGCTTGGCTTCCGGCAGCTTCTTGACCCCGTGCAGTCGACTGGAGAGACGGCGGGCGTCGAGATTCATGCAGGCGGTAAGACGGCGGCGCAGCGCCTCGATAGAGAGAGACAAGGTACGAATTCCTTAAAAGAGTGCCCATCAAGGGCCATATCGATAGCTGGGGGAGATCCTAAAGAGCGAGGCTGGGCGGTGCAAGCCTTAAAGCGCCGCGCCAACACATCAAGCCGGAGGCGTCATGACCGTCACGGATGAAAAGAGCAGGCCGGAGCCTGCTCTTTGAAAACAACCAGACAACACCGCTCAGACTCTGGCCTGATGCACGAAACAGGTGCCAAGCTGGGCGTGGATGGCCTGCATCACATTGTGGCGGTTGATGACCCCGAGCAGGCGCCCCTCCTCCACCACAGGATAGATCTTGGGCTTTTGACCCATCATCATCTCCGCCAGATCCAGGATGCTGGTGTCGGGGCCGACTGCCAGCACCTCCTTGCGCATCACATCCCTGACCTGGGCCACCTGTTCACAGTGGTAGGCCTCTTTCAACATGACGGCGATGCAATCCTGCTCGGAGACCCAGCCAATCAGATGTCCCTGGCTGTCCACTACGGGGCCGCCCAACTGATGACTGTTGAGAAATTTTTCCACCGCCGCCTGTACCATCATCTCTGCGCTGAAGGTGATGGGCTTGGTCTGCATGTAGTCCTTTGCTTTGAGTGATTCCATGACGCTTTCCCCCAACGAGCCTCCCGAGGGGAGGCAAGAGCCGGGCACTATGTCCAGCTCACTCCAAGCATAGTCCGCATGGATCAGGAGATGGATTGCAGCAAGAGCAAGAGCTCGTTCTGGCTGTGGCAGTCGGTCTTCTTGAACACCCCTTTCAGGGTGGAGCGCACGGTTTCCACCTTGACACCGCGCAGCTCCGCGATGTCGTTGCTGCTGTAACCCTTGCTCATCAGCACCAGCAGCTCCTTCTCGCCAATGGTGAGGGGATAGAGGCTGGCCAGCGCTTCGATGTCAGGATTGAAGGCGTGCTCGGGGTCACGCAGCACCACTTCCACATAGCGTTCAAAGCGGCTGAGTCCGCTCATCAGGGTGCATTGGACCAGCAGCGGGCGCAGGTTAGGCTGACGGGGAATGGACATATAGGCGCTGGCGCCGGGCAGCAAATAGGCAAAGCCATTGAGGATCTCCTTGAGCTGACGTTGCTGCTCCTTATTCTGCAAAGAGAAAATGCCATTGATGGCCCGCAATTCCACATTTTCATCGGCGATACGGTTGAAGGCCACATTGGAATAATGAATATGCCCCTTGTCGTCTATGATGGCGCTGGGCTTATTATGGTTTTTCACCAGCTGTTGCAACTGATAGTTCTGGGTTTCCAGGGCCAGCAAGTTCCAATAATGGTGGCTCCAGGCCGCCAGTCCGGAATAGATTTCCGAGAGCGAGGTGAGGTCGCGACTGCTGAAATCATCTTGCGCTGCACCACGGTAACTGCACAGGCTGCTCAGCCCACGCCCTTTGACCTGGCAGACGCCGCCGGCGGCGAATTGGGCGCCGAAACTTGCCAGCAGGCCCACCGAGCTTGAAATGCTGTTGGCGCTGACAATCCCCTTGCACCCTTTATCCAGGTAATGGTTGAACCACACATCCTGGCGATGATGTTGCAGGTAAAACTGCTGCTGGGCCTCGGTCAGACCGCTGGAAAAAAGCTTTATTCCGTCGCTCTTGTCATCATCCCGCAATAAAAACAGGGATGAACTGCAGGAAACGTCGGCACGAAATTGGTCCACGACGAGCTTAATGTCAGAATCATTAATACCGCACTCGTATAACTGGCTGATATAGGGCGATATCCTTTCTTTCTCTAATGCCTTCACACCCGAACTCCTAATTCTTATTTTTATTGAAGAGGCATCTTACTCTGCAATGTGATAGTCGAAAAGTAGTCAAATGAACAAAGGGTTTATGATTTATTCATAAATAGTCATGAATATAGGCTCATGAATGAATATGACCAGAAAGGGTAAATAGCCGCTCATGTTTTTCCTGGCGCTGGTCGCTTACCTTCCTGTTTTGCCTCTTGATGCCTCACCACCCACTCGCCATCCCGGCCCCTCTTTCCCCCCGAGATCACGCTTTTCAGTCTTGGGGTCATCTGCATCCACACCGATTCACATGTTGCATTTTGGTGACTTTGGTGTTTCCATTTTGAGCACCGGACGATATTGTATATACAAATTATCCCCTCAACGGAATTGAACCATGCGGATCACAAGGAGAGAAAATGGAACCTGAACACACGCTCACTGCACCGGCAGGATCAGGGGCCGGCATCAAGCTGCTGCTGGCCAGCCTGCTTGGCATCGCCATCTTTTTTGTTCCCTTCGAGCTTGGCGGGCGCAGCACCATAGTGGTGGATCACCTGGCCGGCTTTCTGATTGCCCAGCGCCCCCTTGCCCTGACCCTCATTCTCTTGCTCATCGCCTATGGCGCCATCACCCCCTTGCTGGATGGCCGCTGGCGCGCCCGTCCCATCGACAGGGTATTGAGCCTGTTCAAGCTGCTCGGGCTGGCCCTGGCCATTTTGTATGTCACAGACTGGGGCCCTGCCTGGTTGATGACCCCGGATCGCCTCCCCTTCCTGTTCGATAAACTGGCCATGTCTGTGGGTCTCATCGTGCCTATCGGCGCCATGGCCCTGACCTTCCTGCTCGGTTTCGGCCTGCTGGAATTCATCGGGGTGCTGATGCAACCTGTGATGCGCCCCCTGTGGCGCACGCCGGGTCACTCCGCCATCGATGCCGTCGCCTCTTTCGTCGGCAGCTACTCGGTGGGCCTGCTCATCACCAACCGGGTCTTCCTCGCGGGCAAGTACACGGTGCGAGAAGCCGTTATCATCGCCACCGGCTTCTCCACCGTCTCGGCCGCCTTCATGATCATCGTGGCCAAGACCCTCAACCTGATGGGACACTGGAACTTCTACTTCTGGTCCACCCTGGTGATCACTTTCGTCATCACCGCCATCCTGGCGCGTGTTCCTCCCATCAGTCGCCTGGCTCACCATGGGGAGACCGACGAGCCGCTACCGGCTGGCATGAGCCGCTGGCAGGCGGCCCTCACCTGCGGCCTGACCCAGTCCCACCAGGCCGATCCCCTGTTGCGGCAATTGAAGGACAACCTCAGGGACGGACTTCACATGGCCGCTGCCGTGGTGCCCACCATACTGTCCGTCGGTCTGCTGGGCCTGCTGCTGGCAAAGCACACTCCCCTGTTCGATCTGCTGGGCTGGCTGCTCTGGCCACTGACCTGGCTGCTGGATCTCGGCGAACCGCTCGCCACCGCCAAGGCCCTCTCGGCCGGTCTGGCCGAGATGTTCCTGCCCGCCATCCTGCTCAAGGATGCCGACCTGCTGGTGCGCTATGTCGCGGCCGTGGTTTCGGTCAGCTCGGTACTCTTCTTCTCTGCCTCCATCCCCTGCATCCTGGCCACCCGGATCCCGGTGAGCGTGGGACAGCTGGTGGTGATCTGGCTGCTGCGCACCCTGCTTGGCATCCTGCTGGCCGCCTTGTGCGGCAGGCTGGCACTGGCCCTCGGCTGGCTCGGTTGACCAGGGCTCACAAAAAAACAAAGCGCCATCAGGCGCTTTGTTTTTATCGGGATTGTCTCAGGGGGCGATGACGGCGAACCGGCCGCTGTTGAAATCATCTATCGCCTGATGGATCTCTGCCTCGCTGTTCATGACAAAGGGCCCATAACCCACGATGGGTTCATCGATGGGCTCGCCACTCAACAGCAACAAGCTGGCCTCGCCCTCCGCCTCCAGCATGAACTCCTCCCCGTTGGGATCGAGCAGCACCAGTTGTGCTTCGCCCGCGCGCTCCTGACCGTTGATCAAGAGAGAACCCTTGAGCACCACCAAGGCACTGTTCCATCCCGCTACCGCCGGCAGCACCACACTGGCCCCGCCCTTGAGCCACAAATCCCAGATGTTCATGGGCGAGAAGGTGCGGGCTGGCCCCTCTACCTCGCCTTGTTGCAACCCGGCATCGTTCCCGGCGATGATGCGCACCCGCACGTCGCCCTCCTTGAGGCTCAGTTGCGGGATGGTGTCGCTGGTGATGCCCTGATAACCGGGCGTCGACATCTTGTGTTTGGCGGGCAGGTTGACCCACAGCTGCACCATGTCGAGGGTACCACCACGACGGGTGAACCCCTGGGAGTGGAATTCGTCGTGCATGATGCCGGCGGCGGCCGTCATCCACTGCACGTCTCCCGGACCGATGGTCCCCCCCTGGCCGGTCGAGTCGCGATGGGCGACCTCCCCTTCATAGACGATGGTGACCGTCTCAAAACCACGGTGCGGGTGCTCCCCCACGCCCCTGGCATGATCGGCGGGCTCGAAATGTGCCGGGCCAGCCCTGTCCAGCAGCAGGAAGGGGCTCAAGGCGCGGCCATGGGTCTGATACGAGAACAGCGAGCGAACCGGGAATCCGTCGCCGACCCAGTGTTGTCGAGGGGCGCTGTAAATACCGATGACTCTTTTCATGATGCTCTCCTGGGTGATCGTCACGGGATGTGTCGTTGCTCGCATTGTGAGTCTGGAACGCTGCGTCCGGTAGACGTAAAATTGGCCATCAGCGTCCTATTTTGTGAACGATAACCCCATGCAACAGGATCTCAACGACCTCTATTTCTATGTCCAGGTGGTGGATCACGGGGGCTTTGCCCAGGCCGGCAGGGCCCTCGGCATGCCCAAATCGCGGCTCAGCCGCCGCATCGCCATGCTGGAGGAGCGACTCGGAGTGCGCCTTATCCAGCGTTCCACCCGCAGCTTCACCGTCACCGAACTCGGGCAGGCTTATTACACCCGTTGCCGGGCCATGCTGGTGGAAGCCGATGCGGCGCAGGATCTCATCGCCGCGACCCAGAGCGAGCCTTGCGGTCTGGTTCGCATCGCCTGCCCCATCGATCTGCTGCACGCCCACGTAGGGAGGATGCTGGTCTCCTTCGCCCTGGCCCATCCCAGCGTCAAGGTGCAGCTCGTCGGGGTCAACCGGGCGGTGGATTTGGTCGCGGAGGGGTTGGACATGGCGCTCAGGGTGCGACCACTGCCCCTGGAGGACAGCGATCTCGCCATGCGGGTGCTGGGTTATGCGACCCAGTGTCTGGTGGCAAGCCCGGCCCTTGTCGCGTCACTCGGCATGCCCCAGGCCCCCGCAGATCTGCTGTCATGGCCGAGCCTCGGTCACGGCGCCAGCCTGGAAGGCCATCACTGGACCCTGCTGGGCCCCGATGGTGCCCGAGTCAAACAGCACCACAGCCCCCACTTTGCCACCACCGACATGCAGACATTGCGTCAGGGGGCGATCGACGGGCTCGGGGTCGTGCAACTGCCCACCATGATGATGAATGAGCCCCTGGCCGATGGCCGGCTGGTGCGTCTGCTCCCCGACTGGGCACCGCGCCAGGAGGTGATCCACGCGGTCTTCCCCTCACGCCGCGGTCTGCTGCCTGCCATCCGCGCCCTCATCGATCATCTGGTCGAGGGCTTCTCCCACCAGGGGCAGGCAAGTACGCCGCCCCCGCCATGATCTGTGCATGGCCGTTCCCGGGTGTGCTGACATGCAAAAGGCCAGAGCTTGGCTCTGGCCTTTTCATTTTCCCCTTCACAGAGGAGGGGAAACGGATACGGGCCGTATCCTCAGAAGGGCATTTTGAAGCCCGGGGGCAATTGCATACCGCCGGTCAGCTCGCCCATCTTGGCCTTGTTCTGCTCTTCCACGCGGCGCACGGCGTCATTGACGGCGGCGGCGACCAGATCTTCCAGCATCTCCTTGTCGTCTTCCATCAGGCTGGGATCGATCTCGATACGACGCACGCTGTGGCTGCCGGCCATGGTCACCTTGACCATGCCTGCGCCCGCCTCGCCGACCACTTCCATCTGGGCCAGCTGCTCTTGCATCTTCTGCATGCGCTCTTGCATCTGTTGGGCCTGTTTCATCAGGTTACCCATTCCACCTTTACCAAACATAGATCGTCTCTCGTCTTGAAATCCGGCATCCAGCGCCGGGCTGTGGGTTCATCTGCCCTAAGTGGGGGCAGCCAAAAGTCTTTTCAACCGGGGACAAACCCCGGCACGGTTTTTTCACCGCAATTCAGCGACTCAGTGGTTCGATGCTCTCGGGATGGAGCACGGCGCCGAAACGCTGCTGCAAGAATTGTACGTTGGGATCCGCCGCCAGATCCCGGCTCACCTGTTCACGCACCCCGAGATAGAGACGATGCTCTATCTCGAGCGGCGTCTCCCGCGCGGGATCCGAGCCCAGGGTCACATCGATGTGAACCGGGCCGCCCAGCTCGGGACCGATGATCTCGGCCAGATCGGCGCGGGCCTTGTCGCTCACCAGATGGCGCTGCTCGGGTTTGAGCAGCAGGGAGACCCGATTGCCTTCCCGGGTCATCACCGCGTTGATGGCCAGTTGGCGCAGCCGACCACCCACCCCGGTGCGGGCGATGAGCTCGGCCCAGGCGTCCCCGCAATTGACCAACAAGGACGAGGGGATCAGACGGGCGACCTCCCCCTCCTCCTCGGGTTGTTCGTCGCTCTCCAGGGCATCCCAGTCGATGGTCTCCATCAACGCAATGGCGGGCTGAGGCTCGCAGGCGGCCACTGGAGGCGCGGCAGACACCATAGCGGCAACCACAGGTGCCGCCGCATCCGCGCTGCCGGCGTCAGCGCCCAGATCCCAGGGCGGCAGATCCTCCTGCGAAGGAGGTGCCATGGTGGCGGGAGCTGGCTGGGCGGAAGTCACTGCCCGCGTGGGCAACGGGGCACTGGCAAACCCCTCGTCAAACCCCTGATTCAGATACTCTTCGTAGTCACTGGCCCCCTCTTCATAGGCATCGAGAGGGGGCAGGTCGTCATACCCTGTTTGCAAGGCAGGTCCCTGCCCCGGCATCTCGGGCCGCGCCGCTGGTTGCACCTCGGTCTGGGGTGAAGTTGCGAAGGCAGGCATCGCAGGGGCCGGTTTGGTCGCGGCCACCGGTTTGACGGGAGTGACCCGGGCGGGCGCGGCGTTTGCACTCTGCTCGCCACGCAGGCGGCTTCGCAGCAGATTGCGCTTGCCAAGCAGGCTCTGCATGCTGGAGGTCGAAGAGATGGCGACGTCTTCCCCTTGAACCTCAACCTGCTGCGTCTGCCCGGCGTCATCCGCCGCCAACGGCCCAGAGGCAGGCTCTGCAGGCGGACTGGCAGGCACCACGGCCTCGTAACCCATCCGTTCGGCCTCACGCAGCAGCTCATCCTGCTCGGCAAAGAGCGGATCCAGCACTGCGCCCTCCTCCGCCTTGGGTGAGGGGGCGACGTGCTCGGCCTCAAGGACAGATGCTGGCGCGGCGGGAGCCTGTGGTGCTGCACTGGCAGCCGGGGCCGGCTCAGCCCCCTGGGGCTTTCCCGGCAGGAGCGGCGCGCTTTCCCTCGCAGCCGCCATCACGCCGGGGTGCCCTGTCATGAGAGGTTGGGCCGCCAGGTTGGCGGGATGGACCACCTCGCGCCGGGGAGAGAAGGCCAGCATCCGCAGACAGGTCATCTCCAGTGCGGTGCGCCCGTCAGGGGCCCAGGGCAGATCCTTGCGCCCCCCCAGCACGATTTGATAGCAGAGCTGCACCTCTTCCGGGCTCATGGCTCCGGCAAGCTGCAGCAAGGCATCGGCATCCGCCCCCTGCTCCTGCACGCTCGCAGGCAGCAGTTGCGCCATGGCCACCCGGTGGAGCAAGGCTTCCAGCTCGGCGTGAAGCTGGTCGAAATCCGGCCCCAGGGTAGCAATCTCGGTGATCTTGGCCATGGTGGCCGGGGCATCCTGGCGCAGCACCGCCTCCAGCAACTGGTGCAGGTGGTGATGATCGAGGGTCCCCAGCATGGTGAGCACGCTCTCCAGGCGCACGCTGCCGTTGCCGTGGGCCAACGCCTGATCGGTGAGGCTCAGGGCATCGCGCATGCTGCCATCGGCCGCCTTGGCCAGGGCCAGCAGGGCGCGAGGCTCGAAGGGTTGTCCCTCCTGATCCAGCACCCATTCGAGCTGCCTGGCGATCTGGGTCTGATCCAGGCTCTTGAGATGAAACTGCAGGCAGCGCGAGAGGATGGTGATGGGGAGCTTCTGCGGATCCGTGGTGGCCAGCAGGAATTTCACATAGGGGGGCGGCTCTTCCAGGGTTTTGAGCAGCGCATTGAAGCTGTGGCGCGACAGCATGTGCACTTCATCGATGAGGTACACCTTGAAACGACCACGGGCCGGACGGTACTGCACGTTGTCGAGCAGCTCTCGGGTGTCTTCCACCTTGGTGCGGGACGCCGCATCGATTTCCAGCAGATCGACGAAATTGCCCTGATCGATCTCGCGGCAGGTATCGCACACACCGCACGGATGGCTGCTGATCCCCTGCTCGCAGTTGAGGCTCTTGGCCAGAATGCGGGCGATGGTGGTCTTGCCCACCCCGCGGGTCCCGCTCAGCAGGTAGGCATGGTGAAGCCGCCCCTGATCCAGGGCATTGGTCAGGGCCGTCAGCACATGTTGCTGGCCGACCACTTGTTCAAACGTATGGGGGCGCCATTTGCGCGCCAAAACCTGATAGCTCATAGATCTCGATGCTGGGAAACGAGGCATTGAGGCTGGATGCTAACACAAATGGAGGGCTGGCTGTATGGGGGATGCGCCGCCTTGGGAGGGATCGCTTGAATTTCAAACCGGTGCCCGTTCAGGCACCGGTTTGCGGCAGAAAGCAGGGTGACGAGGCCTGCCGCGCGAAGGGGCGATTTACGCCCCCGCGAGTTCCACCAGAGAGACCACCTTGACGCCGGCGGCGGTCAGGCGGGCATCACCGCCCAGGGACGGCAGGGAGATGATGAAGGCGGCATCCGCTACCTCACCGCCGGCGCGGCGGATGAGCTTGACGGTGGCATCGACGGTGCCGCCGGTGGCCAGCAGATCGTCCACCACCAGCACCTTGTCACCGGGCACGATGGCATCGGTGTGCAGTTGCAGGGTGTCGGTGCCGTACTCCAGGGCGTAGGACTCCTCGATGACGGCGCGGGGCAGCTTGCCCGGCTTGCGCACCGGCACGAACCCCAGCCCCATGGCGTAGGCAACCGGGGCGCCGAAGATGAAGCCACGGGCCTCGGTGCCAACAATCTTGGTGATGCCTTGATCACGGTAATGATCGGCCAGCAGATCGATGGTGGCCTTGAAGGCCTCGGCATTCTCGATCAGGCTGGTGATGTCGCGAAACAGAATGCCCGGCTTCGGATAGTCGGGAATGGTCTTGATGCTCGCTTCGATAAACTTCAGGGTTTCCGGATTCATTATTTGACCGCTTATTTTTTGAGCCCTGCCATGGCGGCGCACGGGGTCTCCGCCTGGGGGCAATAAAAAGGCCCGTCACGCAAAAATGACGAGCCGACTCCATAGCATTATTGCCGCGATAGCTTAGGGATTTCACTTCTTCATTGCAACCGGCTCCAGCACCGGCAGACGCATCAACCAGGTGAGCAGGATCACCATTATGACAACCAGCAGCCACCTCACCCAAGGCAACGGCACCACCAGCAGCGATACCGAGAACGAGATCAGGATGAAGATGATGGCGCGGCGTCTCGCGTGACGGCGAATGCCGCGATACTGCTGCCAGTCGAGGATGGGGGGGCCAAACCAGGGATGCGCCAGCAACCAGCCATGAAAGCGGGGGGAGGAGCGCGCAAACAGCGCCGCCGCCAGCAACATGAAGGGGGTGGTCGGCAACAGGGGCAGGACTATCCCGACTATCCCGGTGGCGAAGGCAAGCCAGCCCAGGGCCATCAGACACCAGCGTTTCATGGGTACTCCTCTGCATGTATCTCTGCCTTTAGCCTAACAGAGTTGGCCCGGAAGCTGACAGCCTGGCCCAGTCTGCGGCCGTCGATGGGGGCCATCGAGTGGGCAGACGGCTGACAATCCCGGCCATTGCCACTACAATCTGCGCTCTTTTTTCTCCCCTTGTCTTCGGAAGCAGCTATGCGCGTTATTTTGGCCCCCATGCAGGGGGTGCTGGATCACCTGATGCGGGAGGTCCTCACCTCCGTCAATGATTACGACCTCTGCGTCAGTGAATTCATCCGGGTGGTCGATCAACTGCTGCCCGCCAAGGTCTTCCATCGCCTCTGCCCCGAGCTCAAGCAGGATGGCAAGACCCGTGCAGGGACCCCGGTACGGGTGCAACTGCTGGGACAACATCCGGAGTGGCTGGCAGAAAATGCCATACGGGCCATCGAGCTCGGCTCTCCCGGGGTCGATCTCAACTTCGGCTGCCCTGCCCCCACGGTCAACAAGAGCAAGGGGGGCGCCGTGCTGCTCAAGGAGCCCGAGACCATCTATCGCATCGTCAAGGCGGTGCGGGAGGCCGTGCCTGCCCACCTGCCGGTGAGCGCCAAGATCCGTCTGGGATACGATGACAAGGATCTCTATCTGGACAACGCCCAGGCCGTCTATCAGGGGGGGGCCAACGAGCTGGCGGTGCATGCCCGCACCAAGCGCGAAGGCTACAAGGCGCCGGCACACTGGGAGTACGTGGACGCCATCCGCCGCGCCCTGCCCATCCCCGTCACCGCCAACGGCGAGATCTGGAACCATGCCGATGCCCTGACCTGTGCCCGGGTGTCCGGTTGCGATGCCCTCATGGTGGGCCGGGGCGCCATCTCCCTGCCCAACCTGGCCAACGTGATGAAGACGGGGTGTGCCCACATGAGCTGGGCCGAGGTACTGCAACTGATGGTGACCTACACCGAGCAGGATCTGGCGAGCGACAAGGCCGACTACTACCCGAGCCGCATCAAGCAGTGGTTCTCCTACATAGTGCGGGAATACCCCCAGGCCGACGAGCTGTTTCGCCGTATCCGCACCATCAAGACCGCAGAGGAGATCCGCTCCGCCCTCGAGCGCGAGTGCGCCTCACAGGCCTAGACTTGGCCGCCACCCCGCGGCGCCCTATGATGAAGGCTCATTGACAGGAGGTCAGGATGCAGGGAGTACCGGTCAACTTTACCCATCAGCACGACAGGGCCGATTTTCGCGCCCTGCCGGGGCAGCCTGCGACCGAGCTCTATCGCGCCCACATCCAGCACCACATCTTCGATCCCCATAGTCACGAGGGGTTTGGCCTCGGTGTCATCGAGTGCGGTGCCGAGCGCTTTCGCTATCGCGGCAGCCAGCTCCTGGCCGGTCCCGGCAGCCTGGTGCTGATGAACCCCGATGAGCTGCACACGGGCGAGTCAGCCTGCGAGCAGGGGTGGCGCTATCGCATGCTCTACCTGCCCGCCGACCGGCTCGAGGCCATCAGCGGCGAGCGCGACTGGTATTTCACCGATGCCGTGCGAAGCGATCCGCGCACTGCCCCCGTCCTGCAGGCGGCCCTGGATGCCCTCTGGCACTGTGACAGCGAGCTCGCCGCCGACGGCCTGCTGCTAAGGGTGTGCGAGACCCTGCGCCCCCATGCCCGGGCCCTGGCGGCCCCGCGCGAAGCGGCACACCCTCTGGGCCGCGCCATCGACTATATGCAGGCCTGTTTCGCTCGCCCCATTACCCTGGCCGAGCTGGCCGGTGCAGTGAACCTCAGCCCCTACCACTTCCAGCGCAGCTTCAAGGCCCGCTTTCACGTCACCCCCCAGCAGATGTTGATGGCCATCCGCCTGCAGCGCGCCAAGGGGTGGCTGGCCTCCGGCCTGCCCGCAGCCGAAGTGGCCGCCGCCTGTGGTCTGGCCGATCAGTCCCACCTCAACCGTGCCTTCCTGCGCCGCTATGGCACCACCCCGGTCCGCTACCAGAAACAGGTGCAGGCTGGCCGCTAAAGCGCAATCTGGTTCAATACGCCCCCCTTCCCCCCTGCTAGGCTGGCCTCCTTCTTCTTTACCGGATATGAAACATGTTGATCGGAGTCCTGTTTGCCCTGCTGGCCGGCCTGATGTGGGGGCTCATCTTCGTCGCCCCCCTCTTGGTGGACGGCTATCCCCCCGCCCTGCTCGCGAGCGGCCGCTACCTCGCCTTCGGCCTCATCGTACTGCCGCTCGCCTGGCAGGCCCGCAAACACCTGGCGGCCCTCTCGGCTAGCGACTGGCGAGAGGCCCTCGCCCTCACTCTTGTGGGGAACCTCCTCTACTACTTCTGCCTGTCGGGGGCCATCTTTCGCATCGGCTCGCCCCTGGCGGCCATGTTTATCGGCACCCTGCCGGCGGTGACGGCCCTGGCCGCCAACCGCCTCTATGGCGCACGGGACGGTCGCCTCTCCCGCACCCGGCTCTACCCGTCCCTGGTGCTGATGGGGGCCGGCCTCTATCTGGTCAACAGCGCCGAGCTGATCTGGCACACCGAGGCACGCACCGAACAACTGCTTGGGCTCGCCCTGGCGGTGGGCGCCGTGCTGTGCTGGACCTGGTATCCCCTGCGCAACGCCCGCTGGTTGCGCGAGCACCCGGGCCGCAGTCCGGCCGTCTGGGCCACCGCCCAGGGGCTGGTGACCCTGCCGGTGGCGCTCATTGCCTATCTCGGCAGCCTCGGCCATCTTGCCCTGAGCGCACCGGACTTTCCCCTGCCCTTCGGGCCGACGCCCCTGCGCTTCGTGCTGCTGATGGGGGCGGTGGGGCTCTTCTGCTCCTGGCTCGGCACCCTGTGCTGGAACGAGGCGAGCCAGCGCCTGCCGACCGTGCTGGTCGGGCCGCTCATTGTGTTCGAGACTCTGGCGGGGCTCTTGTACGCTTTTATGCTGCGCGGGATCATGCCCCCCATGAGTACCCTGGTAGGTGTCGTCTGTCTGGTGGCGGGGGTGCTCTACGTCATCACCGGCAAGCCGCAGCACCTGCCGGAAAAACCCGTCAAAGCACGGTTAACTTGACTCATGTCATCTTGATAAACCGCGGGTTTCCCTATACTGGCCGAGTTTTATCACTCGTTTTTGGGGGCTGCTGTGTGTGAAGTGACGCAAGCCCGGTTGGCCGAATGGCATCAGCGCCTTCTGACCGACTGGGCGCAAACAAGAGAGGAGCTGATTCGTCAGCTCAAGGCCTGTCGACAAGATGACTGGGCACAGAAGGTGGAGCGCTGCGAGCGGGATCAACTGGTTGATCTGACCAGCCGTCTCGATCTGCCCGGGGTGGAACACAGCGTGGCACGCCTCAAGCGGCTCGACGCGGCGCTCTGCCAGATGGATCTGGGGCTCTATGGCTTCTGCTCCGATTGTGAGGAGCCGCTGCTCCCTGAACAGCTGGAACAGGATCCGACCCTGCAACGCTGCCCGCGCTGCGAGGCCCGCTACCGCAAGGGATTCCACGCTCACGAACTCTGATGGGGGCACCCTTTGTGCCCGCCATTTCCCTCCTCCACCCCTTCTCGCTTCCCATCATGACCAACCCCCTGGTGCGACGATCCCGGCAACCCCTGGGGGCAGCCGCACAGGCATGAAAAAGGGGAGTCATGGACTCCCCTTCTCGTACTGCGTACTCGTCACTGGGCCAGCAGGTGGCCTACCAGCTCATGACGCCACCCTTGCAGCAGCATGGGCTTGTCCGCCCTGGCCCGCTCCTCGGCACTCATGCGCCAGCTCCAGGTGAAGTACTGGTGGATGATCTTCTTGCTCGCCACCAGCTCCGGTGGAATGTTGCTGGCCTTGGCCTTCTCCTCCACCATGGCCTTGATGCGCTTGAGCTCGGCCTTGTACTGGGGGAAGTCCACCAGACGGCGGATGGGATCGGGCCAGCTCGCAGGGTCGCTCTGCTGGGCGGCGGCGACGATGTCCAGCATCCGCTTGCCGTGGATCTTGATCTCGATGGGCGAGAGGCCCAGCTCGTTAAGATCCCGAAGGGAAGCGGGACGACGCTCCGCCACCTTGAACAGGTGCAGCTCTTTGACCACGAAGTTGAGGGCAAGATCCCGACGTACCGCTTCCTGCTGGCGCCAGGCGGCCAGCTCGCGCAGGATGGCCAGCTCGCGGCGACCCAGTTGCCAGGCGTTGACTATCTCGAGGTAGGCCTGACGGGGATCGCTGCCCTGGGTCTTGCGGGCGGAGTGGTTCTGGCACTCCTGTTCGAACCAGGGGAACTTGCCGCTCTCGCGCAGTCTGGCCATCACCTTCTCGTAGAGGGGCATGAGGTAGAAGACATCCGCCGCGGCATATTCCAGCTGACGAGGGGTAAGGGGGCGCGCCAGCCAGTCGGTACGGGCCTGATCCTTCTCAAGCTCAACCCCGAGGAATTCGTTGACCAGGGCGCCAAACCCCACCGACACGCCATGGCCCAGGAAGGCTGCCGCCAGCTGGGTATCGTGCATCTGGTTGGGCAGGTGACCCGCCTGATGCTGGATGAGTTCCAGATCCTCACCGGAGGCGTGCAGGATGGCAATCTGTCCGGCCCGACCGAGGCGCTGCCACAAACCGGAGAGCTCCAGGGTCAGGGGATCGAGCAGGGCAAGCTGCTTGCCATCGTAGATCTGGAACAGACCGAGCTGGGGATAGTAGGTACGGGTGCGAACGAATTCGGTATCGATGGCCAGGGGAACGTCGGCCAGAGAAGCGAGATACTGATCCAGTTCGGCTTGCTGTGAAATGAGTTGATATTGCATCGTTGCCTGCACGTTGGTCGGATCCAGAAAGAAAAAACCGTGGATATCCCACGGTTTTGCATAACGACAGCGCTGGACTGCAAAGCAGTGCATGCCGGTTACTGCTTGGCAATCTCCTCGTCGCGCAGTACGCGGCGCAGGATCTTGCCCACGTTGGTCTTGGGAAGTTCGTCGCGAAATTCTACCAGTTTCGGCACCTTATAGGCAGTCAGATGTTTGCGGCAGTGGGCAATTATCTCCTCTTCCGCCAGCTTTGCATCTTTCTTGACCACGAAGATCTTCACCTGCTCGCCGGACACCGGGTTGGGTACGCCGACGGCGGCTACCTCCAGCACCTTGGGATGCAGGGCCACCACGTCTTCTATCTCGTTCGGGTAGACGTTGAAGCCGGAGACCAGGATCATGTCCTTCTTGCGATCGACGATCTTGAAGAAGCCCTGCTCGTCGCATACCGCGATGTCGCCGGTGCAGAGCCAGCCATCCTGCATCACCTCGGCGGTCGCCTCCGGGCGCTGCCAGTAGCCGGTCATCACCTGAGGACCGCGCACCTGCATCTCGCCGGGGGCACCCCGTTCGGTGACCTGGTTCCCCTCGTCATCCACCAGACGGATCTCGGTGGAGCAGACCGGCAGGCCGATGGAGCCGTTGTAATCCACCAGATCATAGGGGCAGACGCTCACCAGGGGCGAGCACTCGGTCAGGCCATAGCCCTCCAGCAGCGGGGTGCCGGTCAGCCCCTTCCACTGCTCGGCCACCGCCCGTTGCACCGCCATGCCGCCACCGATGGTGAGCTTGAGCTTGGCAAAATCCATGCTCTTGAAGTCGTCGTTGTTGACCAGGGCGTTGAACAGGGTGTTCACCCCGGTGATGCAGGTGAAAGGATACTTTTTGATCTCTTTGACAAAACCCGGAATGTCGCGGGGGTTGCTGATGAGCAGGTTGTAGCCCCCCAGACGCATGAACAGCAGGCAGTTCACCGTCAGGGCGAAGACGTGATAGAGCGGCAGCGCCGTGACCACGAACTCCTTGCCGCGCTCCAGCACGGGGCCATAGACACCGAGGCACTGCTCGACGTTGGCGATCATGTTGCGATGAGTCAGCATGGCCCCCTTGGAGAGGCCGGTGGTCCCGCCGGTGTATTGCAGGAAGGCGATGTCCTGGTTGCTGATCTCGGGTTTGATGTACTGCAGGTAGCGCCCCTTGGCGAGGGCCTGGCGCATGGTGCTGGCATGGGGCAGGTTGTACTTGGGCACCAGCTTCTTGACGTATTTGACCACGAAGTTGACCAAGGTCCCCTTGGCCAGCCCCAGGTTGTCCCCCATCCGGGTCAGGATCACGTGCTTGACCGGGGTGTCATACACCACTTTTTCCAGGGTATGGGCAAAGTTGGAGACGATGACGATGGCCTTGGCGCCGGAGTCTTTCAACTGATGCTCCAGCTCGCGCGGGGTATAGAGGGGGTTGACGTTCACCACCGTCATGCCGGCCCGCAGGATGCCGAATACCGCGATGGGGTATTGCAGCAGGTTCGGCATCATCACGGCCACCCTGTCCCCCTTGCCGAGCTTCAGCTCGTTTTGCAGGTAGGCGGCGAAGGCTCGGGACTGCTCCTCCAGCCGGCGGTAGGTAATGGTCTGCCCCATGTTGACGAAGGCGGGTTGATCGGCGAACTGGTTCACCGACTCTTCAAACATCTCGACCAGAGAGCCGTATTGGTCTGGATTGATCTCGGCGGGCACCCCTTCTGGATAACGCTTCAGCCAGACTCTTTCCACGAACTTCTCCTGCATAACTCGCACCTGTGCGCTCACTGTGTTGCCTCCGTCCCTGTCACATCCATTTCAATCAGTTGTTTTAAGTTCATGCTCTAATGCCGCACATATTTACATAAGGCAACATCAATTAACAGTGAATTAACAACGGGAAGTGTGAGGGAGAAAGCAAACCTGACATGATTCAAAGCCGCCGATCCTACCGGATTTGAGCGAAGTTTTCGATATAAACGGCGGTTTCTGATGAATTTTCCATATGAAAATGATGGCCTCCTGCCACTGTCACCCGTTCAATGTGGCCAAAGGCCGCCTCCCGCAACTGCCACTGTGCCAGGAGCCCGGGGAAGCCCTGCTCTCCCCGGATAAAGAGCACCGGACAGGCGATGGCCCGGATCAGGGCCTGGGCCTGCCCCTCGCTCATGCGCAGGGGCGAGAGATCGCGAAGACGGGGATCACTGCGCCAATACCAGCGCCCTGCCCGCGCCTCCAGTTGTCGCTCGCAGATAAGGCGTGCCGCACTCGGGGGGATGTCCGCCACCTTGCAGCGGGCAGCCACCGCCTCCTCGAGGGTGGTAAATCCACTGGTTGCACGCTCACGGGTACGAGTGCGGTTGAGGATGGCGCGGCGCAGCTGCCCCGGTACCTCCTCGTCGGGCTGGCTCAAGGGGCCGAGCCCCTCCAGCAGAATGAGCCGCTCGATTTGTTCGGGAAAAACGCCGGCATAGGCAGAGGCAATCAGCGCCCCCAGGGAGTGACCAAGCAGGATGAAACGCTGCCAGCCCGCGGCCTGGGTGATCTGGTAGAGATCATCCAGCCAGTCCACGAAGACATAGGGAGTCGACTTGTGATCGGAGTGACCATGGCCCGGCAGATCGACGCAGACCAGATGAAACGCCCCCAGCCAGGGGGCCAGAGGCAAAAAGCTGGCACCGTTGTCGAGCCAGCCATGGAGGGCCACCAGCAGCGGTCTGCCCTCCTGACCATTGTCCAGCAGGGCGATGTGCCGCCCGTCCGCCAGGCGCAGCCTGCGCTCCTGCAATGTCGCCGTCATCCGGGCTCCTCAGCGGCGCAGGGGCCGTCTGGGCCAGAAGGGATCATAGAAAGGATCGTAAAAGTAGGGATCCATGTAGCGGATCTCCACCTCCTTCACCGGTGGCCACAGCTTGCTCCCCGTCACCTTGAGTACCGAGAAGCGATACTTGTGCTCGCCAATCTGGCTGTCCACCGGCTTGTCGAGGGTGCCGAGCACCGTCAGGCTGCGACCCTTGGCATAGAGGGTCGGGTCGACAAACCCCTGCATGATGGCGAGAAAACGACCGGGGCTCTGCTCGGTCTGCTCCGGCACCCCGTTAGACTTGAGGGGCAGATAGACCACCTCGATGACACTCTGATCCGCCTTGTTGTGGACCGCCGAGATGACACCGCTCCAGCGGGCCGGCTTGCCTTCCATTCCCTGCAGAGCGGGTTGATAGGCCACCAGCTGATCCGCAGGCTCATAGGCAAGCTCTTTGGGCACCGTGCTGCAACCGCCCAGCAGCAGCCCCACCAATCCCAGCATGATCACGGATTTTCTCATTCGTCTCTCCATCATCGTCCGATAAAGCAGCCCGGGCAGCTGTTGCCGCCTATTCGCGACCCGGCAGTTTCTTCCAGGTCACCTTGTCACGCAGATAGACAGGGGTGGCTTGCTCAACCGGCACCGCCTCACCCGCAAACCAGGCCTGGCGTGCCAGAGGCAGCATGTCGGCGGCCGCCGGGAAACGCACCTGGCTTGGCATCAGCACATCTGCCAGGCCGCACAGGGTCTCGCCATAGGTTTCAAAACCGGTGCCAACGCAGCTCACCGCGCCAGTCAGCTTGTCACGGGCCTGCACCAGTGCGGCTGGTTCGCTCACCACCTCCTCGCCCACCAGCGTCATCACCCCGTCCACCAAGGCGTAGTGGCCGAAATAGACCTCGTCCATGCGCGCATCGATGGCGGCAAGCACCTGCTCGGCCCCTTCCAGCTTATGGGCCCCCTGGGCCATGGCTGCCAGGGTGGAGACACCGATCATCGGCACGCCGGCACCAAAGGCGAGCCCCTGGGCCACGCTGATCCCGATCCGTACCCCGGTGAAGGAGCCAGGCCCACGACCGAAGGCGATGGCGTCGAGCTCATCCAACGATAGACCGGCTTTATCCAACAGAGCCTGAACCATGGGCAGGATCTTGCGGGTATGGTCACGCGGCGCCTCTTCCCAGCGGGAGTAGAGGGTATCGCCCACCAAGAGGGCTGCGGAGCAGGCTTCGGTGGCGGTATCCACGGCCAGGATCTTCAACTCATCCATTCTTTTTATTCTCTTCACATCAGTCAGTTAAATCGTCAGCATGGCCAAGGCCTGCCGTCATGCATGGCCGGGTGCAATCAGCCCCGGCGCGGCGGACTCACTCCCGTGGTCCGAAAAATTCTCCCAGGGTCGCCAGCTCCCGGGTCCGTGGAATAGCAGGCAGGCTCTTGATGAAGGTGGCGCCATAGGGCTTGTTGACCACCCGGGGATCACAAATAACCAGTACGCCGTGATCACTGCGATCACGGATGAGCCGCCCCACCCCCTGCTTGAGGGCAATCACCGCCTTGGGCAACTGCAGCTCGGCAAAGGGATCTCCCCCCTTGAGCTTGCAATCCTCCACCCGTGCCTTGAGCTGGGGATCGTCCGGGCTCGCAAAGGGCAGCTTGTCGATGATAACACAGGACAATGCCGCCCCCCGCACGTCTATCCCTTCCCAGAAACTGCTGGTGGCTACCAGCACGGCCCGACCGTTTTCCACGAAGGTCTTGAGCAGCCGCTGCTTGTTGTCTTCCCCTTGCAGCAGGACGGTGCGGCCGATTTCCCGGCGTAGCACCTCAGCCACCTGGCGCATCACCTGATGGCTGGTGCAGAGGAAGAAGCACCCCCCCGGCGTCTTGTTGATGAGGGGGATCATCAGGGTCGCCAGCTGCTCCCCGCGCCCGAAGGCATTGGGCTCTGGCAGGAAACGGGGTACGCACAGGCGCGCCTGCTCGGCGTAATCGAACGGACTGTCGAGAATGAGTTCGGCGCTGCCGGCCAGCCCCATCTCGGCGACGAAGTGGGCGAAGCGATTGTCCACCGTCAAGGTGGCCGAGGTGAAGACCCAGGCCACCTCGGGGCGCTGCACCTCGGCACCGAAGCGCTCGGCGACCGACAGCGGCGTCAGATTGAGGGTAAAGTGCAGACGCGAACAGTCATACCAGTAGGAGAAACCAGTCTGGTTGACCGCCAGCACCTCCCCAAGGCGAGTACGCAGCTCACTGATGCGCTCGAAACAGTGATCCAGCTGCTCCCCTCGCCCGAGCGCCAGTTTCAGCACTTCATAACAGAGCCCGATGGCATCGTTGAGGCGAGCCAGCGCCTGGGCCCAGAGGGATTGTCTCAGCAGATCCCGGGTGTTGCCGCGCCCCCCCTCCACGCCGAAGGCAAGGCGCAGATCCTGACTGGCAATGGCGAGCCTGTCCGCCGCCTTGCCAAGCTGGGCCATGTCATGAGCCTCTGCCCGGTAGGCGAGCTGGATATCCTGCGCCAAATCCTGGATGGTGCGGCTGCCCACGGACTTGCCGAAGTAGTGGCTGGCGATCTCGGGCAGCTGGTGCGCCTCGTCGAATACATAGACCTGCGCCTCGGGCACCAGCTCGCCAAAGCCGGTGTCTTTGACCGCCATGTCGGCGAAAAAGAGGTGGTGGTTGATCACCACTACCTGGGCGTCCATGGCACGGCGCCGGGCGATGACCAGGTGACAATCATCGTAATAGGGGCAGTCGCGACCCAGGCAGTTGTCGTTGGTGCTGGTGACGTGGGCAAGGATCTCGGCGTTCTCCTGTAGCCCCGGGATATCTCCCACATTGCCGTTGTCGGTGGCGGTCGACCAGGATTTGACCTTCACGAGATCGCTCAGGATCTCGGGCTTTTGCAGATGGGATTCACTCAACAGCCGGTTCATCCGCTCGATGCAGAGGTAATTGCTGCGCCCCTTGAGCAATGCCACCGGCGGGGTGTAGTGAAGCGCCCCCGTGATGGTGGGCAGATCCCGATAAAAGAGCTGCTCTTGCAGGTTCTTGGACCCGGTGCTGATCACCACCCGCTTGCCGGATTCCAGCGCAGGCACCAGATAGGCATAGGTTTTGCCAGTGCCCGTTCCAGCCTCCACCAGCAAGCGGCCACCTTGCTTGATGGCGCGCGACACCGCTTCGGCCATCTCCAGTTGCGGGGCACGGGCCTTGAAGCCGTCAATATGGCGGGCCAGGGGGCCGTCTGGCTTGAACAGGGTCTGGATGATGGTCAAAGGCATGTCCCGCTGCAAAAGCGGGCATTATGCCAAAAGCGCGGAAAAAGCGGGACTGATAATGCGTTCAGACGAAGAGATCAATCCGGTGGTCCGGATCCGGTTTGTGATCATCATCCTGCACCGCTGGTTGATCAGGCTTTGGCGGCTGCTCTCTCTGCTGGCGATGCTGGCCACCGCCGCCATTGTCGGTGCCTATCTTGCGCAGCTGATGTTTCTGGCTGATCTGGGTCACCTCCCGCTTGATGTCATCCGGGCTCGGTGTCGAGGGTGCGCGGGGCAGGATGGGAAATAACAGGTCCTGGCTGGGCATGATGTCGCCTCCTTTGGCATCTCATTGTCTAGTTATCGACCAGAAAACCGTTTTCTCAACTTTAATCGTCCGGATCACATTTTTCGGTTGCATTTTCTGTCAAGGCAGGTAGTTTAAACCGGGCGTCAACAACGGCATCTGATTTGTAAAGGATTGATTACATCATGAAGTTCACCAACCTGAAGACTCATCATCACCATCATCATCCCGAATAGTCTTTCAGGAGGTTGACTGCTGGAAGACACTTAACTGGTGACTTCCAAAAGGACCGCAAGATTCATGAACCCTCGGAAGCACATACTTCCGAGGGTTTTTTCGTTTTTGACTAAAAGGAAATCGAGCAATGGAAACACAACGTCTGCGCATCGCCATGCAAAAATCCGGTCGTCTGAGCCAGGATTCCCAGGCCCTCTTCAAGAGCTGCGGCCTCAAGATCAACCTGCGGGAACAGCGCCTCATCGCCCATGTCGAGAACATGCCCATCGACATTCTGCGAGTGCGTGATGACGACATCCCGGGTCTGGTGATGGAAGGGGTGGTCGATCTTGGCATCATCGGCGAGAACGTTCTCGAAGAGGTGCAGCTCATCCGCGCAGCCCAGGGGCAGCCCTTTGCGGTGAAGACCCTCAAGCAGCTCGACTTCGGCGGCTGCCGCCTCTCTCTGGCGGTGCCGGACGATGTCAACTACACAGGACCCGAGAGCCTGGCCGGCAAACGCATCGCCACCTCCTACCCCGGTCTGCTCAAGCGCTTCTTCGACGAGAAGGGCCTGGGCTTCAAGAGCGTGATGCTGGGCGGCTCGGTGGAAGTGGCCCCCCGCGCGGGTCTGGCCGATGCCATCTGCGATCTGGTCTCCACCGGCGCAACCCTGGAAGCCAACGGCCTGAAAGAGGTCGAGGTGATCTACCGCTCCAAGGCCGTCCTGGTGCAGGCCCCCAACCCCCTGAACGATGCCAAGCAGAAACTCATCGACAAGCTGCTGCCCCGCATCCAGGGGATGCAGCAGGCACGCGAAAGCAAATACATCATGCTGCACGCCCCCAAAGACAAGCTCGATGCCATCACCGATCTGCTGCCGGGGGCGGAGCGTCCCACCATCATGCAGCTCGCCGGTGACACCAACCAGGTGGCCCTGCACGTCGTCTCCAGCGAAACCCTGTTCTGGGAGACCATGGAACAGCTCAAGGCCCTGGGTGCCAGCTCCATCCTGGTGCTGCCCATTGAAAAGATGATGGAATAAGCCGAGATGATGGAATAAGGAAGACACATCATGCAGACCCTGATCTGGAAGACCCTCTCCCCCGCCCGGCAAGCCGAGGTCCTGACCCGACCCGCCCTTGGCGACGAAGCCGACATCGGTACCGTGGTGCGAGACATCATTGCTGCGGTACGCAGCCGGGGCGATGAGGCCCTGCGCGAGCTGAGCCAGCGTTTCGAACGCGCGCCCCGCGAACAGCTTCGGGTGAGCGACGCGGAAGTGGATGCCGCCTGCGCTCGACTCGGTGATGACATCAAGGGTGCCATTGAGGCCGCCATCGCCAATATCCGTACCTTCCACGCCGCCCAGGTACAGCCCGTCGTCCGAGTCGAAACCCAGCCCGGGGTACTGTGCGAGCTGCGCACCCAACCCATCAGCCGGGTCGGCCTCTATGTCCCGGGAGGCAGCGCGCCGCTCCCCTCCACCGTGATGATGCTGGCCATTCCGGCAAGCCTGGCCGGTTGCCGTGAGGTGGTGCTCTGTACCCCGTCTCCGGCGAGCGACGAGATCCTGTTTGCCGCCCGCGCCTGTGGCGTCCGTCAGGTGTTCGCCATCGGCGGCGCCCAGGCCATCGCGGCCATGGCCTATGGCACGCAAACCATCCCCAAGGTGGACAAGATCTTCGGCCCGGGCAACGCCTATGTGACCGAAGCCAAGGGCCAGGTTTCCCGTGACTGGCGGGGCGCCGCCATCGACATGCCAGCCGGCCCCTCCGAGGTACTGGTGATCGCAGACGAGAGCGCCAACCCGGCCTTCGTGGCATCGGACCTGCTCTCCCAGGCCGAGCACGGCCCCGACAGCCAGGTGGTGCTGGTGACCACCTCCGCTCCCCTGGCCGATGCCATCGGCAGCGAGATCCAGGCGCAGCTCGCCGACCTCAGCCGCCGCGACATCGCCGAGCAAGCCCTGAAGGCAAGCCTGGTGATCCTCTGCGACAGCCTGGAGGAGGCCTGCGCCATCTCCAACGCCTATGCCCCGGAACACCTCATCGTGCAGACCCGGGCCCCCCGGGATCTGCTGGACAAGCTCGAGAACGCGGGCTCCATCTTCCTTGGGGCATGGACTCCGGAATCGGTCGGTGATTACGCCAGCGGCACCAACCACACCCTGCCCACCTACGGCTATGCCCGCACCTGCTCGAGCCTGGGGCTTGCCGACTATCAGCGCCGCTACACGGTTCAAGAGCTCACTGCAGACGGCATTCGCGGCCTTGGCCCCATTGTCCAGCGCATCGCCCAGGCCGAGGGACTCGATGCCCACAAGCATGCCGTCACCCTCAGGTTGAACGCCCTGGCCGCCGAGCCCCAACAAACAGCACAGCAGAAGGATTTGTCATGAGCATCGTCAATCTGGCCCGTCGCGTCGTGCGGGCTCTCACACCCTACCAGTCCGCTCGCCGCATCGGCGGCAAGGGCCACGTCTGGCTCAATGCCAACGAGGCACCCCTGGCCTATCCCTTCACCGTCGAGGGGAGCCGCCTCAACCGCTATCCCGAGTGCCAGCCGGCCGAGGTGGTGAATGGCTATGCCGCCTACGCCGGGATCAATCCGGATCAGGTGCTGGTGAGCCGCGGCGCCGACGAGGCCATCGAGCTGCTGATCCGCACCTTCTGCGAGGCGGGGGAAGATCAGATCCTCATCTGCCCCCCCACCTACGGCATGTACGCCATCAGCGCCGAGACCTGTGGCGTGGGGATTGTCGAGCAGCCATTGACCGCCAGCCGTCAGCCGGACTGGCCCGCCATCGCCGATCGCCTCTCTGACGTGAAGCTGGTGTTCCTCTGCTCCCCCAACAATCCCACCGGGGATCTGGTGGGCCGCAAGGGACTCGTCGCCCTGCTGGAGAAGGCACGGGACCGCGCCATCATCGTCGTGGACGAGGCCTACATCGAGTTCTGCCCGGAGGCCTCCGTGGTGGACCTGCTGGCCCAATACCCGAACCTGGTGGTGACCCGCACCCTCTCCAAGGCCTTCGCGCTGGCGGGGATCCGCTGCGGCTTTACTTTGGGGGATCCCGAGGTGATTGCCATGCTGGCCAAGGTGATCGCGCCCTACCCCATTCCCGACCCCATCGCCCAGATTGCCGCCCAGGCGCTCTCTCCCATGGGGCTGGAACTGATGCAGGAGCGGGTGCAGGAGCTCAACAAGCAAAAGGCGCTCATCAAGGCGGAGCTGCTTCGTCTGCCCTGCGTCAAGGAAGTGTTCGAGGACAAGGGCAACTTCGTGCTGGTGCGCTTCAAAGATGGCGCCGCCGTGTTCGCCGCCATGAAGGCCGCCGGCATCATCTTGCGTGATTTCTCCAGCAAGCCTGGCCTTGACAACAGCATCCGCATCACCATCGGCTATCAGGGCGAAATGGACGCCGTGCTGGCCGTGCTGCGTGACCTGCCCCCACCCTCTCTGTAAGACAAGCAAGGATGTAGCGATGAAAACCCCGTTTTTGTTTATCGACCGTGACGGCACCCTGATCGAGGAGCCGGTCACCGACAAGCAGGTGGACAGTCTTGCGAAGCTGCGCTTCGAGCCCATGGTGATACCTGTGCTGCGTGAGCTCCAGGCCGCCGGCTACGTGCTGGTGATGGTGACCAACCAGGATGGGCTCGGCACCGCCAGCCTGCCCCTTGAAAACTTCCAGCCGCCTCACGACCTGATGATGCACCTCTTCGAATCCCAGGGCGTCACCTGGGAGCAAGTGCTGATCTGTCCCCACTTCCCCACCGACGGTTGCAGCTGCCGCAAGCCTCACCTTGGGCTGGTGAAGGAGTATCTCGCCTCGGGCCGCATCGACTTTGCCAACTCCTTCGTGATTGGCGACAGACAGACCGACATCCAGCTTGCCGAAAACATGGGCATCCGCGGCATACGCTACCACCCGCAAGATCACGGCTGGACTGCCATTCGTGATCAGCTGCTCTCCAAGGGGCGCGTGGCCGAGGTGGAGCGCTACACCAAGGAGACCCGCATCCAGGTGGCGGTGGATCTCGACAAGAGCGGTGGCAACCAGATCGCCACCGGCATCGGCTTCTTCGATCACATGCTGGATCAGATAGCGACCCACGCGGGCTTTCGCCTCAAGCTCAAAGTGAGCGGCGATCTGCACATCGACGATCACCACACGGTGGAAGATGTGGGATTGGCGCTGGGTCAAGCCCTGCGCCAGGCCCTTGGCAACAAGCGCGGCATCGGCCGCTTCGGCTTCGTGCTGGCGATGGACGAGGTGCAGGCGGTGATCGATGGGCGTCCCCGCCAGGAGGCTGACAACACCTCGCTGACCGAGCTGGACGTGGCCACGGCGCTGGATCTGAGCGGCCGTCCCTACTTCGTGTTCGACTGCCCGAGCGGCTTTGGTCGCGACAGCGTGGGAGAGATGGCCACCGAGATGGTGCCCCACTTCTTCCGCTCCCTCTCTGACGCCATGGCCATCACCTTGCAGATGAAGGTGGGCAGCGGCAACACCCACCATCAGGTGGAGGCGCTGTTCAAAGGCTTTGGGCGCGCCCTGCGCCAGGCCATTCGCGTGGAAGGGAGCGAGCTTCCCTCCAGCAAGGGGGTGCTGTGATGGGGAAACAGAACCTGGTCATCATCGACACCGGCTGCGCCAACCTCGCCTCGGTGCGCATGGCGTTCGAGCGCCTCGGCGTGCAGCCCAGGGTGAGCTGCAAGGCCGCCGACATCGAGCAGGCGGACAAGCTGATCCTGCCCGGCGTCGGCACCGCCATCGCCGCCATGAAGAACCTCAATGAGCGGGAACTGGTGCCCCTCATTCGCGCCGCCAAGCAGCCGCTGCTCGGTTTTTGCCTCGGCATGCAGATGCTGGCACAGGCCTCGGAAGAGAACATGAGCACCGATGGCAGCGAAGGAGCGCTCATCGACTGCCTCGGCATCGTGCCTGGCAGGATCCGCCTGATGGAGGTGGGCAACCTGCGCCTGCCCCACATGGGCTGGAACCAGATTGAGCACGACGAAACCCACCCGCTACTCAAAGGCATTCCCAGCGGCAGCTACTTCTACTTTGTCCACTCCTATGCGCTGGAGGTGACCGACGCGACCCTGGCGACCTGCGACTACGGCCTGCCCTTTACCGCCATCGTCGGGCGGGACAACTTCTTTGGCGCCCAATTCCACCCGGAGCGATCCGGCCCGGCCGGTGCCCGCCTACTGCAAAACTTTCTGGAGCTATGACAGGCATGATTATTCCCGCAATCGACCTCATCAACGGTCAGGTCGTGCGCCTCTATCAGGGCGACTACGGCCAGAAAACCGCCTACAGCGACAACCCGCAGGCCCGCTTCGATGACTATGTCAGCCAGGGGGCGGCGCAGCTGCACCTGGTGGATCTGGACGGCGCCAAGGATGCCAAGGCCCGCCAGTTGGCCCTCATCGCCCAGCTGCTGTCCGCCACCGAGGCACCGGTGCAGGTCGGCGGCGGCGTGCGCAGCGAACAGGACGTGGCCGACTTGCTGGCGGCCGGCGCCAGCCGGGTGGTGATCGGTTCCACCGCCGTCAAATCCCCGGATCTGGTGGCCAGCTGGATGGAGAAATATGGCCCCGAGCGCATCGTGCTGGCCCTGGATGTCAACATCGATGAACAGGGCAACCGCCACATCGCAGTGGCTGGCTGGCAGGAGAACAGCGGCATCTCCATCGAGGCGCTGATCGAGCGCTTCCTCCCCGCCGGACTCAGACACGTGCTCTGCACCGACATCAGCCGGGACGGTACCCTGGCGGGCACCAACGTCGAACTCTACCGGGATCTCTGCGCCCGCTACCCGAGCGTCGGCTTCCAGGCGTCCGGCGGTATCGGCGGTCTGGCGGATATCGAGGCGCTCAAGGGAACCGGCGTCAAGGGGATCATCCTCGGCCGTGCCCTGCTGGAGGGCAAGTTTGACGTGGCAGAAGCCATTCACTGCTGGGGTGACGGCCGCGCTGCGTGACGCGCCCCTTTCCGGCATCAGACAGCCTGCCCATCCGGGCAGGCCTCTTTCTCCCCGATGGGGGCGAACCTTATGATTTGGCAGCAATTGGCTCTATACTCGACCTCACAGGGATAGCGTCATGGAAGACATATGTTGACACCTCACAACGCCACCATCCTGATCGTCGACGACTCACCCGAAAATCTGATGGTACTGACCGAATTGCTTTCGCCTCATTACCGCGTGCTGGCTGCGCAGAGCGGGGAAAAATGCCTGCGCATCGTCAGCGCGGATCCAAAGCCTGACCTCATCCTGCTGGATGTGATGATGCCCGGCATGGATGGTTATGAAGTGCTCAGGCAATTGCGTCAGTCCCCGATCAGCAGCCGTATTCCCGTCGTTCTGCTCACCGCCCTCGCCGACCCCCAGAGCGAGGAGTTCGGCCTCTCCCTCGGCGCCGCTGATTACATCACCAAGCCCATCAAACCGGTGGTCGTTCAGGCCCGGGTGCGTACCCAGCTGGAGGCCAAGCAGGCCCGTGACGGTCTGCAAAACCAGAATGCGGCGCTGGAAGCCGAGGTCGCGCGGCGAATGGCGGAAAACGACCTGATCCAGCAGGTCTCCATCCGCGCCCTCGCCCATCTGGCGGAGATCCGCGACCCCGAAACCGGCAACCATATCCTGCGCACCCAGGGCTATGTGCGTCTGCTGGCGAGCGCCCTGGCTGATCACCCCCGTTTCGCCGATACCCTGACCCCGGGTTACATCGATCTGCTGAGCCGCTCCGCACCGCTTCATGATATCGGCAAGGTGGGCATTCCCGACCACATCCTGCTCAAGCCGGGCAAGCTGACCCCGGAGGAGTGGCAGATCATGCGCACCCACGCCAAGCTCGGCAGCGATGCCATCGAGGAGGCCGAACAGGACATGGAGCAGCCCCTGGCCTTCCTCACCCTGGCCAAGGAGATCGCCCACTGGCACCACGAGAAGTGGGATGGCAGCGGCTACCCGGATGGCTTGCAAGGGGACGCCATACCCCTCTCGGCCCGCCTGATGGCGCTGGCAGACGTGTTTGACGCCCTCATCTGCGCCAGGGTCTACAAGCCGGCCATGAGCTACGACGAGGCTCGCGCCCTCATCCTCTCCGGCAGCGGCCACCATTTCGATCCCGATGTCGTGACCGCCTTCGATCGCCATTTCGACGCGTTCGTCACCATTGCCGAACGCTACCAGGATGGCAGCGAGGCCGTGGATGGCTGAGGCTCCCCTGACCCGGGCACATGTGCTCAACGTCGTGCTCACCTATGCCGCCGTGGCAAGCCTGTGGATCCTGCTCTCCGACAAGGCGGTGGAGTGGCTGTTCAGCACCCCTGCCCAGTTCGCCATGGCAAGCACCATCAAGGGCTGGCTCTTCATCCTCATCACGGCCCTCATGCTTTATGCCATGCTGCGTCGTCGCATTGACTCCACCGGCAGCACACCTGTCTTTACGAGGCGTCAATGGATCCCCTTCCTGTTGCTCAACGGGCTCATTTTGGCCCTGACCGCCATGGCCATCGCCCGCAACATCGAACTGGCACGCAACAAGGAGGTGGCTCGTCTCGAAGCCATCGCGGATCTCAAGAGCCAGCGCGTCACCGAGTGGCTCGGAACCCACGAGCAGGATATTCACCAGCTCATAAAGGGTCTGGGCAGTACTGATTTCTATCGTCCCGGACAAGCACCATCCTCACCCGAAGCGATCACGCCACCACTGGCAAGGCTGCTCGAATTCATCTCGGTACGCGGATTTCACGGTGCGGCCGTGTTCAATCCTGCCGGACAGCCCCTGTGGCATACCCCGGGTGGCGACACCATGAATGCCACGTTGCGTGACGCCCTGCCACGGCTCGAGCAGGGCAACGTCATGCGTCTTGGTCCCTATCTCGATGATCGCGGTCACGCCAGGCTGGACTTTCTGGTCAATCTGGAGGTTGCTGCAGGACCTGCCCCCGTGCTGGTGATGCAGATAAGCGCAAATCGCTGGCTCGATCAGATCCTGGGGTCCTGGCCCGTCCCAGACAGCAGCGGAGAAGCCATTCTGTTTCGCCAGCAGGGGGATCAGGTCCACTATCTGAGCAGCCTGCGCTATCGCCCGGAACCGGCTCTCACCCTGCACTATCCCGTCACCCACCCCACCCTGCTGGCTGCCCAGTATTTGCGGCTCGCCGAACGCGGCACGCCCCAGGTGCTTTATGGCCAGGATTACCGGGGCAGCGAGGTCTTCGGGGTTGTCTATCCGGTCATGAACACGGACTGGTACCTGCTGGCCAAGATCGACAAGGCGGAACTCTACCAGGCCACCTTCAAGGAGAGCGTCTGGATCGGTCTCATCGGCCTGCTGGTGCTCTTTGTCACCAACGCCGGCATCATCCTGCTGCGCCAGCACACCCGGCTGCAGATGGCCGAGCAGCTTCAGCACTCCCAGTCCCAGCGGCTGGAGGCCTTGCAACTGCTCTCCGCCATCGCCGACAGCTCGGAAGACGCCATCTTCGCCAAGAACAAGGAGGGCAGATACATCCTCTTCAACCGGGCCGCCAGCCAGTTTGTCGGCAAGCCGGTTGACGAGGTGCTGGGCCAGGATGATCTGACGCTCTTCCCGCCGCAGCAGGCGCAGATGCTGATGGCATCCGGGCGCCAGGTCATAGAGCGCAACCGGGTGCAGACCGAGGAGGAGTACCTGACCCTGCCCGATGGCGAGCATGTGTTTCTCGCAACCAAAGGCCCCTTGCAAGACAGCGAGGGGCAGGTGATCGGGATCTTCGGCATCTCTCGGGACATCACGGACTTCAAACGGGCCGAGGCCGACTTGCGAGAGCGGGAGGGGCTGTTCCGTGCACTGGTGGAGCAATCCCTTGCCGGGATCTACATCATCCAGCAGGGTCGGCTCTGCTACATCAACCCCTGTTTTGCCCGACTGTTTGGCTATGACACCCCGGGGGCGCTGATCGCCGTTGGCCAGTTGCACGCCCTTGCCGCTCCCAAGGACAGCACCAGGGTCGCCGAGCTGGTGCACGCGTGCGAGCAGGACGCGCGCGATATCCACACCCGCTTCAGTGCCCTGCATCAGCACGGGGAATCCCTAGAGGTCGAGCTGTACGGGCGGCGCGTCGACTACCTCGGCCAGCCCGCCATCATCGGCATTCTGCTCGATGTCACCGAACGGGAGCAGGTTGAACAGGCCCTGACCCGCCAGGCCAGCGAGCTGCGCCAGCAGAACCATGAGCTGGAGCGGTTCAACAAGGTGATGGTAGACAGGGAGCTCGCCATGCTGGCCCTCAAGCACCAGATCAACGGGCTCTCCCGTCAGCTCGGAGTGCCGCCCCCCTATCCCCAGGCCCCCATGCCACCGGAGGATCTCCCATGATGAGCTGGTCACCCCTGTGGCATGTGCGCCCCTCCACCCAGCGCTGGGGGATCTCCCTGCTGGCCGTGCTGCTGCCCGTTCTGATGTTGCAAATCCGTGTCCAGCTGCCCATCGCCTTTGGTGAGCGACCGCTGCTGGTTCTCTTCATGCTGCCCATCATCGTTTGCGCCCTGTTGGGGGGCTTGTTGCCAGGTCTGCTCTGCACCCTGATCACCGCCCTGGTCACCAGCTATTTCATGCTCCCCCCCATCTATTCACTGAGTGTCGAGGCTGGCCAGGATCTGGTGCAATGGTGCCTGCTCATCGCCAACGGACTGCTCATCAGCGTGCTCAGTGCTGCCTTTCATCGCGCCCGGGCCAGAGAGGTCCTGCGCTGGCAGGAGCTGATGAACACCCAGAACCAGTTGCAGCAGAGCGAGAACCGCTTCCAGGTCACCTTCGAACAGGCGGCGGTCGGCATCGCCCTGGTCTCCCCCGATGGACACTGGCTGCGTGTCAATCAGCGGCTGTGCCACATCCTGGGCTACCGGGCCGACGAACTCACCGGGATGACGTTCCAGCAGTTGACCCACCCGGACGATCTCTACCTCGATGAGGCCCATGTGGCCCGGGTACTGGCGGGAACTATCCCCCACTACACCCTGGAGAAGCGCTACCTGCACAAGGGGGGCGAGATCATCTGGACCACTCTGACAGTGGCCCTGGTGCGCGACGCCGAAGGTAATCCCGACTACTTCATTTCCATCATCGAGGACAACCGGCAGAACAAGGAGACCGAGGAGGCGCTGCGCCGCAACGAAGCCATACTGCGCGAGTCCCAGCGTCTCGCCAAGATAGGGAACTGGCGCTGGCGCGTGGCCGATGACAGCCACTTCTGGTCACCGGAGATCTATCGCATCTATGGCCGGGATCCGGCCCTCCCCCCCGCCGTCTATCCCGAGGTCAGAAAATACTTCACTCAGGAGGGGTGGCACACGGTGGCCCAGGCCGTCGAGCGCTGCAGGATGGACGGGCAGCCCTACGAGTGCGATGCCGAAGTGATCACGGAGCAGGGGGAGACCGCCTGGGTCATTGCCCGCGGGGCGGCGCTCAGGGACAGGGATGGCACCATACTCGAGCTCTACGGCACCGTGCAGGACATCACAGAGCGCAAGCTCGCGGAGCAGCGCCTGCAACACAATCAGCAGATGGCGCTCGATACCCAGCGTCGTGCTCGCCTCGCAGCCCTGAACCTGATGGACGACGCCATCAGTGCACGGGTGCGCGCCGAAACCGTCAGCAGCGCCCTGCGCGAGAGCGAGCAGCGCCTGCTGATGGCCCAGGAAGGGGCCCATGTCGGCATCTGGGAATGGGACATGGTCAGCAACCGTCTCTTCTTCTCGCCGGAATGCGCCCGCCTCTATGGCCGCAGTGCCGAGGTGCTCGGCGAGCTGGCAGCCTGGCAGGCCTGCCTGCATCCGGATGACAGGCCCCGCATCGAGCAGTTGCTGGCGGAGCGGGCGGTCAGCGGCGCCCCCGTCGAGCTGGAGTTCAGGATCCTGCTGCCAGATGGCGGCATCCGCTGGCTGGTGAGCAAAGGGAGCGTCTATCGGGACGCCCAGCAGCGACCCGTGCGCCTCCTTGGCATCCATCTGGACATCACCCAGAGCAAGCTGGCCGAGCAGCAGTTGCGCCAGTTGTCCCTGGCCCTCGAACAGAGCCCTGACGGCGTCTTCATCACCGACACCCGGGCGCGCATCGAGTACGTCAACCCCGCCTTCCTCGCCGCCAGCGGTTACCAGCAGCACGAAGTGATAGGCCGGACCCCGTCCCTGCTGCGCTCGGGCCTCACCCCGGATGCCAGCTATGTCGCCCTGTGGGATGCCATCAACCACGGCCAGCGCTGGCATGGCGAATTCATCAACCAGCGCAAGGATGGCTCCCACTACCAGGTGCTGGCCACGGTGTCGCCGATCCGCCAGGAGAGCGGCGAAATCACCCACTACGTCACGGTCCAGGCCGACATCACCGAGAAGAAGCAGCTCGGCGAGGAGCTGGACCAGTATCGCTACCACCTGGAGGAGATGGTCAACGAGCGCACCCGGCAGCTGGCCCAGGCCCACCAGCGGGCCGAAAGCGCCAACCACGCCAAGAGCGCCTTCCTTGCCAATATGAGCCACGAGATCCGCACCCCCATGAACGCCATCCTGGGGCTCACCTATCTGCTCAAGCGCGACACCCGGGATCCCACCGACCTCGAACGGCTGACCAAGATAGACACTGCCGCCCAGCACCTGCTCAGCATCCTCAACGACATCCTAGATCTCTCCAAGATCGATGCGGGCAAGATGACGCTGGAGCTGACCGATTTCTCCCTCACCGCCATGCTGGACAACGTCCGCGCCCTGATGAACGACCAGGCCAGGGCCAAGGGGCTCACCATAGTGACGGACATCGGCGATACCCCCGCCTGGGTGCACGGCGACATCACCCGCCTGCGCCAGGCCCTGCTCAACTATGCGACCAACGCCATCAAGTTCACCGAGCAGGGAACCGTCACCCTGCGCGTCAGGCTGGCCCGCCCCCTCACCACCGGCTACCTGCTGCGCTTCGAGGTGGAAGACACCGGCATCGGCATCACCCCTGCGCAGCGCGAGAAGCTGTTCCAGGCGTTCGAACAGGCGGATGTCTCCACCACTCGCAGATATGGCGGCACTGGCCTTGGCCTTGCAATCACCAGCCGGATCGCCGCCCTGATGGGGGGTGAGGTCGGAGTCACCAGCGAGCCAGGCCAGGGAAGCTGCTTCTGGTTTACCGCCAGGCTGTTCAAGGCAAAGGAGGACGCCCCTTCCCGGACCCCGTCCGAGCAGGGGAACCAACAGGCCTTCAGCTTCCCTCGCCACGCCCGGATCCTGCTGGTGGAAGACAACGCCATCAACCGGGAAGTGGTGCTCGAGCTCCTGTGCCACAGCGGCCTCGTCATCGAGACGGCCGTCAACGGCCAGGAGGCCCTGGCCCTCGTCAGCCAGCATCCCTTCGACCTCATCCTGATGGACATACAGATGCCGGTGATGGATGGCTACAGCGCCACCCGCGCCATCCGGGCCCTGCCCGGCATGGACAGGCTGCCCATCCTGGCGCTCACCGCCAGCGCCTTTGAGGAGGACAGAAAGGCGAGCGCATCGGCCGGCATGAACGATTTCATTGCCAAACCCGTCACCCCCGCCAAGCTGTTTGAAGCCCTGCAGCGCTGGTTGCCCCAGGGCAAGGTCCCCGAGCTTGCCCCGGACGACAGCACTCGCCATCCCGTGACAGGCCCCCTTGCCCGCCTGCAGGCACACCCGGGCCTGGATCTCGACCAGGGGCTGGCGACCCTCAACGGCAATCAGGAGAAATACCTGGCCCTGCTTCGCTACTTCATCCATGAGCATGGCCAGGACATGGCCCGGCTGCACCGCCACTTGCAGGCCGGGGAGCACAACGGTGCAACCCGCATGGTCCACAGCCTGCGCGGCGTGGCGAGCACCCTGGGGGCACGTGAGCTGTCGCGCCACTGCCTGGCCCTGGAGCAGGCCATCGCGGGCGGCGACACTGAGCCCACCGGACTCATGTCATCCATCGATGAAGAGATCGCCGCCCTTTGCGCTCTGCTCGGGGACGATCTCGCCGCCCCGACCACCGATCTGGTGCCCCTGGGGGATCAGTGGCGCCAGCAACTGCTGGGCCAGATGGAAGCCCTGCTGGTGCAAAGCGACACCGCCGTGATCCCCCTCTACGAGCAGTATGCCGGTCCCCTTCGCCTCATGCTGGGGTCTCGCAGCGACACCCTGACCAGGCAACTGAAGGCGTTTGATTTTGATGCCGCCCTGCTCACCCTGCGCCAGCATATGGCAACGGACGAGACCCACCCGGACGATCGGGCTCCCCTCCCCGAGGCGCCAGCCTGCCATCCGGGGCAGGTGAAGGGCGACAAAGGGTTGAATCACTGAATGAAGTCATGCATATAGTGGGGTGCCCAGAGGCGACGAGACGGCCTGCCGGGCCTGTCGTTTCTCCCTTCATGGGCCCCCGTTCAAGGCATGCCAACCGTGTTCCCGTCCGCCGCCCGGGCCAACGCCGGCGGCAGAACGACGTTTCTTTAACCGTGCTTTACATGGAGCAATGAGCATGTTGTCAAAGCGTATTATCCCCTGCCTCGACGTCAAAGATGGCGTGGTGGTCAAGGGCGTGCAGTTTCGCAACCACGAGGTGATGGGCGGCATTGTCGACCTCGCCCGCCGCTACGCCGCCGAGGGCGCCGATGAGCTGGTCTTCTATGACATCACCGCCTCGAGCGACGAACGGGTAGTGGACAAGAGCTGGGTAAGCCGGGTGGCGGAAGTCATCGACATCCCCTTCTGCGTCGCCGGCGGCATCAAAAGCGTGGAGGATGCCCGCCAGATCCTGGAATTCGGTGCCGACAAGGTCTCCATCAACTCCCCCGCCCTGGCCGATCCCACCCTGATCACCCGGCTCGCCGAGCGCTTCGGCGTGCAGTGCGTGGTGGTGGGTATCGATTCCTACTTCGATACCGCCCTCGGTCAATATCAGGTCAAACAGTTTACCGGCGACGAGAGCCGCACCCGCACCACCACCTGGACCACCCTGGAGTGGGTACAGGAAGTGCAGCGCCGGGGCGCGGGGGAGATAGTGCTCAACGTGATGAACCAGGACGGCATGCGTCAGGGGTACGACCTTGAGCAGCTCAAGCTGGTGCGCGCCGTGTGCAAGGTGCCCCTCATCGCCTCCGGCGGCGCCGGGGCCATGGAGCACTTTCGCGATGCCTTTACCCTGGCCGACGTGGACGGGGCGCTGGCCGCCTCGGTGTTCCACAAGGGCCTCATTCCCATTCCCGAATTGAAACGCTGGCTGAAAAACGAAGGAGTCGCCATCCGTGAATAATCAAGCAGTAGACAATGCATTGCCGCTGGCCGAGCGCCTGGACTGGGCCAAGTGTGAGGGCATGATCCCCGCCATCGTCCAGCATTCCCTCAGCGGCGAAGTGCTGATGCAGGGCTTCATGACCCGCGAGGCGCTGGAAAAGACCCAGACCACCGGCCAGGTCACCTTCTTCAGCCGCAGCAAGCAGCGCCTGTGGACCAAGGGCGAGAGCTCGGGCCATGTGCTCAAGCTCGTCGCCATCACCACCGACTGTGATCAGGACTCCCTGCTCATTGCCGCCGACCCGGTCGGCCCCACCTGCCATCTGGGCAACCCCTCCTGCTTCGACGGCCACCCCGTGCCGCCGCTCGGCTTCCTGGCCGAGCTCGAACAGATCCTGGCATCACGCAAAGGGGCAGATCCCGCCACCAGCTACACCGCCAGCCTCTATGGCAAAGGCACCAAGCGCATCGCCCAGAAGGTGGGTGAAGAGGGGGTGGAAGTGGCCCTGGCCGCCATGGCGAAAGACAGAGAAGAGCTCATCAACGAATCCGCTGACCTGCTCTACCACCTGACCGTCTTGCTGCAAAACGAAGGCTTGGGTTTGAAGGATGTGGTGCAGCGCCTGCATGAGCGCCACACGAAGTAATTATTGAATTCTGTTCAACAAAACGGGCCCTATGGGCCCGTTTCATTTCATGATTGCCACCTCACAGGGGAATGGCAGGCCCCGCGCCGCCCTCAGCCGATACGGGTCCAGAAGCTCATGTTGACCGAGTGATGGTCAAGCAGGGTCAGGTACTCCCCTGCCACGTCGTTGTGCAGCCACTGCTGGCAGTAGGCTTCCACCAGCGACTGGCTGGGGGCCATCACCACGTCCGCATAAAGGCCGTCGGCGCCGCGCAGCAGGCAGTGCATGATGAGCCCGGATTGCTGGACAAGAAACTCGGACTCGACCCGCCGTGACAGGGCGAGCAAATCAGCCTCCGTCACCCCTTCCCTGAGCCTGAAGGTGGCAAATTCGACGCCCCCTGCCTGTTGCATGTCACCCTTGATGATCATCTTTTTTCTCCGTTGTGGATGGTCTGGAGAACCCAGCATAACGAAGGGCTACTGACAGCCTTGTGTCAGTCCTGAATGACCTTTTCGGCGCCACTGCGCCCAGGGGGGAACGCGTCCGACTGGCGCAGGGCAAGGTAATCGGCCAGGGTCGCGCCAGGTGGTGCCCCTTCTCCCGGTCGGCACGTCGCCAGGGTGTCGATGCGATCAACCCTGAAATCCCGGTAGGCCCGGCGCAGCGCACACCAGGCGCCGAGCGTCCAGCATCCGCCCCAGTAGAAGAGCCCGAGGGGAAAGAGCTGACGTTCCGTCCTGCTGGCGCTGGCATCCCGGTAGCCAATGTGCAGCCAGTGACCGGCCGTGATGGCGTCGTGCAACCTGTCCCAGCGAGCGTATGCAGGCTGCGCCGTGGAATAGTCCGGCACCCGCACCACGGGGACGCGAGGTGCCCGGGCCTCCTTGGCGGGCAGGGCCGCCTCAATCTTGGCGAGCAGGGCGCGGGCCGGATCGGCCATCCCCTTGCCCGTCAGCACCGCCACCAGGTTCACCCCGGTGATGAGGGCCTCCAGCTCGGCCGCACTCAGTTGCAACGGGGCCATCTCGAACCCCTCGCTCAGCCGATAGCCCAGCCCGGCTTCCCCGTAAACCGGAATGCCCGCCAAAGAGAGATCGTCGATATAGCGGTAGATGGTGCGCTCCGACACGCACAGGCGCGTCGCCAGATCCCGGGCGGTCAGGGGTTGATGCGCCCGCAGCAGGTTGGTCAGTTGAAACAGTCGGTCCGATTTTCTCACAGGCATCCTCAGGCTGGCGGGACATGGCGGCCATGGTAAGCCGGGACGGGCTCGAAAGGCACGTCTTGTTGGCTGGCGACCGCTACCGGCGAGGCCCTGCTTCTTTGCATCACGCAACACAAAACGGGCCCGCAGGCCCGTTGATGGCGCGGCGCCTTTGTCGTCACGCCAACTGCTTGCGCAGCATGAATTTTTGCACCTTGCCGGTGGAGGTCTTGGGCAGCGGGGTGAAGATGATGCGCTTGGGGGCCTTGAAGTGGGCCATCTGCTCGCGGCAGAACGCAATGAGCTCGGCCTGGGTGAGCTCGCGCCCCTCCTTGAGCTTGACGAAGGCGCAGGGCACCTCCCCCCAGGTCTCGTCCGGCATGGCGATCACCGCGGCTTCTTCCACATCGGGGTGGCGATAGAGCACGTCCTCCACCTCCAGGCTGGAGATGTTCTCCCCGCCGGAAATGATGATGTCCTTGGATCTGTCCTTGATCTCCACATAGCCGTCCGGGTGCCAGACCGCGAGATCCCCGCTTCTAAACCATCCCTGTGCCATCGCCTCTTCGCTCGCCGCCGAGTTCTTGAGGTAGCCCTTCATGACGATGTTGCCCCGCAGCACTATCTCTCCCAGGGTTTTGCCATCCATGGGGACCGGCTCGCCGCTGACGGGGTTGATGACCCGCATCTCCCCTTGCAGGGGGGAGGCCACCCCCTGGCGCGCCTTGAGACGGGAGAGCGTGGTGGCATCCTGCCCCTGCCAGCGTCTTTGCGGCTCGCACACCACGCAGGGGCCATAGGTTTCGGTGAGGCCATAGACATGGGTCACGGCGATCCCCATGGCCTCCATGCCGGCGATCACGGTGGCGGGCGGCGCTGCCCCCGCCGTCATCGCCTTGACGGGGTGGTCGAGTCCCTGCTTGAGGGCCGGATCGGCATTGTTGAGCATATTGAGCACGATGGGGGCGGCGCAGAAATGGCTCACCTTGTGTTCGCGCAGCGCCCCGTAGATGGCCGCCGCCTGCACGTGGCGCAGACAGACGCTCACCCCGGCGGTGGCCGCCAGGGTCCAGGGGAAGCACCAGCCATTGCAGTGAAACATCGGCAGGGTCCAGAGGTAGACCGGGTGCTTGGGCAGCTCCCAGGAGAGGGCATTGTTGACCGCATTGAGGTGGGCGCCGCGATGGTGATAGACCACCCCCTTGGGGTTCCCCGTGGTGCCGGAGGTGTAGTTGAGGGAAATGGCCTGCCACTCGTCCGCCGGCAGCCAGCCGGGTTCGTCCCCGTCCCCCAGGGCGATGAACCCCTCGTAGTCGAGCTCGCCGACCAGCTCCCCTTCCCGGTAGAGGGGATCGTCGATGGCGAGCACCAGGGGCTGGCTGTCAATGAGAGAGAGCGCCTTTCGCACCAGGGCGCCGAACTCCCGGTCCACCAGCACCACCTTGCTCTGGGCGTGCTGAAAGATGAAGGCCATGGCGTCCGCATCGAGCCGGGTGTTGATGGTGTTGAGCACGGCGCCGCTCATGGGCACCCCGAAGTGCGCCTCGAACATGGCCGGCACATTGGGGGCGACGATGGAGACGGTGTCCCCCTCGCCAATGCCGCGACGGCGCAGGGCCGAGGCGAGCTGGCGGCAACGGCGTTCGGTCTGAGCCCAGCTCTGGCGCAGGGGCCCGTGGATCAACGCCGGATAGTCGGGATAGACCCGGGCTGCCCGCCCCAGAAAGCTCAAGGGGGTCAGCGCCTCGAAATTGGCGGGCGTCTTGCCAAGGCCGGCGTCGTACATGTTCTGCTCTGTCATCGGATCCTTCCTCACAGGGGCACAAAACGGGGTGGCTCTCGCGGTTCACCACGACCGGCATTGCGCCCTGATGCGGGGCCAGGATGCCGGCTGGAACCGGATGAAAGGGTATCAAGGGGGGCCGAGCCCAGGTATTAGCGAAACGTCTTAGGGTGGTGAGGAGATGACACATGCCCCCACCGACCACCTTGCCAAGGAGCATGAACGAGCCTCAAATCAATGCCGCCAGCACAAACATCAGACAAACCAGAAGGCACGCCAGTACGTTGACTACGGGGGGCATCGCCAGTCCCCTGAGCCCCCCACTCACCCACAGGCTGTGCTCACTCCTGTCTATCCACTGAACACCGCCCCTCATCTGATCGCGATACATGACTACCTCTCCTGTGCTAAAAGAGAGCAAAGCATCACGCCAAGACCACATCAAGGCCATAAATACAAATGAATGGTCACCAGGAGATACCAAATGGATAGAGAGAGGATCCCCCCTCGGGACAGAGACAGCATCGATCACGCCATGTGCCAGTTGTTCAAGCGCCACCTCAAGCGCGCCGGCATCTCGTACAAGGCGCTGGCGGGGGAGTTGAACATGTCGGAAGCCAGTGTCAAACGACTGCTCAATCAGACTCAACCCTTCACTCTGGACCGCATGCTGGCGATTGCCACGCTCCTCGGCGTTCCCCTCTCCCAGATCCTGACGGAGGCAGAGCAGTTGGCCGCAAGCGTCGTCCACTTCACGCCGCAGCAGGATGCCGCCTTCTGCCAGCGCCCCGAGCTCTACAGCCTGTTGCTGCAGATCCTGCAACAGGGCACGGATCCCGATGCGCTGTGCCAGCACTTCGGGCTCAATGCCCCCTCGCTTTATCTGTATCTGCGCGAGCTCGAGCAGCTCGGACTCGTGGCGCTGCAGAGCGGACTCAGCTTTCGTCTGCTGGTGCCCCGGCACGTGGCATTTCGGGACTCGGCCCGCTTCCCCCTGCGCTTCAAGAATCAAGTCATCGAAGGGTTGCAGGCACGCGTCCAGCACCTGACGCCCCGCGATCGTCAGGCCTATCTCATCACCGCCCAGCTTCGGCTGACCGAAGCCGAGTTCATGGAGTACCGCCTTGCGCTGGAGACGCTCATGCTGGACACCCTCAAACTGAGCCTCAAGCGTGACCCTGCCACGCCGGATCTGGCGGACTACACCATCCTGGACATGGGCGCACTGGGCAGTTATCAACCCATGTTGCCGCAACCCGTCAACCTCAATCCCTCCACATAGGTCTCTTCTTTGTCGCCAATCGCCGACGCTATTTTTGTGCGGTCACTTTTTGCGCAGTCAGCCCCTGTCGCGATCCCGTGGCCCTTGCCTTGAGCCTGCGGCGCAAAATGCCAAGAATGATCCCAAGCCCTCAACGGGTATGAGTACGAGGAGAAGAGTGATGAACAAATCCATGTTGGCAGGTGTCGGGATCGGTGTGGCCTCTGCGCTGGCATTGTCGGCGGTCGCCAGCGGATCCCTGTTTTCATCAGAGCCCCAGTTTGCCGAGGTGCTGGCCAGCAAGCCGGTGACCGAGACCATCAAGACGCCACGTCAGGAGTGCCGCAACGTCACCCTGACCCACCGCAAGCCGGTGCAGGACGAGCACAAGATCCTGGGTACCGTGGTTGGCGCAGCCCTGGGCGGCGTGGTCGGCCACCAGTTTGGCGGTGGCAGCGGCAAGAAGGTGGCCACCGCCGCCGGTGCCGTGGCAGGGGGTTATGCCGGGAATCAGGTGCAGGGCAACATGCAGGCGGGTGATACCTACACCACCACGGAGCAGCGCTGCAAGACGGTGCAGGAGAGCAGCACCCGCACCATCGGCTATGACGTCACCTACCGCCTCGCCGGCCAGGAAGGGGTGGTACGCATGGAGAAGCAACCCGGCCCCACCATTCCGGTCAAGGATGGCAAGCTGGTACTGAGCAACGCGCAGGGTTGATACTCCGTTAGGAGCGCCCTGCCATGAGGAAGGCCCACCATGACGGTGGGCCTTTTTCATCTTCGCAACCCAACCTGTCTGCAACAGGTCTTCCCAACAAAAGTGTTCTCAATAGAAAGGGGCCCGCAGGCCCCTTTCTTTTGCTCAATCATCCTCAGTGGCGACCGAAGGGCCACCAGGGCTTGTCGTTGTCCTGGATGTCGACCCGGGTCTGCTGCAGGGCGCCGGGCTGGCCCCCTTCCACCCGATCGAGGCTCACCCTGAACTGCTCGGTGGGCTCGACGAACCAGTCATCGATGATCAGCACTTTGACCGACTTGCTGCCCCCCTCGCCCGCAGCCCAGCTCACCGACTGACCGAACCAGGGCAGGAAATCCAGCCCCCAGCGCGCCGTGACCCCGTCAAGGGCCACCCGGGCCCGGGCCGGCTTGCTCAGATCGCCGCTTCGCACCAGGGGGATCTCGGCAAACCACTGCCCCTCGTTCACCGTGATACTGGCCTGAGCCAGCGAGATGGTGGACGGTGCCAGCTTGTCCTTGATGGTCACCACGGTCTGGTGCTGCTCGCCCAGGGTCGCACCACTCGGGTCAAACAGCTCCAGGGTAAAGGTCTCGTCCCCTTCGTGCAGGGTGTCGCTCTTCACCGGGATGCTGATGGTCTGGGGCTCGCTCTGCCCGGCGGCCCAGTGCAGGGTACCGGTGAGGGGCGCCACGTCGCCTGCGTCCGCGCTGCCATGGGCGATGCGATAACTCACGCTCGCCTCCCCATGGCTGCCATCGCGGCGCGCCACGCTCAAGACCAGGGTGTTGCCCTCCTCCACGCTCGCAGCGGCGCTCTCGAGGCTCAATACCCCGGCGGGCGGCAGCGGATACTGGATGGCTACCAGCACGGGATCGTGATCCGAGGCGCTGAAGGGGCCCTCGGATTTCACCAGCTGGCCGCTGTACTTGCTGCCGTACTCGAAGAAGTTGCTCTCGGCGGAGTTGATGTGCCAATCCTCGATGCCGATCACCTTGGCCGCGAGGCTCGGGTTTGCCAGGGCGTGATCCAGGTTGCCGAGCTCCCCTTCGTAGCTGTAGGAGTAGGTGTCGGTGCCGTGGAAGCGGGTGTTGAGGTTCACAAACCCATACCCCTTGCCCAGGGCGCTGCCGCTCTCCTCAAAGGGCTGACCCGCCAGAGTGGTGAAGGAGGCGCTCATGATCTGGCGCGCCTGGGCGGCCGGATCATAGTCGGTCAGCACCCGAATGGGATCCTCCATGCCATAGGCGTTCATGTCGCCGATGAGCAGCAGATCCCCGGCCAAATCTTTGAGCTGCTCCCCCAGCACCTTGGCGGCAGAGACCCGCAGCGCGTTGCAGTGGCCCTGGCCATCCAGCGGATCGGCAGTGGCGTAGTCGGGGTAATCCTCGAAGCAGGCGGAGCCCTTGGACTTGAGGTGGTTGACCACCAGGGTCAGCGGCGCATCCCCCTTGTGCGAGCTAAAGCGCTGCACCAGCGACTCGCGCATTCCCTGATTGATGGTCACCGGCTTGCCGCTGGCGTCCACCGCTTCGGCCTGCTGCACCGGCAGCGCGATAAGGCTGGCGGCCCCTTGCGGGCTCACGCTGGCGGGCCGGTAGATGAGCCCCACCGTGATGGCGTCGGTGCCAATGGGCTTGCCATCCGGCGAGGCAATCCAGCGGTAGTGATCCGCCTCATCCGGCTGGGCGGCGTTCAAGGCCGCCACCAGGTTGGCGATGGCGGAGTTGTCGCCGTAGCCGTTGTTCTCGATCTCCATCAGCCCCACCACGTCGGCATTGAGGCGGGTGATGGCGCTGACGATCTTGGTGCGCTGCAACTCGAACTCCGCCACCGTCAGGGCGCCCCGGTTGCTACCGGTGGGGTTGGCATCGCCCCCCACGACCGTGGTGAAGAAGTTGAGCACGTTGAAGCTGGCAACCCGCAGATCCCCCGCCTCGGCGAGCTCGGGGGTTTCCACCCGATCCCAGCCACTGTGATCAATCTGGCTCGCGTCGATGCGGTTGCTGGCCACCAGCCTGAACAGGTTGTAGGAGTAACCAAGGGCCCCCTCCAGCCCGTTGAGCTTGTCGCCGATGCGCAGGTAACCGTCCTCGGCGTTGAAGCCGGGGAACCAGGGCAGCACGCCATCCGGCGCCTTGGCGTCGGTCTCCACCACCAGCTGGTTCTGCTGGTTGCGCAGGGCCCAGTCGCTCGCCTCCTGGCTCATGGCGGCAAATTTCTGGGTCGACTTGATGAGCGGCGCACCATAAGAGAGCACCAGGTTGTTGCGCTTGCCGTCGTAATCAAAGCTGAAGTTGCGGGTCACCACCAGGCTGGAACCCGGCACCAGCCGCACCTGCATCCCCTCGTGACGTTCCAGCAGCTGGCTCAAACTCTCCCCCGCCACCGGCAGCAGATCCACCGCGGCCGGGATTGCCCCTTGCGGCCGGGTCACCACCAGCTCGTCGGCGTTGAGCTGGGTCTGGTTGAAATACTCCTTCACCTTGCCCGAAACGCACACCTCGGCCCCCGGCACGACGGCAGCGTTGGCCTGGGTGGTGTAGACGAAGAGGCCGTCGGAGGTGGCCGGATCGCCATCCCCTTGCTCGTCCTGAATGAAGAAGCCCTTGTAGAGGCCGCTCACCACCTGGGTCACCACGCCGCGGGTGGCATAGGCCTGGTCCGATTCGAACTTGCCGGCCGGCACCAGCGGGCTGCTGCTGCCCGGGCCCTGAATGACGGGCACCGGCACCAGGCTCTCCACCGGGCAGACGAAAGCGGGCGGCTGGGTGCCATCGCAGGGGCCATCGCCACTGCACCCCAGACCACTGGCGTCATCTTTCGGGGCGGCCACGTATTCCAGCGCCGGATCGAAGGGGGCGGTTGCATCGGTCCGGCCCATGGTGACGGTGGCCTTGCGGCGCAGGGTCATGTCCAGGGTCGAGACGCTCCCCGACACCCAGGCCGTGCCCGGATCCACCCCCACCAGGCCGACGCTGTCCACTATCTCGCTGCCGCGATAGAGCACCAGGGCATCGTCGCCGTTGAACACCAGGTTGCCGCTGGTCTGATTGGCCTTGGCCAGGATCTCGGCATTTGCGGAGGGGTTGGCCAGCACCAGACTGGCGCCCGGGGCCAGGGTGCCTTGCAGCGCTAGGCTGTTGGTGGGGGATTCGCTGATGGGTTTGCCGTTGGCGTAGAGGGCCAGCCGGTATTGGGAGAGATCGACGAGGTCGCTGCCGAGGTTGCTCAGCTCCACCGCCTTGTTGTTGCCGGACCCTTCCAGGTATTCGGTGATAAGCAGTTGCGCCTGTGCCTGTCCAGCGAGCGCCAGCCCGACGGCCAGCGCCACCAGAGAGTGTCTTCCTGACATGGTCAGTTTCCTTTTTTATTTGCAGATCATGTTATTGGCGCCCCGCACAAGGCGGGCCGCAGCACCTTGGATGCAGCCATCAACGGGAGGCATGTCAGCCCCCGGCCGAAACTGCGCGCCCACTCTGCCCCGTCGGCGCCGGGGCTACTGCGAGCTGGCTAACAATGACAACAAAATGTTGCGCCAAGGTGACGGGCAATACCCGAATGGGCAGTGTCTGCCATCGCTGCGCAGGAAGTTGTCGCCCCCTAGCCCCTGCTGGCGGCCTCTGTCAGGGAGCGACATCGGCGCCGGTGCAGACGGGGGGAGCACTACGGCGGCCCTCTGCCCGCTACCATCTCGTGAGCAACCCCACTCACAGACTCCGGTTCATGGGCAAATCCATGGGCGCCATACCGGGCGCCACCCCCTTCGTGGCCCGAGAAGGCAGAAAACCGGGGGTGGAACGCTCTCCTGGTGCTCTTGTGGAACCGGTTCCAGTAATGACAGAAATAACAAGAGAGGGGATGACACAAACGTTTGTTGCTTTTGCGCCCGCGAATAGCAATAGTTCTCACTTTCTTTTTTGACCGTCTCTATTCTCGAGGTGCTACAAGATGTTTCGTCACCCCCTGGCAAAGTTGCTGCTGCTCGGCCAGCTCGTCCTGGTGAGCTGGATGGCGCAGGCCACCCCCCCCGTTGAAGTGGAAGATGTGATGGGCCGCAAGGTCTCCCTGAGCCTTCCGGCAAACCGCATCGTGCTCGGTTTCTATCCCGAAGATTACCTGGCGGTGGCCGGTGAAGGCGGGGCCGAACGCCTGGTGGGCATGTCCCTGGGCTGGTTCATGAAGTCCCGTCCCGCCATCTGGTCTATCTACGTGGCCAGCCAGCCACAACTGGCCAAGGTCCCGGACCTTGGCAACGTGCAGGATCAGAGCTTCTCCATCGAGAAGACCCTGGCGGTCAAGCCCAACCTGGTGATCCTGGCGAAGTGGCAATATGAGGCCCTGAGCGCCGACCTGCCACGCCTTGAGCAGGCGGGGATCCCGGTGGTGGTCATCGACTACAACGCCCAGACCCTGGCACAGCACATGGCGAGCACCCTGCTGCTTGGCAAGCTGACCGGCCAGGAGGCCCGCGCCCGGAAGATGGCCGACGAGTACAAGGCCAAGATTGACACCATCACCTCCCGCATCGCCGCCGCGAAGCGCACGCCGCCCCGGGTCTACATCGAGCTGGGTGACAAGGGTCCGGCCGAGTACAGCTACACCTATGGCAAGGACATGTGGGGCGCCATGGCCCTGCTGGCCGGTGGCGACAACGTGGCCGCCCCCTTCGTCGATCGCTGGGGTCCCATCCACCCGGAGCAACTGCTGGCGAGCAAGCCCGAGGTGATCCTGATGGCGGGCTACGAGAGCGTGAGCAGTGCTGTCGCCATGCAGGTGGGCCAGGATGTGTCGGAAGAGACAGTGCGCCAGCGTCTGCAAGGCTTTGCTGCCCGTCCGGGCTGGAGCGAGCTGCCTGCGGTGAAGCAGGGTCGCCTCTACGCGGTCTATCACGGCGCCACCCGCAGCATCATGGATGCCGCCCTCATCGAGTTCATGGCCAAGGCCCTCTATCCGGACCTCTTCCAGGATCTCGACCCCCTGGCCACCTATCAGGCGTTCTACCAGCACTACCTGCCCATCCGTCCCCAGGGCACCTTCATGCTGGGCATTCATCAGCACAACGCGCACTGAGTGTCAGCCGGGGTCTCTCCGGCTCATTCCCTCCTCCACCCGGTGGAGAACCCAGCGGCGACCTCAGGTTGCCGGTGACAAAAACGACAAAAAACCACAAGACAAGATGGAGTTCACACGCAGATGACACTTTTCTCCCGCTATGCCAGCCTGGTGCTGGCAAGCCTTTGCTGCTTGTTTGGCACCGCACAGGCGAAAGTTGAAACCCTGACAGATGTGCTGGGACGGGAAGTCCAGGTCGATCTCCCCGCCAAGCGGGTAGTGCTCGCATTTTACTTTGAAGACTACATGGCCGTCGGTGGCGAACAGGCCTTCGATCGGGTCGTCGGCATCTCCCGCGAGGCCTGGGAAGGCTGGCGTCCTGCCAACTGGTCCCTCTTTACCGCCCATCGCCCCTCTCTCAAGGAGATAGCCGACGTAGGCGAGGTAGAAGTGCAGACCTTCTCGGTGGAAAAAGTGCTCGCCCTCAAACCCGACGTCGTCGTCCTGGCCGACTGGCAATACAAAGGTCTTGGCCAGGACGTGGCCCGTCTCGAACAGGCCGGTCTGCCCGTGGTGGTCGTGGACTACAACATGGAACTCCCCGCCAATCACAAGGCCAGTACCTTGCTGCTCGGCAAGATTGCGGGCACCGAGCCTCGCGCTCGCCAGCTCGCAGACGAGTACCAGCATGCCATCGACGAAGTACATGGCCGGATCGCCGCAGCCAATCTGCCCAAGCCCCGTTTCTACGTGGAGTTTGGCAACAAGGGGCCTGACGAATATGGCTTCAGCTATGGCAAGGGCATGTGGGGTCCGCTCGGCCACCTGGCTGGCGGCAACAACATCGCCGCCCCCTTTGTGGAATGGTACGGCCCCATGAACCCCGAGCAGGTTCTGGTCTCCAAACCCGAGGTCATCTTCCTCACCGGCACTGAATCCACCCAGAACCCCACCGCCGTGCTGCTGGGCCAGGGTGTCAATCCCGCGCTCGCTCGGGCACGGCTCCAGGCCTTTACCGAGCGTAAAGGTTGGGCGAACCTGCCAGCGGTGAAGGAAAAGCGCATCTATGGGATTTACCAGGGCGCCTCCCGCACGCTGCTCGATTACACCATGGTCCAGTTCATGGCCAAGGCGCTCTATCCGAGCCTGTTCAAGGAGATGGATCCGCTTGCCAACTACCTCGACTTCTATCGGCGCTATCTGCCGGTCAAGGCAGACGGCACCTTCGCTATCGCTCTTTAACCTTCAACCTTCGTGGGCGCCTCTTGTGGCGCCCGTTTCAGGATTGTCACCATGAATGATTTGGCTGCCCTGCAGCAGACCCTCGCCCGGCAGCGGCAACGGGAGCGCCGTCGCTGGCACTGGCTCCTGCTGCTCGCCTTGGTCCTGTGCATTACCCTGGTGTTCGACATCGCCACCGGCCCCTCCCTGCTGGCCCTGCACGACGTGATCGATGCCCTGGTTTCCCCCGCCCAGGCCGATCCCATGACCCGCACCATCGTCCACGACATGCGCCTGCCCATCGCCCTCATGGCCCTGGTGGTCGGTGCCTCCCTCGGTCTTGGCGGCGTGCAGATGCAGACCCTGCTGGACAACCCCCTCGCCAGTCCCTATACCCTCGGGCTCGCGGCGGCGGCGGGCCTTGGCGCGGCGCTGGCCCTCTACACCGGCGGCCTCGGGCTTCCTCCCCTGGTGGCCATCCCGGCCGGTGCCTTCATTGTGTGCATGTTTGCCGCCTGCCTGCTGTTTGGTCTGGCCATGATGCGCCATGTCAGCAGCCAGACCCTGATCCTGGCGGGCATCGCCCTGCTGTTCCTGTTCCAGTCCCTGCTCTCCCTGCTGCAGTTCCTCTCCTCCCCCGAGCTCAACCAGCAGATCCTGTTCTGGCTGTTTGGCAGCCTGATGCGCACCACCTGGGACTCCCTGATCATCACCGCCGTCGTCACCCTGATCTGCACCCTGCTCATCTACCGGGATGCCTGGGCCCTCACCAGCCTGCGCCTCGGGGAAGCCCGCGCCCGCAGCCTCGGGGTCAACGTCGACAGACTGCGCATGAAGACCCTGGTGCTGGTCGCCCTGCTCACCGCCACCGCCACCAGCTTCGTCGGCGTGATCGGCTTTGTCGGCCTGGTGGCCCCCCATATCGCCCGCATGCTGGTGGGGGAAGATCAGCGCTTTTTGATCCCCCTCTCCGCCCTGTGCGGCGCCTGCATGCTCTCGGCGGCCTCGGTGCTCTCCAAGTCCATCATTCCGGGGGCCCTGTTCCCCATCGGCATCGTCACCGCGCTCATTGGCGTGCCCTTCTTCATCTGGTTGATCCTCGGCAGGGGGCGTAAACGTGCTTGAAATATCCCGACTCTCCCTCTCCCTCGGCCAGCAGACCTTGCTGCGGGATCTCAGCCTCACTCTGCATCCGGGTCAGGTCCATGTGATCATCGGCCCGAACGGGACCGGCAAGACCTCCTTGATGCGCACCCTCTTTGGTGAACTGACCCCGGACAGTGGCGACATTCGTCTCGGGGACCAGAGTGCCCGCCAGATGATGCAGGCCAGGTGGCGCCAGCAGTTTGGCTACATGCCCCAGAACATCCAGCTGGAGCTGGATCTCAGCGTCATCGAAGTGGTGGTGCTGGGGCGCCTCGACAGCCTCTCCATGCGCCTCGCGGACGAGGACATCCTGGCTGCCGGCCGCGCCCTGCAGGCGCTCGGGATCGCCCATCTGGCGGATCGCCCCCTCTACTCCCTGAGCGGCGGCCAGCGGCAGATGGTGCTCTTCGCCCAGGTGCTGCTGCGCGACCCCCGCATCATGATGCTGGACGAGCCGGTCAGCGCCCTGGACCTGCACCACCAGATGCAACTGATGGAGCACCTGTGCCAGCAGACCCGGGAACAGCAGTGGATCACCCTGGTGGTGCTGCACGATCTCAACCTGGCCGCCCAGTTTGCCGATCAGCTGATCGTGCTGGCAGGGGGAGATCTGCAGGCCTTCGGCCCCCCCGCCCGGGTGCTCGACGCGGCCCTCATCGAGCGCCTCTACCAGGTACCGGTGGAGATAGGCCACGATCAGCACGGCATCCCCTTCCTCAGAACCCTGCGAAAGACACCATGACACAGTGCTGCGCCACCCCGGCGACCACCGCCCCACGCGCTGGCGGGAGGCGACCATGAACAGCGCCTCCTACTGGCGGGACTGGCAGGGCATGAGCCCGGCCGCCCGCCTGCTCATCACCAATGGGCTCGCCTTCAACCTCGGCTTCTACATGATGATGCCCTTCCTCGCCCAGCACATGGGCAGCGGGCTGGGCCTGGCCGGCTGGGCCTGCGGCCTCGTCATGGGGATGCGGGTCTTCAGCCAGCAGGGGCTCTTCCTGTTGGGCGGTACCCTTGGAGATCGCATCGGCTACCATCCCGCCATCGTCTGGGGCTGCCTGGTACGATCTTTAGGCTTCGTGCTGCTGGGCTGGGCCGAGTCCATGCCCATCCTGCTGCTAGCCGCCGCCCTCACCGGCTTTGCGGGGGCCCTGTTTACCCCCTGCGCCCAGGCCTACCTTGCCAGCGAATGCCACAACCCGAGCCAGCGTCAGCGCGCCTTCGCCCTGCACAATCTGGCCAGCGAGGCGGGCATGCTGCTCGGCCCCCTGGTCGGCCTCACCTTGACCCAGCAAAGCTATACCCTGACGGGGATCCTGGCGGCGAGCCTCTTCGCCCTGCTCGGAGTGCTGCAATACCGGGTGCTGCCCAAACGCCCGGTGAGCAACCAGAGCCCCCGTGGCGCCATCTTGCGCCAATGGGGGGAGATAGTGCGCCAGCGCCCCTTCATGGGGTTCACCCTGCTGGCAGGCAGCTACCAGATCCTGTTCCACCAGCTCTACCTCGCCCTCCCCGCCCATATCCAGAGCCTGCCGGACGCCACCCACCTGCTCGGCGGCGTCTTCACCCTCTCGGCGGTGATCGGTGTCGTGCTCCAGCTCCCGGCCTCCCGCCTGGTGGAGCGCCGCCTGGGGGTACCGCTCGCCATGGGGCTGGGGATAGGCATGATGGGCTTGAGCTATCTCGCCCTGCCCCTGCTGGCACCCTGGCCGACGGCAGGCGTGTTGACGCAGGTGGCCCTGCTTTCCCTGGGCTCCATCCTCTGCTTCCCGCTCTTCGCCGCCCAACTGCCCCGCTACGCCCCCCCTGAGCAGCTCGGCAGCTACTACGGCTTCTATGCCAGCGCCGGGGGCTGCATGGCGCTCTTTGGCAACCTGCTGATCGGCTTTATGCTGGGGGATGCGGGCAGTCGCCCCGCCACCGCCATCTGGTGGCTGCTGGCCCTCGCCGGCCTGCTGGCGGGGTTTGGTCTCTATACCCAACTGCGCAAGGATGGCCAGGTGCAACCTGCTCCCCATCAATAAACAGGGCGGCCAAGGCCGCCCTTTTTTATTCCCTTTCTCCCCCTTCCACTCTCTGCCTTATCCGGCTAAACGGCTTCAAGACCTTGTCAGATACGCGAGCAAGCTCGGCTGTACTCGATGAGAAAAACAACATCGGACATGCACGATAGCAATAAAAAGGACGCCATCGGGCGTCCTTGAAGAGGAAGACAGTGCCGGGTCAACTCCCCAGATGCAGCGCCAACCACACCGCAAGGGGGATCACCACCACAGAGAGCGCATTGCCGCCGAGCACTATGCTGGCCACCTTGTCGGGCTGGCACTGGTACTGCTCGCACAGCATGTAGTTGAGCACCGCCGGGGGCAGCGCCACCGACAGCATCAGGAGTGGTATCCAGTCAGGTTCGAGGGGCAGCAGCCAGACGGCGAGCCCCAGGGAGATGGCTCCCGCCAGCAGGTAGAGCAGGTTGCACTTGATGGCCAGCCCCAGATGATCCAGCTCCCCTTCCATCAGCCGGATGCCTAAGGCAAACAGCATCAGGGGCACCGCTATCTGACCGAGCAGGGCGGCGCTGGTCACCAGGTATTCCGGCAGCGGGATATGCAGGTTGGCCACCAGCAGCCCGGCGAAGGCGGCCCAGAGCACGGGGCTTCTCAGCCAGAGCCAGCGGGAGCTGCTGGCGGAGAGGATGAACATGCCCACCGAGAAGTGGAGCAGGTTGGAGAGCACAAAGAGGATGACGATGGCGCCGAGCTGCTGCTCGCCAAAGGCGAGCACCATCAGCGGAATGCCGAGGTTGCCGGTGTTGCGAAACATGGCGGGCAAGATCAGCGCGGCTCGCTCTATCTCCTTGAGTTTGAGCAGGGAGAGCAGCAAGCCGGGCAGCAGGATGACCAGGGCACCGGCCCCCACAAGGGGCAGGTGCGCCGCGAGATCCAGGGGGTATTTCACCAGGGCCGAGAAGACCAGCGCCGGGGTAAAGAGCTCGATATTGGCCCGGTTGACATAACCCAGGGCCCCGCCCGGCCGCAGCCGTCCATAGAGGGCGCCAAGGCCCACCACCGCAAACACGGGAATGACGATATTGAGCAGGGCGCTGAACATGGGTATCCCGTTTACAGTTCGCGGGCCGGGCGTCCCATCAGCACCACGGGGTCCAGCGTCACCTCCTGGCTGCCGTTGCTGACCCAGAGCTGGCCGTCGGAGATGGTACAGGTGAGCTGCATGGTGCGCTCCACCATGGCCGCCAGGGGCAAGGTCTGGCTGTCGGAGAGTTCGATGACGCTCAGGTTGTCGTGCAGACCGAGCTTGCCCTGGTTCTGCTTCCACCAGACGCTGGTGCCACGACCGCCATAGAGGTAGAGCACCACCTGGCGAGAGCGGTTGCATGCCTTCTTGAGACGGCGCTCGTCCGGCTGACCCAGCTCAATCCAGAGTTCAATCTCGTCGGAGTAGTTCTTGCACCAGAGCTCGGGCTCGTCGTCGGCTGAGAGCCCCTTGGTGAACTCCAGCCGCTCGGCGGCATGCCAGGCGAAGGCCGCGAGGCGGATCATCATGCGCTCGTCGGTCTCGGAGGGGTGACGGGCCAGGGTGAGGGAGAAGTCCTGATAGAGATTGCGATCCATGTCAGACAAGCTGATCTGGGCCTTGAAGATGGTTGCCTTGAGCGCCATAGAAGTCGTGAATACCTGATAAAAGAGAAGGGGGCGGACATGCCGGGCGTCAGTGTAATCAAAATGGCCGCCGGGTTCGACCGTCTTGCGCTCCCTTTACCCCATCAGGGGCGGGCAAGTGCTTCAGAAGACACAAAAAACAAATGCCAGTCGTGAGACTGGCATTTGGCGGCATGAACGAGAGTGACTCACTTCTCGGCGGACTTGACCCCGAAGGCATTGAGCAGCAGGCAGCAGGTCACTGCCACTGCCACGAACCCGCTCAGGAAGATAAAGGGCATGGCCCCATACCCCAATACAGTCCAGATGGTGTGTTCAAGCAGACTCATAGTGTGTCCTTCATCCAGTGAAATGGGTGTCCCTTTCGTGACGGGGTCGCCCCCGTTCCTGATGAGACTATTTGACCTCAACCCGCGCCTGAGTCCTATGCCACCAAAGTAATAAATGGGGCACCTGTTTGCGCCAGATCAAGGTTTTACCCCTCTCCGCCCCTTTTTCTTCGCGCCCCCGCCCCAAACCGGGAAGGTACGCCCAACAAAAAGCGAGGCGACCTTGGGGTCGCCTCGCTCGATGCATGCCGTCGAGAGCCATCAGTAGAAGGTCTGCTGCTCCGCCGCCATCGCTTTCAGCCGCGCACAGGGGGCGAAGCGGTCGCCAAAGCGCTTCTGATGGTGCTCAAGGCGCCCCACCAGATAGTCGATGCCGAGGCTGTCCATGTAGCGGAACGGACCGCCCAGGAAGGGAGGGAAGCCGATGCCGAAAATGGCGCCGATGTCGCCGTCCCGGGCCGAGGTCACCACGCCGCCATCCAGGGCCATGGCTGCTTCGTTGAGCATCAGCAGCACGCAGCGCTCGGCGATCTCCTGCCTGGCCAGCTTGGCCTGGGGCTTGACGCCCAGCACGTCGTAGACGCTCGCGTCCACCGTCTTCTTGCCCTCCTTGCCGGTGAGCTTGTTGCGCGGGGCCGCCTTGCCATAGAGATAGAAGCCCTTGCCGTTCTTGCGCCCCTTGCGATCGTCTTCCAGCAGCTTGTCAAAGGCCTTGGGCGCCTGGAACTGCTCGCCACCCAGCTCTTTTTCGAGGATGGGGGAGATCTTGGCCCCCACGTCGATCCCCACCTCGTCCAGCAGGGTGATGGGGCCGACCGGGAAACCGAAGTCGAGCAGAGCGCCGTCCAGTACCTCCACCGGCTCCCCTTCCAGCACCAGGCGCGCCGCCTCGTTCATGTAGGGGGCCAGGATGCGGTTGACGTAGAAACCGGCCTCGTCTTTGACCACGATCGGGGTCTTGCCCTGGGCCCGGGCGAAGGCCAGGGTGGTGGCCACCGTCTCGGCGCTGGTGCCGGCGTGGGGGATGACTTCCGCGAGCGGCATCTTGTCCACCGGGCTGAAGTAGTGCAGCCCCACCACCCGCTCCGGATGCGTCGCCGCCGAGGCGATCTGGTGGATGGGCAGGGAGGAGGTGTTGGAGGCAAACACGGTGTGCTCGCCGCACTCGCGCTCCACGTCCTGCACCATCTGGTGCTTGAGGTTGATGTCCTCGAACACCGCTTCCACCACCATGTCCACCCGGTGGAAACCGGAATAGTCCAGGGTGCCGGTGAGCAGGCTCATCTGTTTCTCCAGCTCACTGCGCAGCAGTTGGCGACGCTTGAGCTTCCTCGCGAGGAGGTCGTAGCTGTAACGCATGGCATTGCCGATGCCGGCGCTCGCCACATCCTTGATCCGCACCGGTACCCCCGCCTTGGTGGCGGTGACGAAGGCGATGCCGCCCCCCATCAGGCCGCCCCCCAGCACGGCGGCATGACCCACCTTGCGCGGCTCGGCCCCCTGATAGCTCACCTCTTTCTTCATCTCAGTGGTGGCGAAGAAGAGGGAGCGCAGAGCGGCGGATTCCGGCGTCATCACCAGCTCGCCGAAGTGGCGGGCCTCGGCCAGCAGGCCGGCCTGCATCCCCTCCTCCACGCCGATGCGCACCACCTCGATGATGCGCTCCGGCGCCGGGTAGTTGCCCCGGGTCTTGGCCTTGACCCCCTTGCGGGCCTGATCGAACAGCACCTTGCGACCAAATTTGTTGGTCTCCAGCACCTTGCCCTGCAGATCCCGTTTCAGGTGGTGGCGCGGCTTGCCCTTCTTGGCAAGCTTGATGGCGGCCTCCAGCAAAATGGACGGGGGCACCATGTCATCCACCAGCCCGAGCTTCCTGGCCTGTTTGGCCCGCACCTGCTTGCCGGTCAGCATCAGATCCAGTGCCTTGGCCACCCCGATGAGGCGCGGCAGGCGCTGGGTACCGCCGGAGCCCGGCAGCAGGCCGAGCTGCACTTCCGGCAGGCCCAGCACGGTTTTACCGTGATCGGTCACCACCCGGCCATGACAGGCGAGCGCCAGCTCCAGCCCGCCGCCGAGGCAGGGGCCGTGAATGGCGGCGATCACCGGGATCCCCAGGGCTTCGATCTCGGCGAACACGTCCTGTCCGGCCCGGGACAGCGCTTCGGCATCCTGGGCGCTGGTGCAGGCCGCCAGCATGGCGATGTCGGCCCCGGCGACGAAGGAGTCCTTCTTGCCGGAGACGATCACCAGACCGATCAGATCCCCGTTCCCCTTCACCTCGGCCAGCAGAGTGCGGATCTCGTCCACAAAGGAGGCCTTCAGGGTGTTCATGCTCTCACCGGGCACATCCATGGTGAGGATGCCGATGCCGTCTTTGCGAATATCCAGAGAAAAAGTCTTGGCACTCATCATTCCACCTCCAGCACCATGGCCACACCCAGCCCACCCGCCGCACAGGCGGTGTTGAGCCCCAATCCCCCACCCCGGCGCCGCAGTTCATGCAGGGTCTGGGTGATCATGCGCGCCCCGGTGGCGGCAAAGGGGTGACCAAAGGCCAGCGAGCCGCCGAGCACGTTGAACTTCTCCATGTCCACCTCGCCGATGGCCTGATCCCGGCCCAGCTTGTCACGGGAAAATTCGGCGCTTGCAAACATCTTGAGGTTGGCCAGCGTCTGGGCGGCGAAGGCTTCGTGCATGTCGATGAGGGTCAGATCCCCAAGGGTGATGCCGGCACGGTCCAGCGCCAGCGGCGTGGCATAGGAGGGGCCCATCAGCATGTCCTGCCAGACATCGATGGCGGAAAACGCGAAGCTGCGGATGTAACCCAGCGGCTCCAGACCCAGCTCGCGGGCCCGCCCTTCACGCATCATCAGCACGGCGGCGGCGCCGTCGGTGAGCGGAGTGGCGTTGGCGGCGGTCACCGAACCGTGGGCCCGGTCAAAGACCGGTTTGAGCTTGGCGTAACTCGCCAGATCGGAGCTTTCGCGGATGTTGTTGTCCCGCTCCAGCGGCGACTTGTAGGGGGGCACGTGGGCGGTGAACACCTCGCCACTCAATTTGCCCTGGGCCCAGGCTTCGGCCGCCAGGGTGTGGGAGCGGTGGGCCAGCGCATCTTGCGCCTCGCGGCTGATCTGGTGGGTCTTGGCCATCTGCTCGGCGGTCTGCCCCATGGAGAGACCGGTGGAGTACTCGGCCACGGCCGGGGGCACCGGCAGCAGGTCCTTCAGGCGCAGACGGCGCAGAATATTGAAACGCTGCTGGAGGTTGCGCGCCTTGTTGAGATCCACCAGGGCGCGGGCCAGAGACTTGCTGACCCCGATGGGCAGCACGGAAGAGGAGTCGGCACCGCCGGCAATGGCGATGTCCACCGTGCCGGCCATGATGGATTCGGTGACGTTGGCCACCGCCTGGAAACTGGTGGCGCAGGCGCGCGACACGCTATAGGCATCGGTGCTGACGCTCATGCCAGTGCCAAGCACGATCTCCCGGGCGATGTTTGGCGCTTCCGGCATCTGCACCACCTGGCCGAACACCAGCTGGTCGATGAGCTTGGGGTCGAGATCGGTGCGGGCGAGCATCTCGCTCACCACCAGTTTGCCCAGATCCACCGCAGGCACGCCGTGAAAAGCGGTGGCCTGCTTGGCAAAGGGGGTGCGCAGACCCGCCACGACGGCTATCCGTTCGCCCTGGCGAGTCGTCAGTTTCAATGGCTGTTTCATCCTGGCTCCTTGGGTTAAAAAGGCAGAGGTCTGACCTCATTGCGCCACATCTTAACAATCCAATCACAACTTTCATACGGCTGATTGAAACTAAATTGTCCCCATCTTGCCACCCTCCCTCGCCCTTGTGAGCCAACTGGGGTATAAAAAGATCAACTTCCATAAAAACAACGGGTTTATCGCATGGCAGCGGCCGAGTTCAGAGCACTTGGAGACTATCTGGGCAGCCAGATCCTGGGACAGGGCCCCCTCATCGAGGGGCTGCTGATCGCCCTGTTATGTGAAGGACATGTGCTGATCGAGGGGGCCCCCGGTCTTGCCAAGACCCGGGCGGTCAAGGCGTTGGCCGGTGCCGTGGAGGGGCGCTTTGCCCGTATCCAGTTCACCCCGGATCTGCTCCCTGCCGATCTCACCGGCAGCGAGGTCTTCCATCCCCAGGATGCAAGTTTCGTGTTTCAACCCGGCCCCCTGTTCAATCACCTGGTGCTGGCGGACGAGATCAACCGGGCGCCGGCCAAGGTGCAGTCCGCTCTGCTGGAGGCCATGGCCGAGCACCAGATCACCGTGGGCAAGAAGAGCTGGCGCCTGCCCTCCCTCTTCATGGTCGCCGCCACCCAGAACCCCATCGAGCAGGAAGGGACCTATCCCCTGCCGGAGGCCCAGCTCGATCGCTTCTTGCTCAAACTGCTGGTGGATTACCCCAGCCCCGCCATGGAGCTGGCCATCCTCCAGCTCAACGCCCGCGGCGACGCCCTGCCGACGCCGCCGGTCACCCTCAGTCAGTCCGACCTGATGGAAGCCCGCACCGCCGTTCAAGGGGTACAGATGCAGGGGCGCCTCGAGCACTATCTGGTGCAACTGGTGTGCGCCACCCGCCCCGGCAGCAGCCTGTGCCCCGAGTTGGAACCCCTCATTGCGGTGGGTGCCAGCCCCAGGGCCAGCATCGGCCTCGCAAGAGCCGCACGGGCCCGGGCCTGGCTCGCCGGGCGCGACTTCGTGCTGCCCGAAGACATCCAGCAACTGGCGCCAGCCGTGCTGCGCCACCGCCTCATCCCGAGTTATCAGGCGCTGGCGGACAACCTCGACAGCGAGGCGCTCATCACCCTGCTGCTGGATGCCATTCCATGCCCCTGAGCCGACCCCCGCAAGCAGCCCTATCGCCATGACCCCCGTCGCCGAGCCCCGGGATCACCCCGACATCGCCCTCACCCTCGAGCGGCTGCTGGCGGTGCGCCTCTGGACCCGCCAGGGCGAGCGTGCCCGCATTCATCAGGCGGCCCATGGGCGTATCGGGCGCCAGCCCGGGCTCCATTTCAGGGAGCTTCGCCTCTATCAGGCCGGTGACGAGGTGCGTCACATCGACTGGCGGGTCACCGCCCGCCTCGGTCGCCCCCACACCCGCCTCTACGGGGAAGAGCAGGATCAGGCCCACTGGTTGCTGCTGGATCTCTCACCCGCCATGTACTTTGGCTCCCGCGCCCAGCTCAAGGCCCGCCTTGGCTGCGAGCTGGCCGCAGCCCTGTTCTGGCAGGGGGAGAAACAGGCCAATACCTTGATCTGCCAGGGCGCAGTCCCCCACACAGAGCACCAGCGCGGCTCTCTCATGCCTCTGCTGGAAGCGCTCTGCCGCCATTACGAGGCAGGGCTGGATCGCGCCCCCCCACCCTGGACGCTGGCACAGACCCTGGCACGACTCACCCTGCCCCACGGGGCCAGATTGACCCTGATAAGCCATCACCAGGCACCGGACCAGGCACTCTGCCAGCAGTTGCAACGCCTTCGCCTGCGCCACGATATCCACTACTGGCAGATCCGCGATCCCCTGGAAGCCGCTCTGCCCGAGCAGGGGCAGCTGGCAGTGCAGGCAGGCAGACACAGCGGTTGGCTCGCGGGAGAAGACCCCCGCTTTCGCGCCCGCTACCAGAGGGCAGCCGACGAACAGGCCGAGGCCTGTCGCCAGCAGTTGCTGCCCCTGGTGACGCGCCTCTATCGCCTCGACAACGGCGCCACCCTGCAACGCCAGTGGCAGGAGGGCGGATGCCGTCTGTTTTGAGGGGGGAGCAGGGCGTGCCCGCACCGGATGCATATCGCCAGCCCTCGTCCAGTGAGGCCTTGCAAGCCATCCGTGCCGAGCTGCGCGACATCCACCAAGGCCCCGCTCTCGAGCCTGCACAGGATCCTCGCCTGATGGCCCTCGGGGGACTGCTGATCGCGGCGATCGCCGCTTGCCTGATCGCCATGACGGCCCTCACCCTGTGGCGCCAGCGCCACTGGGCGCTCCGGATAGACTGGCAGGCAGACGATCTCGTCCCCAGGCTGCAGGATGCCCTGCGAGAAGCGGCCATGGCCCGCTGGCCCGAGGCGGCCCCCCTGCAAGGGGAGGACTGGCTCGCCTGGCTGGACAGCAAGGGGGGGAGCGATTTTTCCCGGTTTGCCGCCCAGTGGCCGCTCTGGCTCTATGGGGGCAGAGTGCCCGATGAGGCGCAGCGCAAAAGATTGCGTCTCGCCTATCTCGCCTGGGGGCGACGCTGCGTCAGCGCGCCGCGATTCCCGGCAAGCAAGCGAGGGGCCCCTTCCCCGGAGGGTACGCGATGATCCTCGCCTGGCCCTGGTTTTCCCTCGCCCTCGCCCTGCCGCTGCTGGTGCGCTTCGGCCTGCCTCCCATGAAGGGGCGCAAGGGAAGAAACCGGCTCGTTCATGGAGGTTTTCCCCTGCTCCAGCCCCAGGCGGGGCAGCCCTTGTGGCGCATGATGATCTGCTGGTGCGCCCTGGTACTGGCTCTGTGCCGCCCCCAGTGGCAGGAGCCCCCGATCATTCACTACCAGAGCAGCCGGGACCTCATCCTGGCGGTGGATCTCTCCGACAGCATGCGCACCCAGGACATGCTGGATGACGGAGAGCAAACGGACAGGCTTGCCGCGGTGCGCCAGCAGATAAGCAACCTTGTCGCCTCCCGCCCGGGGGATCGCATCGCCCTGGTCGTCTTTGCCGATCACGCCTATCTGCTCTCCCCCCTCACCCAGGAGACCGGGGCCCTGCTCACCCTGGCCAGGGAGCTCGATTTCGATCTGGTGGGGCGCACCACGGCCCTGGGGGAAGCCATCCTGCTGGCACGCCAGCACGCCGACCCCACCCGCCCCACCGCCCTGCTGCTGGTGACGGACGGGCGCAATACCTCGGGCAATGCGGATCCCCTGACCGAGGCCCGGCTCGCCGCCAAAGCCGGCATCCGTCTCTATACCCTGGGGGTGGGCGCCGACCCCGACACCTTCGCCGGGCCCGCAGGGGACGCCGATCCCAGTGCCGAACTGGATGAAGCCCTGTTGCAGCAGTTGGCGACGCTGGGAGGAGGCCGCTATTTTCGCGCCCGCAACCGGGGCGATCTCGCCGCCATCAACCAGGCCATCGACACCCTGGAGCCCCTCGCCCGGCCCCAGACCCTCTCCCGGCCCCACCAGGAGCTCTACCCCTGGCCACTGGCCCTGGCCTGGCTGCTGCTCTGCTGGCCAGCCCGCTGGCACATCCCCCTGTCACACAGGCCATCCCATGAGTAGGCAGGCCATGATGGTGGCACCATGGAGCTGATCTTGCTGCGCCCCCTCTGGTTGCTGGCCCTGCTCCCCTGGCTGTGGCAGGGGTGGCGCCGCCGCCGCGATCCCGGCTTGCTCTCCCCGGCCATGCAGGCCTATCTGCTGCCGAGCCGCCATCGGGCCATCCCCTGGCGCTGGCTTGCCTGTCTGCCGGTGATCCTCGCGCTCTCGGGCCCCGCCCTGCGCCAGCAGAGTCTCCCCATGCCGAGCCCGGCCCTCGATATCTGGCTGATGGATCTCTCCGACTCCATGCTGGCACAGGATCTGGCGCCGGACCGGGCAACCCGGGTAAGGCTGGGATTGCAGGAGATGCTGGCCGACATAGCGCGGCAGGACGCGGCCCATCCCATCGCCCTCATCCTGTTTGCCGGGGATGCCTACCTCGCCATGCCTCCCACCCGGGATCATCAGGCCATCGCCCTGCTGCTGCCGGACCTGCGCCCGGCCATCATGCCTGTCCAGGGCAGCGCCCCCGAGCGCGCCGTGGCCCTGGCCCTCACCCTGATCCCGCCGGGCCAGTCCGCCCGTCTGCTGCTCGTGACCGACGACCTCTCCGGGACAGCGCGCGATCGCATCGCCGCCCTCTGGCCCTGCCTCAACGACCTGTTCTGCAAGGCAGGCTCGGCCCCGCGGCTCGACATCTTGCTGGCCAGCGGGGGCAAGGAGACCCGGCTGCCCGGCGTGGCTGCCGAGCGCTGGCAGCTCGGCAGCCCGATCGGCCACACCTTGCCGGCGCCCGACGAGGAGGCCATGGCCGCCCTTGCCGCCAGTACCGGAGGCAGGCTGGCCTGGCTTGATTCCGGCCTGCCCCGCTTTGCCCCCCTGCCCATGGGCCAGGCCCTGACGCAGGGGCAATCCCGGGATCTCGGCCCCTGGCTGCTCATCCCCTTGCTCCCCCTGGCGCTGCTGGCGCGGATCGGCGCCCACTGGCTGCTGGTGATCCTCGTCATTGGCTTCGCGCCCCCTTCCCTGCAGGCGGCCTCCCGACAAGATGAAGCAGGCTGGCAGGCTTATCGCCAGGGACACTATCGGGAAGCGGCCAACGCCTTCCAGGATCCGGTCTGGCAAGGCAACGCCTGGTATAGATCCGGGGATTACGCCAGGGCCGTCGCCGCCTATGGCAGGGCAAACAGCGCCACCGCCCACTACAACAGGGGCAATGCCCTGGTCTGGCTCGGGGATCTTGCCGCCGCGGAGCAGGCCTATCTGAGCGCCCTTCGCCTTGAACCTGGGCACAGGGATGCCTTGCACAACCTGGCCCTGCTGCGGGCCAACCCGCCGCAGACAACGCCCTCGGCAAATGCCCCGGAGCAGGTTGACACTCCCGACCCCGCCCGCGCCTCAGAGGCTCCCCGCCCCCCGGCGCCCCCCGTGCTGCTGCTGGAGCAGCGCCTTCGCAAGGAGGCCCTGCGCCGCCCCCTGCTCAAGGTGGAGGAGCCCTGGTGATCCTCGTGCTGCGCTTGCTCTCCCCCCGGATCGGCTGCTGGCTGCTGCTCGCCCTGTGTGCCATGCGGGTGCAGGCCGCCCCTGTCGAGGCCGAGCTGTTGCCGGGGGCGAGCGAGCGCGACTGGCTGCTCGTCATCGAGGCCGACGGGCTGCACCGCGATGAGGATCTCAACCTGCAACCGCTGCTGCGCCAGTTTGCGGTCGGGCGGGTCAGCATCCAGCGGGTCAGTGCCCAGAGCCGCAGCCTGACCCGCTGGCAGATCCCCCTGCACCTGCTCGATACCAGCCCGCGCCAGGTGCCCTCCCTGCCCCTTGGCGCCGATCTCACCCCCTCCCTGGCGGTGCCGACACGTTCCCTGGACGGCACCCTGATGCCGACACAAGATCCGGTATTCTCTCCGGTCGAGCTGCAGGCCCGGGTGCTCCATGAGGGGAATCTCTACCCCGGCCAGCCCTTCATCTATGAGCTGACCCTCTGGCTGCCTGCCAACCTGGAGGCCCCCAACCTCGGCGAGCCCATCACCCCGGCCTTTACCATTCGCCGCCTTGGCGAGGACCGCTGGGACTCTCCCACCAGCCCCGGCCTGCCCGGGCGTCTCACGCGAAAATGGCTGCTGCAGGCCAAAGGACCCGGGCTCCATCCCGTCGAATCCCCCCGCTTTCAGGGGCGGTTGCCGCCCCAGGACCAGGCCGGTGCGACCGCGCCGGGCAACGCGGGGGATCTGCTGTCCGCCAGGGCGGCGACCCTATTCATCAAGGTGGACAAGGCCCCCCTGGAGCCGGTGGCGAGCAGCCTGGTGTTGCGCCAGCAGTTCAGCCCGGCGCAGGCCAGGGTGGGTGAGCCGGTGATCCGCACCCTCACCCTGGTGATGGAAGGGGGGGATGGCAACCGCCTGCCCCCCTTGCCGGCCCCGCCCCTGCCCGCCGGCCTCTCCATGAAGCCGGACGGCGAGCAGCAACAGGAGCGATTCGTGGCCGAGGGGGCGCTACGCTTCGAGCGCCAGTGGCGCCAGGCCCTGACCGCCGACGAGGCGGGGCGCTATGTGCTGCCCCCCCAGACCCTGCGCTGGTTCAACACCCAGAGCGGTCGCATCGAGGAGGCGCGCCTGCCCGCACATCCTCTGGTGTTCACGGCAAGGGAGAGCGCCACTCCCGCCTCCCCCACACCGGGGACCCAGTATCTCTATTGGGTGCTCCTGGCCATCCTGCTGCGGGCATTCATGCGCCGCTGGCCGCGCTGGCGCGCCTTCTATCGCCTGCAACGGGCCCTCGCCACGGGCTCTCCTGACGAGGCCAGGGAAACCCTGCTGACCTGGGCCGTCCTGCGCTGGGACACCCCCTGTCTGCATCTGGCCAGGCTGCCCTGTCACCGCGACCCCGCCATGGGGGCGCTGCTGGACGACCTGGATCGGGCCTGTTTTTCCCCCAAGCGAGTCCCTGGCGAACACCTGCCCAGACAGGCGCTCGCCAGGGAGTTGTGCACCTGGGAGAGCTTTGCGATAGCCTATGGTCTTCGAATACTGGCGTGGATGCGTGCATGATGCGCCCCTCATGAAACAGGACACCCCTTTATGGCGTTAGGTTTTTTCAGAAGAAAAAGGGCCGACACGGGAAAGGATCCCTGCGCTTCTCCGGTCTATGGGGAGATGGCAGATAAACAAACCAAGTACGAAGCCCTGGTGCACGCCCTGCACGGGGACATCTACCGCTACGCCTACTGGCTGTGCCGGGATCCGCAAATCGCCGAGGATCTGGTGCAGGAGACTTTCCTGCGCGCCTGGAAGGCGATAGATACCCTGCTGGACGACAAGGCTGCCAAGGCGTGGCTCATCACCATATTGCGGCGGGAGAATGCCCGCCGCTTTGAGCGAAAGCAGTTCGATCTCGTCGACCTCGACGAGCACCCCCTGCGGGATCAGGGTGTCCTGCCAAGCGAGCAGGAGATGGAGCACGAATGGCTCAGGCGCCACATCGCCCGCCTGCCTGCCGAGTATCAGGAGCCGCTGCTGCTGCAGGTACTGGGGGGATTCAGCGGGGAAGAGATCGCCGAGCAACTCGGCCTGAACAAGAACACCGTCATGACAAGGCTGTTTCGCGCCCGCAACCAGATAAAAGAGGCCATGGAGTCTGCGAAACAACAGAGAGGACACACCAATGGATGAGCTTGAATTTCGCCGCCGGGCCATCACTCACCCCTCGGACAGGGATCCCGCCTTCCTGAAAGCCGCCGAGGCATCACCGGCCAATCGCAAGCATCTGGACGAGATGCAGCAGCTCGAGCGCCAGGTGCGCAGCACTCTGGAAGTGGACGTACCGGCCGGTCTTGCGGAGCGGATCCTGCTCAGGCAGGCGATGGCAGCCGAAGAGGAGCAGGTGGTCCCGCTGCCCGTCACTCCTGCACGCACGCAATGGCGCGCTCTGGCCATCGCGGCCTCGGTCGCCTTCCTGCTCGGCATGAGCACCCGCTGGATCAGCTGGCCTGTGGCACCGGACACCCTGTCGCTGGCTCAAGTCGCCATGTCCCACGTTTATGGGGAAGAGCCCTTCATTCATGCGGTGGATGAGCGGGTCAGCCTGCACACCATCAACGCGAAAATGGAGAAATATGGCGCCACCCTGAGCGAGATGCCGGGCATGAAGGTAACCTATGTCAACCACTGCGCCTTCTACCAGGGACCGGCCCTGCACATGGTGCTGCAGGGCAAGATGGGACCGGTCACCCTGTTCCTCGTCCCCAAGCACCTGCCATTGACGATCCAGTCCGATTTTGCAGACGGGACCCTCAAGGGGGAGATACTGCCGCTCAAGGGGGCCAACATGGTGCTCATCGGAGACATGCAGGAGCCCCTCGCCCCGGTTGCCCGCCAGCTTGAGTCACGCCTGCACTGGTCCATTTAACAGACCTTGACCCAGGCTGACTCGTCCTCCGCCTCAGCCACATCACAGGCAGACATCCTCATTGTCTGCCTGTTCATCCCCACATCCCCGCATGTTCCCGCCCATTGCCCGCGCGAAGTCACATTTCTACCATTTATTTTAAATGACGCAAATGGCACCATTTGTGCTTTATTTATCCAATAATAGATAAATCAGCCTAATAAAACGGCAAGTTAAAACAAATGATTAACACAATGGAAACTTTTATGTATTCTGCTGTCACTGGTCTGATTTCTTACCTCCTACCAGATCCATAGAATCACGCCAGCAATGAATGGGAAGAAGCTGACATAACAACAGATCATGTCGTCAATAGCCGCCAAAGAGCCGCGATGTCGACAGAAAATCTGCTTACAAAGAGAGAACACTATGACAACTGCCTTTTTCAAGAAAAGCCTGATCGCTGCGGCCGTGACCCTGGCCAGCACCCAGACCTTCGCCGCTGCGTTCCAGCTGAACGAGCACTCTGCCTCCGGTCTGGGGCGCGCCTACGCAGGTGAAGCAGCCATCGCCGACAACGCGGCCGTGCTGTCCCGCAACCCGGCGGCCATGACCACCTTCGACAAGATGGCACTGTCTGTATCCGGCACCTATATCAAGCCCGACGTGGACGTGGCTGGCGACATCTATGCCGGCTCCACCAAGCTGGCTCCGTCCAGCGAGAGCGACATCGCCCCCGATGCCTTCGTGCCGGCCACCTACTTCATCCAGCCCCTGAACGATCAGTGGGCCTGGGGGATCGGCCTCTTCTCCAACTACGGCCTCTCCACCGAATATTCCAAGACCTTCGCGGCCGGTGCCGGCGCCGGTGACACCGAGCTGCTGACCTTCAACATCAACCCCAACATCGCCTATCGCATCAACTCCAGCTTCAGCGTCGGTGCCGGCATCAATGCCGTCTACGCCGCCGCCGAGCTGAACCGTTATGCCGGTGCGCTCTCCGCTGCCATTCCGGGTGCCAACTCCGATACCCGTCTGGCTCACCTGAAGGGCGACACCTGGGGCTTTGGCTGGAACGTCGGCACCCTGTACGAGATCAACGAAAACAACCGTCTCGCCCTGACCTACCGCTCCCAGGTGGACTTGAGCTTTGACGGCGACTTCCAGGGTGCCACCTCCGGCAACCGCGTCGTCGATGGCAACCTGAAGCTGGATCTGCCGGCCCAGGCCGAATTTGCAGGCTACCACCGCCTGAACCAGCAATTCGCTGTCCACTACTCCGTGAACTGGACCGACTGGAGCGCCTTCCAGGAGCTCAAGGCCACCAGCAGCAACTGCGCCGGCGGCGTGTGCCTGCAAAAAGACGAGAAGTTCAAGGACTCTGCTCGTTACGCCCTGGGCGGTACCTGGTACGTCAACCCGTCCTGGGAAGCCCGTATCGGCTTCGCCTACGACAACAGCCCCATCGAGCCGGAATACCGTAGCCTGAGCATTCCTGACTCCGACCGTATCTGGTACAGCGCCGGTGCCACCTACCACATCAATCCGGACATGAGCCTCGACTTCGGCATGGCCTATCTGGACGGCAAGGAAGTGGACGTGAACGAAGGCCTGCGCAACCACAGCGATGCGCTGCGCTGGAAGGGCACCTCTCACGGCAACGCCCTGCTGGCTTCCGCCCAGTTCAACATGAAATTCTGATTTTCATGTCATCATCAAGAGCGCCCCAGGGCGCTCTTTTTTTATCCAACTTCGCCATCTGAGCGCACAGCTGTAGTAAACAACTGTACTCTTTTCTTTTTTTATCAAGCTGTTATGGGTATTCCTTTCAGCATTTAATCCCGTTTTGCACCACGTTCCCCTCTCCCCGTTGCCTTGCTGGTCATACCATATAAAATCCCGGCCCCAACCGAATAACAGAATGAACACCCAGTTCATCCCGAGGAAAGACCATGCATCCGACGTTCAAACCCTCCCTCATTGCCCTCTTGCTGCTGTCGAGCCAGGTGCAGGCTGCCGGCTTCCAGCTCGCGGAGCAATCCGCCACCGGCATGGGGCGTGCCTTCGCGGGTGAAGCCGCCATCGCCGACAATGCCAGCGTGCTCTCCCGCAACGCCGCCGCCATGACCCGATTCGATACCCTGGCCTTCTCCGGCGGCGTCATCCACGTGCACCCCGACGTCAACATCGAGGGCACCACCCGGGTGCCTACCACCCAGGGGCCGGTCAGTCTGGATGCCGGAGCCCACGACATTGCGGGTGACGCCTGGGTACCCAACGCCTATCTCATCGTGCCCCTCAACGAGCAATGGCGCCTCGGGCTTGCCGCCACCTCCTATTACGGACTCGGGGTCAAGATGCCGGACAACTACAACGCCGGTCACTTCGGCAACGTCTCCGACATCAAGACCGTGGATCTGGGGGCCTCCCTTGCCTATCGCATCAACCGCGTCTGGTCCGTCGGGGCCGGTCTCTCCGCCATTCAGGGGGAAGGGGAAGTGGGCGGCACTTTCCCCTCCAACAACCAGATAGCCAAGCACCTGAAAGGGGATGGCTGGGCCATGGGCTGGAACCTGGGCACCCTGCTTGAGTTGTCGCAGGCAACCCGCGTCGGTCTCTCCTATCGCCACGACGTGACCCTGACCCTCTCCGGTGACGCCATCGGCATCGATCAAAGGGGCCAGCCCTTCACCGATACCGGCAGCCTGGATCTGCCTCTGCCCGCCACCGCCGAGCTGGCTCTGTTCCATCAACTCACCCCGGCCCTGGCGCTGCATTCGAGCATCAACTGGACCAACTGGAGCAAGTTCGTGCAGCTCGAATCCGAGCTCGACCACCACGGCACCATGCACATCAAGGAGGAGCACTGGGAAGACAGTTGGCGCTATGCCCTGGGGATGACCTACCAGCTGGCCCCCCAGTGGCAACTGCGCTCCGGTATCGCCTACGACCGCAGCCCGGTCCCGGCGGATCGCCGCACCATCTCCATCCCCGACTCGGATCGGGTCTGGTACAGCGCTGGCGTGGGCTACCAGATTGACCGCCACCTCTCGCTGGATCTGGGGCTGACCCTGATCGACGGCAAGAAGGTGGACGTGAGCGAAACCATGCAGCTCAGGCCCGGCATCCCGCAGACCACCTCCACTTTCAATGGCACCTCGGAAGGGGATGCCTGGCTCGCCGGCCTGCAGCTCAACTACCTGTTCTGACACCCCGGGTTTCCTGACAAATAGTATGCCAGTTGTTGACCTTCCCGACCGGTCGGCACTGGCATAGTGATCCGCTTCACCATAGAATCAAGCCTGTAACCATGGTGGAGAGATGCATGTATTCCTATGTAGCAAGGCAGCCCATTCTGGATCGGGAGTTGAACACCCAAGCCTATGAGCTGCTGTTTCGCGACAGCCTGGACAATGTATTTCCCTCCGTCTCCGCACAGCAGGCCACTTCCAGGCTGGTTGCCGAGCAGTTCTTGCAGCAGAACATCGATCAGCTCATCGGAGATCACCCCTGCTACATCAATTTCCCCCACTCCCTGTTGCTGGACGGATTGGCCGAGTGCCTACCACGGGACAAGGTGGTGATCGAGATCCTGGAGGATGCCGAGCCCGACGATGCGCTGCTGGAAAAAGTGATCCAGCTCTATGGGCTGGGCTATCGGTTGGCGCTGGATGACTTCACCATGGTCTCAGACTGGGACAGGTTCCTCCCCTACATCCATATCATCAAGTTCGACCTGCGCAGCACGCCGCAACCCTGCATCGAGCACTTCATGGCGAATCATCGCCACCTGCCCCTCACCTATCTGGCCGAGAAAGTCGAGGATCAGGCCGAGTTCGAGCGGATGAAGCAGCTCGGCGTCACCCTGTTCCAGGGATTTTTCTTCAGCCGCCCCCAGATGGTGCAACAGCCCACCATACCGCCGGCCCAGCTGGTGGTGATGCAGCTGCTCGAGGTGGTCAATCAGACCGAACCGGATCTGGACAAGATTGAGCAACTGCTCAACCAGGATCTCACCCTCTCCCTCAAGCTGCTGCGCTACATCAACCACCTCAAGCGTTTCCCCCAGCCCATCGCCTCGTTTCGCCAGGCCGCAAGTTCCCTGGGGCACGCCCAGCTCAAGCGCTTCGTCGCCCTGATCGCCGCCACCAGTGCGGGAAGTGAAAAGAGCGCCGAACTCCACCAAATGTCACTCATCAGAGCCCGGTTCTGCGAACTGCTGGCCCAGACCCATGCGCCCGCAGAGCAGGCACAGCAAGCCTTTGTCACCGGCCTCTTCTCCCTGCTGGACGTGCTCATGGGCGAACCGCTGGATCAGCTGCTCGGCTCCATTCCCCTGACCGACGACATTCGTGCCGCCCTGCTCACCCGCAAGGGCAAGCTCGGGTTCTACCTGGCGTTCTGTGAAGATTTCGAGAAAGCCGACTGGCAGCGGGTCGCCGCCAACACCGTCCGGCTCGGCCTCAACGAAGAGAAGGTCAGCCACCTCTATCTGAGCGCCACCGCCTGGGTCAACCAGCAGCTTCAGGCCATGGAAGAGCAACCGGTCCACTCCCACCAGAAATGACAACGTCCCTCTTGAAGGGACGTTGTCATTTCATCAAGCCGCAGCAATCTCACCCACGCATTCAGCCTGCCTCGATGGCGATGGCCGTTGCCTCCCCTCCCCCGATGCACAGGCTCGCCACCCCTCGTCTGAGCCCGCGGGCACGCAGGGCATGGATCAGGGTCACCAGGATGCGGGCGCCACTGGCGCCAAGAGGGTGCCCCAGCGCACAGGCCCCGCCGTTCACGTTCAACTTGTGATGGGGAATGCCGCACCCTGCCATGGCCAGCATGCTCACCATGGCGAATGCCTCGTTCACCTCGAACAGGTCCACCTCCTCCACCGACCAGCCCACCCGGGCCAGCAACTTGTCAATGGCGCCGACGGGGGCACTGGTAAACTCCGCCGGCAGTGCGGCGTGACTCTGGTAACCCACTACCCTGGCCAGCACCGGCAATCCGAGCCGGGCAGCGGTCTCGCCCCGCATCAGCACCAGGGCAGCCGCCCCGTCCGAGATGGAGCTTGCATTGGCCGCCGTGATGGTGCCGTGCTTGCTGAAGGCCGGCTTGAGGCCGGGGATCTTGTCGGGCCTGGCTTTGCCCGGTTGCTCATCCTCGGCCAGCAGCAGGGTGTGGTCAGCGGTCATGACGGGAGCCAGTTCCGCGGCAAAGGCACCGCTGCGCTGCGCCGTCAGCGCCCGCTCCAGGGAGGCGATGGCAAAGGCATCCATGTCGGCCCGGGTCAGTCCGCTGCGATCGGCGCTCAACTGGGCGTAATGACCCATCAGATGGCCTTCGTAGGCATCCTGCAAGCCGTCCAGGAACATGTGATCGAGCACGCTCTGGTGCCCCATGCGAAAACCGCTGCGCGCCTTATCCAGCAGATAGGGGGCGCGGCTCATGCTCTCCATGCCCCCCGCCACCACGACCTCGGCCTCCCCCAGGCGCAGGCTGTCCACCGCCAGCATCACCGCCTTCATGCCGGAGCCGCACACCTTGTTGATGGTGGTACAGGGCACGCTGTCCGGCAGCCCCCCCTTGAGCGCCGCCTGGCGGGCTGGCGCCTGGCCGACCCCTGCGCTCAGCACGTTACCCATATAGACCTCATTGACCTGCTCCCCCGTCATCCCGGCCTGCGCCAGCGCGGCGCGGATGGCGCAGGCGCCAAGCTCGGGGGCACCGAGCGCGCTCAGGACCCCCTGGAAGGCCCCCATGGGGGTACGTTTGGCCGCCACAATCACGATATCCATCGATAGCACTCTCCTTGTTACATCGGGATAACATATGCCGCGACCGCGACAGGAACAAGACTTGCGGGGAAGTTGACGTTTGGGTAAGGTGCCAGCCTGCATTGACAACCAGATGGCAGCCAAGACAGCCCCATGACCAAATCCAGGGACGACACCCGCACCTTCAGCATCAGCGAACTGGCTCGCGAGTTCGATGTGACCACCCGCAGCATCCGCTTCTACGAGGATCAGGGCCTGCTCAACCCGACCCGCCAGGGACAACACAGGATCTACAGCCGTCAGGACAGGGTGCGGCTCAAGCTGACCCTGCGTGGCAAGCGTCTGGGCTTCAGCCTCGCAGAGATCCGGGAGCTGTTCGATCTCTACGATGCGGACAAGAGCAGCCGCTCCCAGTTGCAGACCATGCTGGGGCTGGTGGCCGACAAGCGGGAGACCCTGCAGCAGCAGCTGGAAGATATCCAGATGGTCCTGCTGGAGCTGGAGGCGGCCGAACAGCGCTGCCGCCAGGCCCTGGCACACCTCTCTCCCTGAGGCACGCAGATGGGCGAGGCGAGCGGGGAACACCGCCAGCAAATAGACACAAATGAAAGAGGGAGGCCTGAAGCCTCCCTCTTGTCATGCATGGTGGACGACCGATATCAGGCCTCCTTGCTCCAGCGGTTCGGATCGTAATCCGGGCTGTAGCGGTCGACGATGATGGCGCAGGCCGCATCGCCGGTGATGTTGAGCGCGGTGCGGATCATGTCGAACAGACGATCCAGCGCGAACAGCAGCGGCAGACCCTCGATGGGAATCCCGGCCGCCAGCAGCACGGCAACCACCAGGAAGCTCGGGCCCGGTACACCGGCCTGACCGATGGCACCCAGGGTGGAGGTGACGATGATCGCCGCCCAGGCACCCATGGAAAGATCGATGTTATAGACCTGGGCGAAGAAGATGGCGACCAGGCCGTAATAGATGGCATTGCCGCTCATGTTGATGGTGGCACCCAGCGGCAGCACGAAGGAAGCGGTGGCGTTGGTCACCTTCAGATCGCGCTCGCAGGTCTCCATGTTGACCGGCAGGGTCGCCATGGAAGAGGCGGTGGAGAAGGCCACGATCTGCGGCTTCTTCATCGCGGAGAAGTACTTGCGTACCGGCGTGTTGGAGAAGAACGCGATCAGCAGCGGATAGACCACGAAGCCGAAGATGAGGATGGCGGCGACATAGACGACGAACAGCTTGAGCACCAGAGTCAGCACGTCGAAGCCGTAGGTGCCGATGGCGTCGGCCATCAGGCCGAAGACGCCGATGGGGGCGATCAGCATCACCTTGTTGATCATCCAGACGAAAGCGTCCACCAGGGTGTTGAGCCCGTCCACCAGCGGCTTGGCGCGCTCGCGGGGCTGCTTGGCCAGGGCGATGCCGAGGAACATGCAGAACACCAGGATCTGCAGGATGTTGGCCTCGTTCAGGGCGCTGAACACGTTGGTCGGGATCATGCCAAGCAGGGTGGCCACCGCATCGGGCAGTGCACCCTTGTCGGCGTAGTCGCCGGAGAACATGGCCGCGGTGGCGCCAAAGTCAACGCCCACACCAGGTTTGAACACCTGACCCATCACCAGCGCCAGGAACACCGCCAGTGCGGAGGTGCCGAGGAAGAAGGCGAGCGTGGTGACGCCAATCTTGCCAGCAGCGGGGCTGGCCCCCAGGTTGGCGGCCCCGGACAGGATGGCCACCGCCACCAGCGGGATCACCAGCATCTTGATCAGCTGGATAAACAGGGTGCCGAGCGGCGCAAACACCGTGGCTTGCTCTCCCATGAGCGCCCCGACAAGCGCGCCCAGCACCATGGCCACCACTACCTGGAAGCCGATGTTTTTGATTAATCCTTTTGTTAACACAGAATGTTCCTTTATTTAGCAATTACTCACACTTTTACAGCGTAAATGACCACCCAGAGCGTCAAATCCTCTCCATTGCTCTGGCGGTGCGCTTTATCTCATATTTGCGCCCCGTTTTACATCAGAATCCGTTAACGAAATGCATTGATAACTTTATGAGAAAGTAAAGCCTCAAAAGAGACACGGCTGTTTTTGCTCCTTTTACCATGACAACATCCAAAACAGTGTGCTACGTTGGCTCTGCAAACGTGCATACAGGGAAGAAAAGATGCTGAAAGTTAACGAATATTTTGACGGAAATGTTAAATCCATCGGTTTCGAGCAAAAAGGCGAGAAAGCTACCGTTGGTGTGATGGAAGCGGGCGAGTACCTGTTCAATACCGCCGCCCCGGAGCGCATGACGGTGATCAAGGGCGCCCTCACCATCCAGCTGGCCGACGAAGATGAGTGGCACACCTACCAGCAGGGAGAATCCTTCGACGTGGCCGGTCACTCCTCCTTCAAGCTGGAAGTGAAGATCGCCTCCGCCTATCTGTGCGAGTTCCTCGACTGATGTATCACGGGCGCCATGGGATGCCGAGCGGTTCCCCCATGGCGCGTCTCTCCCGCGCCCATTTCCCTACCGCCATCACACCCCGCTATCTCCCCCCTTTTCAACGACTACAAAAAATTTACAATGTTTAGACGAAATCCATAATTGGAGTACGTCATGATCAGTGTCTTCGACATGTTTTCCATCGGGATAGGCCCCTCCTCCTCCCATACCGTGGGACCGATGCGGGCCGCCTGCGCCTTCATCCAGACCCTCAAAGCGAACGCACTCCTCTCCCGTACCGGACGCGTCGTCGTCGAGTGCTACGGCTCACTGGGCCAGACCGGCAAGGGGCACGGCACCGGCAAGGCCATCATCCTGGGATTGGCCGGATTTGAACCCGAATCCGTGGACATTGAGGCCATTCCCGCCTTCCTCGCCCAGGTAGAGCAGACCCAGACCCTCTGCCTTGGCGGCGAGCAACCCAGCGAATTTCCCCGCATCGGCGCCATCCTCTTCAATCGACGCAAGACCCTTCCCGCCCACTCCAACGGCATGACACTGCGCGCCTATGAGGGTGACACCCTTGTGTTCGAACAGACCTACTACTCCATCGGGGGCGGTTTCATCATCGAGGAGAGTCACTTCGCCAACGCCCGGGAAGAGGCGGCCCGCTTCGATGCCGCCCACCCCATCCCCTATCCCTTCGAGAGCGGCGCCGAACTGCTGGCCCAGTGCCAGGAGAGCGGCCTCTCCATCTCGGGGTTGATGCTGGCCAACGAGAAGGTGTTTCGCTCGGAAGCGGAGATCAAGGCCGGGCTTCGCAAGATCTGGCAGGCGATGCAGGGGTGTGTGGAGCGTGGCTGCAAGAGCGAGGGGGTGCTGCCAGGCGGCCTCAAAGTCAAGCGCCGGGCTCCCGCCCTCTATCGCCAGCTCTGTGGCGAGACCAATTTCAACAAGGATCCGCTGATGGTGATGGAGTGGGTGGACCTCTTTGCGCTGGCCGTCAACGAGGAGAACGCCGCCGGAGGCCGGGTGGTGACGGCGCCGACCAACGGCGCCGCCGGCATCATCCCCGCCGTGTTGCACTATTACGATCGCTTCGTGCGCAAGGTGGATGACGAGCTGCTGATGCAGTACTTCCTCACCGCCGCCGCCATCGGCATCCTCTACAAGAAGAATGCCTCCCTCTCGGGGGCCGAGGTCGGCTGTCAGGGCGAGGTCGGCGTGGCCTGCTCCATGGCCGCTGGTGCCCTGGCCGAGCTGCTGGGCGCCAGCCCCGCCATCGTCGAGAACGCCGCCGAGATCGGCATGGAGCACAATCTGGGGCTGACCTGCGATCCCGTCGGTGGTCTGGTGCAGGTGCCCTGCATCGAGCGCAACGCCATGGGCGCGGTCAAGGCGATCAATGCCGCCCGCCTCGCCCTGCGCGGTACCGGCGAGCACAAGGTGTCGCTGGACAAGGTGATCAGAACCATGTGGGAAACTGGCAACGACATGAAGACCAAGTACAAGGAGACCGCACGGGGCGGCCTTGCCGTCAACATCACCGAGTGTTAAGCCGCTGTGATAAAGCCGCATATGGCACTCGAATACCCGGCATCGCCGGGTATTTTTTTGCAAAACGTTTGTCTGGCGCTTAACAAAATGGATAACCATCAAAATAAATTTTATACTCGCGCCACGAATTCAACAAAAATAGATCTGTTTCAACTTTTTTTAGGCATTGAACCGTTACACTGTGGTTATCCGGTTCCCTGGCCTTTGTGACGACAGACCCGTCCCATGGATCCCTTTTCTGCGAGTGGGCATGGCGCCCCCTTCTACCCTGAGGTAATTGTTACATGATCAGCGTTTTTGATATCTTCAAAATCGGTGTTGGCCCCTCCTCTTCCCACACTGTCGGCCCCATGAAGGCAGCCAAACAGTTCGTGGATGAACTGCGTGCTGGCGGCAAGATCCGTGACATCACCCGGATCCAGGTCGATGTCTATGGCTCACTCTCCTGGACCGGCAAAGGCCACCACACGGATACCGCCATCATCATGGGTCTGGCGGGCAACCTGCCGGAGAACGTCGACATCGACGCCATCCCCGAATTCATCTCCCGCGTGGAGCAGACCGGTCGTCTGCCCATCGGCCTGCACTGCCACACCGTCAGCTTCCCCAAGGGCGCCATGATCTTCCATGACGAGGCCCTGCCCCTGCACGAAAACGGCATGAGGCTGACTGCCTTCATCGAAGATGACGCCGTCTACAGCAAGACCTACTACTCCATCGGCGGTGGCTTCATCGTCGACGAAGAGAACTTTGGCAAGGGTGACAGCGGCGACATGTCCGTCAGCTATCCCTTCAAGAGTGCCGCCGAGCTCATCGCCCACTGCAGCCAGAGCGGTCTCTCCATCTCCGCCCTGATGATGGAAAACGAGAAGTGCTTCAACACCCCGGAAGAGATCTACAAGAAGCTTGGCAAGATCTGGACCACCATGCGGGAAGGGATCGAGCGCGGCTGCCGCACCGAGGGCGTCCTCTCCGGCCCGCTGCGCGTACCGCGCCGCGCCGCCCCGCTCTACCGCCAGCTGACCACCAACGAGAACCTCTCCAACGATCCCATGAACATCGTGGACTGGGTCAACATGTTCGCCCTGGCGGTGAGTGAAGAGAACGCCGCCGGTGGCCGCGTCGTCACCGCACCGACCAACGGCGCCGCCGGCATCATCCCCGCGGTGCTGGCCTACTACGACAAGTTCATCCAGCCGGTGGGCCGCGACGAGTACACCCGCTTCTATCTGGCCGCTGCCGCCGTCGGCATGCTCTACAAGATGAACGCGTCCATCTCCGGCGCCGAAGTGGGCTGCCAGGGTGAAGTGGGCGTCTCCTGCTCCATGGCCGCCGCCGGCCTGACCGAGCTGATGGGCGGCAGTCCCGAGCACGTCTGTGAAGCCGCCGAGATCGGCATGGAACACAACCTGGGTCTGACCTGCGACCCAGTGGCCGGCCAGGTACAGGTACCCTGCATCGAGCGCAACGCCATCGCCGCCATGAAGGCGGTCAACGCCTCCCGCATGGCCCTGCGTCGCACCTCCAAGCCGCGCGTGTCGCTGGACAAGGTGATCGAGACCATGTACATCACCGGCAAGGACATGGACTCCAAGTACCGCGAGACCTCCCGCGGTGGCCTGGCCATCAAGGTGATGCAGGTTGCCTGCGACTAACGCCGAGTCGCGATGACATGAAAAAAGCGGGATATATTCCCGCTTTTTATTTGGTCGCGATTTAAAGGGCAGCGTTCGTGGATACAGGGAGGCCGACAAGGGATAAAAAGAGACGGGCATATCACCTCCACCCGTTCGCCGTGACAGGAGAACGGGGGAGAGCTATTTCACGATGCGATCGGCCAGGGTGCCGACGGCCACCACGAAATAGGGGGAGCGATTCCAGTGACGCAGTACCCGGTAATTGTCATAGGCAAGGTAGCTTCGCCCGTGAATATCGTCGGGGCGGATGAGGGAGGCCTGCATGTCGACCGCAGGCAGAGGTGAGCCGTCCTGCTGGCGAACCCCGAGGGCCTGCCAGGTCGCCAGGGACTTGCGGGTATCAAGTCCCAGCAAGGCGGGGTCCAGGCGTTCTGGCACCCTCACCCGCCGTCCCCAGGTCTGGTCTTCGCGCCAGCCGTTCTGGCTCAGATAATTGGCAGCCGATCCAAATACATCCGCCAGATTGCCCCAGAGATCCTTCTTGCCGTCCCCGTCCTGATCCACCGCGTATCGCAGGAATGACGAGGGCATGAACTGCACCTGTCCCATGGCCCCCGCCCAGGATCCCTTGAAGTTGGCGGGGTTCACATGTCCCTGCTCCAGAATGCGCAGGGCATCGAACAACTCGCCTTTGAAGAAGGCTTCACGGCGACCGTCCCAGGCCAGGGTCGAGAGAGAAGAGATAAGGGGATAATGGCCGGTTATTTTGCCGAAATTGGTTTCAATTCCCCACAAGGCAACAATAAAGCGGGGCTGTACCCCATATTCCCGGCCTATTTTTGTGAGCAGCGGCAAATGCTGGCGATATAAGGTTTGGGCTTGCTTGACTTTCCATTCCGGCACCGCCCGGGGAATATATGTGTCCAGGGTCAGTTTGAATTCCGGCTGATTTTTGTCGTGCCTGATGGCGGCATCGACAAGGTGGACATCCGCAAAGGCCGCACTCACCGTCTCGGGCAACATGCCCGCCGCCAGCGCCTGCTCTTTGAGGCTCGCCACGTACTGGTCAAAATCGGGGCCGGCCTGCACCGGCGATCCCGACAGGGCGCCTGACAACAGCAGTGCCAGCCGCCCCGCCCTCATCGTGCGCCCTTTAATTGCGCCTTGTGCTGCTCCAGCAGGTTTTCCGGTGGCGGTGGCACCTGCAGATAAAAGCCCTGGCTCTTCAGGGCGGCCATCACCCGCTCCGTGGAGGCCAGCCCCAGGGGCTTGGCCGGGTCCAGCTTGGTCATCAGGACCAGTTCGGGACGCCCGAAGGTACTCATCAGCACCTCGGGAACGCGGGAAAAGTCCTCTCTTCGTTCAATAAAGAGATAGGTCTCGGCTTTTTTGCGACTTTTATAGACTGCACACAACATGGAAATTGATATAATCCGACGGGTTTATTGCCTCTGGTGGTGGCAAACTATAACATCAGGAATTGAATAACAATAACGTATTACCGTCTCGGTTCGGGGAAGATTCATGGTTGAACGCGATAACGAATTGAAAGGGACCACCTTCACTATTTCTGTGTTGCATCTCAGCGATGGCAATCCGGCCCGGATCCGACAACTGCTGGAGGCCAAGGTCGCGCAGGCCCCCCAGTTTTTTAATTGTGCCCCCCTCGTCCTCAATGTGGAACGCCTCGAGGCGATCCCCGATTTCGAACAGCTCAGGGAGCTGGTCGAGTCGGAAGACTTCGTGCTGGTCGGGATCACGGGGGCACGGGACGAGGCGATGAAGACGGCCGCCAAGGCGGCAGGCCTCGCCGTCATGGTGTCAGGCAAGAGCCGCAAGGCAGAACCTGAGCCGACGCCGCCAGTGCCTGAGCCCAAGCCAGTGGAGGCCGCACCGGTTCCTCCGGTGCCAGCGCCCGTGGAGGCAAGCAAGGTCCACGTGGGCCCGGTGCGCTCCGGTCAGCAGATCTATGCAGCCGGCACCTCGCTGGTGGTGCTGGGCTCGGTGAGCCCTGGCGCCGAAGTCATCGCCGATGACAGCATCCATGTTTATGGTGCCCTGCGTGGCCGAGCCATCGCAGGGGCCAAGGGCAATCCCAAGGCCCGCATTTATTGCCAGCAATTGCAGGCCGAGCTGCTCTCCATCGCGGGCACCTTCCAGCTCAGCGATGCATTGCCTGCAGGCGTGATACAAGAGCCGGTCCATATCCGGCTCGACAATGAACAACTTCGTATAGACCGAATCAAATAGAGTTACAAGGAAGCGAGAATGGCGCGAATCATAGTCGTTACATCGGGCAAGGGTGGCGTTGGCAAGACGACAACCAGCGCGGCACTGAGCACCGGTCTGGCCCAGCGTGGCCACAAGACCGTGGTCATCGATTTTGACATTGGTCTGAGAAACCTGGACCTCATCATGGGTTGCGAGCGGCGCGTGGTCTATGACTTCGTCAACGTCATCAACGGGGAAGCCAACCTCAACCAGGCCCTCATCAAGGACAAGCGTTGCGAAAACCTGTTCATCCTGCCCGCCTCCCAGACCCGGGACAAGGATGCCCTGACCCGTGAAGGGGTGGAGAAGATCCTGGATCAGCTGGCGGAGATGCAGTTTGACTACATCGTCTGCGACTCCCCCGCCGGTATCGAATCCGGCGCCCTGATGGCGCTCTATTTCGCCGACGAAGCCATCGTCACCACCAACCCGGAAGTCTCTTCCGTGCGTGACTCGGATCGCATCCTCGGTATCCTGGCCTCCAAGTCCCGCCGTGCCGAGCGCGGTGAGGATCCCATCAAGGAGCACCTGCTGCTGACCCGCTACTGCCCGACCCGCGTCAACCGCGGCGACATGCTGAGCGTGCAGGACGTACAGGAGATCCTGGCCATCAAACTGCTCGGGGTGATCCCGGAGTCCCAGGCGGTGCTGCGCGCCTCCAACTCCGGCGAGCCGGTCATTCTGGACAAGGAGTCCGATGCCGGTCAGGCCTACGAGGACGCCGTCGCCCGTCTGCTGGGTGACACCAAGGATTTCCGTTTTCTGGAAGAAGAGAAGAAGGGCTTCTTTAGCCGACTGTTCGGGAGTTAAGCATGTCATTATTGGATTATTTTCGTTCCAACAAGAAACAGAACACCGCACAACTGGCCAAAGAGCGGTTGCAGATCATCGTGGCTCACGAGCGTTCATCCAGAGGGGGGCCGGATTACCTGCCCCAGCTCAAGCAGGACATCCTCGACGTGATCCGCAAATACGTGCAGATCGACCCGGACAAGATCACCGTCCAGCTTGATCAGAAGAGTGACGAATTGTCGGTGCTGGAGCTCAACATCACCTTCGCCGACGACCAGAAGAAGGGATGAGCTGACGCACCATGCGCGACCCCTTCCCCCAATGAAGACCGGATCCTTTCCCAGGATCCGGTTTTTTAATGCCTGGCGTCCCGGCATCTCGCCAAGGGCATCAGGGCCAGCTAGAATACCGCGCACCCCGAGGCGCTGCCGACGGGCTTTCCCTCCCCCCTTATCTGGAACACGGCTCTTATGTCTTTGAATGACGAAATGCACAGCGTCGAGGAACTGCTCGACACCGCCCTCGAACTCTTCATGGAGCTGGCCTCCGACAACCTGCCCGAGCAGGAGATCGTCCGCTTCAATCAGGAGTTCAACGACCGCGGCCTGCTGGCGGAGACCGATCCCGCCGACGACTGGGCGGCCGACGTGGGGTTTGAGGTGAACGACGCCGACTATGCCGAGATCTGGGTCGGCCTTGGCAACGAACAAGAAGAGTACGAGCACCTGTTTGCCCGCATGCTGCTCTCCCGCCGCGTCGACGAGAAGTTCTGCCACATCGAATGGCTGCCCCAATAATTCCGGATCCCGATGATCCTAGCCACTATGACTGGGACGGCGGGCCCGAGCCCGTGAGGCCTTCGCACAAACGGCGACTGCTGGGCTGGCTCGGCAAGCTGCTGCTGGCCGCCTTTGCGAGCACCATCGTCTCGGTCGCGCTGCTGCGCTTCATCGACCCCCCCATGTGGACCTGGCGCCTCGAACGCGCCCTGTTTCCCCCTGCCAAGGTGGCCGAGGTGAAGCACGACTGGGTGCCGCTTGAGCAGATTTCCCGGGAGCTGCAACTGGCGGTGATCGCCGCCGAGGATCAGCGCTTTGCCGAACATCACGGTTTTGACATGGATGCCATCAGCTCGGCCCTCAGGCACAACCAGCAAAGCGGGCGGGTGCGCGGTGCCAGCACCCTCAGCCAGCAGACCGCCAAGAACCTCTTCATGTGGAGCGATCGCAGCTTCCTGCGCAAGGGGATAGAGGCCTGGTTCACCCTGTTGATGGAGCTGGGCTGGGACAAGTCCCGCATTCTCGAGGTGTATCTCAACATCGTGGAGTTCGGACCCGGCATCTATGGCGCCGAGGCGGCCGCCAGGCACTACTTCGGCAAGCCGGCGATACGCCTCACCCGCTACGAGGCCTCCCTGCTCGCCGCCGCCCTGCCCAACCCCTGGCGTTATCGGGTCAAGCCCCCCTCACCCTATGTGCAGCAGCGCTCGGCCTGGATCCGTCGTCAGATGGGTCAACTCGGGCAAGTCACCCTGAACCGGGTCCACGGCACAGAGTAGCGCCATCCTGCGGATCAGAGGCGGGCCCCAGATGGCCGCCGACGGTTTCCCGATGAAGGGGCAGATAGTGCCACCACCAGGTTTCGCGCCGCCGCTTGATCTGCCTTCTGTACTGTCGTCGCTTCATCTTGCCAGGCCGCCCCGTCACGCCGCCCCTGCTGGCGGCTCTGTTAACCTTATCCCCTACTCCCGCCATTTGACAGCACGGCGTCACCGCCCCCGGGCTGGCTGCCCATCCCAATACTTGTTAAAGTGGCGAACCTGGACGTATCTGGAGTGATTTCATGGAACAACGTAGCCCGGATCAGCTGGTCGAGTGGGCCTATGATCAGTTTCTGGAGCAGGCCGCCGACATGCTGGCCCCCGAACAAATCGTCGACATCACCCTCGAGTTCGAGCAACGTGGCGCGGTGGAGGCAACCCTGCCCAATGCCGACTGGTCGACCGAACTCGGCGAGCCGGTGGACATGGCACGTTGGGCCGAGGTCTGGGTCGGCTTGCTGGATCATCAGGACGAGTTCGAGGTGATCTACGCCACCTTCCTCCTCCCACGGGATCAGAGCGAGCACGACGTGCATATCCGCTGGCACCGCCAGCAACAGGCATAAGAAAAGGCGCCCCAGGCGCCTTTTTCGTTTTTTGCGATGCCCGAGTCAGGGGCGTGCCGCGATGGCCTTGGCCAGACAGCGGCGACACCAGCAGGCGCTGGCATCGCTCATGGGCAGCGCGGGAAGCTGGCTGCACCAGCAGCGCTCGATGGGTTCCCCCGCCGACACGGCGCAGAACGCCGGCTCGCCGCAGCCCGGGCAGGCATGGGTGCTCTTCGAGCCATCGAGCTCGGCCATGCGGGCCAGCTGGGCCTCGCTGTCCATGACGGACCACTGGCCTATCTCGGTCAGGGTGCGGCCACAGCCGAGGCAGAGCCCCTCCTTGGCCCGGCAGTCACCGATGCAGGGACTCGGCACCTTATTCGTCCCCTGCCGGCGTGTCGGAGCCCACGAGGCGGATGCTGTGCTCCTCGATGACGATCTTGCCCTGCTTGTAGAGGCCGCCGATCGCTTTCTTGAAGGTGCCCTTGCTCATGCTGAACATCTTGTAGATGACGTCAGGATCGCTCTTGTCTCCCACCGCAAGGCTGCCCCCCTGCTTTTGCAGGCGCAGCAGAATGCGTGCACCGGCGTCATCCATCCGGGCCAGCCCCGGCTTTTGCAGGGTCAGGTCCAGCTTGCCATCTTCGCGCACCTGCTTGACCCAGGCGGTCAGCGGTCGGCCCGTCATCACGCGGCCGAACACCTCGTTCTTGAACAGCATGCCGGCGTACTGGCCATTGACCACGGCCTTGATGCCAAGGGGGGTGTGCTCCCCCGGCAGCACCGTCACCTCGTCACCGCTCTTGAAAGGAGGGTCGATGCGCAGGAAACGCTCCAGACGGCTGGTGCCGACCATGCGCCCTTCGTTGTCCAGCATCAGGTGCACCAGATAGACATGGCCCACCTGCATCGGCTTGTTCTGCTCGCGGCTTGGTACGAAGAGATCCTTTTTCATGCCCCAGTCGAGGAAGGCACCAATCTTGTTGGCGTTGACCACCTTGAGACCGACGATGTCCCCCACCATGGCGAAGGGCTTGTCGGTGGTGATCACCGGCTCGCAATCCGCATCCAGATAGAGGAAGACGGACACCTCGCTCTCCTCGGCGACGCCTTCCGGCAACTGGCGCCTGGGCAGCAGCAGCTCGCCGTATTCCCCCGCCGCCAGCCAGGCGCCGCGCTCCTCGATCTCGACGACGGTCAGGGTGTTCATCTTGCCAATCTGTAACATGGTGATCTCTTCTTTCAATATCCGGATGGGCCCATCTCATGGAAGACCCGTCATATAGAGGTGCATCGCCTCCGTCGGATGAGAGAGGACGGGGCCGATTTATGTCATGCAGGCGCGCATGTTACCCCAGAGCGGCAGCAGGACCTAGCCCCTCCCCCCTGTGTCTGACCTCTTTTCCCGCTCCCGGGTGGCCAGATTGACGATATTAGCAGCATTCAGTTCCCCCTTTGCTGCAAATAACCCCACTTTTAGGTAGACTTCGCGGCCGTCAAATCCAGAGGAAGCGTCGATGAACCCAGCCACTCGTACCCGTCATCTCAATCAATGGATCCAGACCCACAGCCAGCAGGAGATGAGTTACCCCGCCCTGCACGGCTTCCTGTGCGCCCGTCTAACGGGGCCCGTTGCCCCCGACTGGCAAGATCCGCTGGCCGGCCTGCTGCCTCATGATGCAGCGCTGGACGGGAAGAGTGCCGAGGCGCTGCATCACCTGATCGCCGAGCTGGAAGCCCAGGCCGACGACGCGCAGCTGGCCCTGCCGAGCCAGTGTCGCCTCTCTACCGACAACCCGGAGCAGGTGTTTGACAAGCGCCATCCTCTGGGCCAATGGAGCTATGGCTTCAGTCAGGGGGTGGCCTGCTGGCCGGCGCCGACCGACCTGAACGATCCGGCGACCCGCCATCGCTTCAGCCTGGTGGCCGAGCTCTGCCTGTTTCGCGACAAGCCCATGGCCATGATGCTGCACCAGGCTGCGGCCAGCGAGCTCCCCTTCCTCGATTTTTGCAAGCGTCAACGCCAGCAGATGAAGACGGCCCTCAACCTCCTGCTCGGCCAGGATCACTACGAGGCCGAGCCTGAAGAGAGCCCGTCCCTGGACAACGAGCAGACTCGCCAGTGGCAGCAGTGGTTCGAGCTGGCGGCAGAGAGCCGCGATCCCCTCCCTCGCCTTGGCTGGTTCGAGCGCATCATTGCCGATGCCAACCTCCTGTTCGATGAGGCATTCTGGCAAGCCCACGCGGGCCATGGCTGGCAGGTCCCCAAGGCACGCCCTCTGATCGCGGCCAGGGCCGGTCGAGCCGATTGCCTGCTGCGACTTAGGCAGCTTGGGCAAGCTCGGGATGAGTACCTGGCCCTGCTCGCCCTCTGCCGCGCCGACGAGCCCGCTTGCCGCCACCCCCTCTCCACCCTCTATGCCTGGCAAGGGGAATGGGATGCCCTGCAACAACTGCTGGTGCGCTTTGATGAAGCCTCCTGCTGGCTGCTCTACAACAAGGCCTTGATGAGCTTTGTCTGCGAAGGGGAAGCGGCGGCGCGCCCTCATCTGGCGGCGGCAATGGAGGTCAATCCCCATGTGCCCGCCACTTTGCTGGGCCAGCGCCGCTTGCCCAAGCAGGAGCCTCGCCGCTGGCAGGGAGGCAGCCGTGACGAGGCGGCGCTCTACGCCTTGCAGAGTCGCGAGGCCTGGCTGACCCACAACGCCTTGATATGGCTGCGAAAGAGTGCGGGCAAGCAGGCCAGTTGAGACCCCAATTGCCGATTCGATGACAGAACACGTGCGCAAACGCACATTTTTCTGGTGACTGGTCAGACAAATGCCCCTGTGTTACGTATCATCAAGGCCAAAGTATCAAGAGAAACTGCACCCGATGCAGCCGCCACAGCAGGATGTCATATGTCGAAGATCATTGAGCTGCTCGCGCACTACCCTCCTTATCAGCTGGTTCACGCCGCTGAGATGGTGCGCGATACCTTTGAACAGTTTTATCAGCAGCGGTACCAACTCACCGTGCCCCAGTGGCGCCTGATGATGGTGCTCGGCCCCCACTACCCCATCAGCCAGAAGGAACTGGTGGAGGCGAGCGGCATGGACAAGGTACGGATCTCCCGCGAGATCCATCGTCTGGTGGAGAAAGGCATCCTGTTCACCGAGAACAGCGTGCAGGACAAGCGCATCAGCCTGGTCTCCTTCACCCCGGCGGGGCTCACCCTGTTCCAGCAGCTCAAGACGGAGGCGGGAAGCTGGCAGCACACCCTCACCGACTATCTGCCGGCCGAGGCGCGTCAGAGCATTCGCCTGCACCTGCAGAGCGTCAGCGATGCCATCGAACAACTTCACCTGCTGGACAACGAGCAACCCTCATGAAGCTGAACAACTTTGCCACCATGGATGTCAACATGCTGCTGAGCCTGGTCAACATGCAGCTGCGTGATCACTACGAGGATCTCGATGATCTTTGCCGGGCGCAGGATCTCGACAAGGAGGCCCTGGTCGCCAGGCTGGCCAGCGGCGATTTTCACTATCAGGAAGATCAGAAGCAGTTCAGATAGGGATCCGGATCACAACCCGACCCATGCCGCTGGCTCCGTCGGCAAAAGCTGCTAAGGTGGTGGCTACCCGGTCCGTTGATGTTCGCAAGAGGTATGGATACATCTTGTTGTCACAGACCGCGGTTAGCCTCTCGTTCACCACCCGCAGCCAAGGATGACCCATGATGCGCCTCATTCGACCAACCAGCCTGATCACCCTCTGCACATTGCTGGTGATCAGCCTCTTCCTCCCCCAGGTCCCCAACAGCGCCGAGCAGTGGCTCACCACCCTGCTGCTGGCCTCCCTCGTGGCGGTCTTTCTAATGGTCGGCAGCGGCTGCCGCCACTTCCTGCGCGAATAACGACGCCAGAGCGCGATGACTGCCCAAAAACAACAACGCAGCCCGAGGGCTGCGTTGTTGTTTCAGGATACTGGGGAGGCCCCGAGTCGCATCAGTAAGCCAGAGTTTCCAGCTGCTCCTTGGCCTGCTCGATCCCCTTGGCTTGCGCCTCCGGACCCATGCCCATGCCCTCGGCATAGATGAAGTCCACTTCGGTGATGCCGATGAAGCCCAGCACGGTACGCATGTAGGGGGTCACCAGGTCGGTGGCATTGCCCACATGCATGCCGCCACGGGGGCTGACCACCAGGGCGCGGGTGTTCTCCACCAGGCCGACCGGACCGGTCTCGGTGTAACGGAAGGTCACGCCGGCACGGGCCACCAGATCGATCCAGTTTTTCAGCTGGGTCGGGATGTTGAAGTTGTACATGGGGGCCGCGATGATCACCAGATCGCTCGCCTTGAGCTCGGCGACCAGCTCGTCGGACTGGGTCAGCACCGCTTGCTGACGCTCGTTCAGGTTCTCGCCACCACGCAGGCCCATGGCCAGCTCGCCGTCCAGCACCGGCAGGTTCAGGGTCGCCAGATCGCGTACCTGGATGGTGTCACCCTGGCGCTCGGCCAGGTAGCCGTCGATCAGGGCGTTGGATTGGGAATACTGGCCCAGGATGCTGGACTTCAGAACGAGGATATTGGCCATGGTGAAACTCCATTTGATTGTCAATTGAACAGCCAGGCTGTCGATGGAGGTCACTATAAAGACTGGCATTAAAGCCTGATAGCGAAAATAGATGCTCAAGTCATTCAAAAAATTTGATGTCTGTGCATTTCCTCGGCAGAGAGGGGCTCATCAAACTCCGCACCCTTGGCATGACAAACGATTGCCGTTATGATCCGCCGCACTTTTTGTACGTGATCCGGATCTCATGACCTCCTCCCGCAGGCACTCCCCCTTTGCCGGCGCCGTCTGGATGATGGTGGCAGGCCTCTGCTTCGCCGCCGTCAACAGCCTGAGCCAGTATGTCAGCTTCACGCTCGGCCTCCCCTCGACCCAGGTCGCCTTTCACCAATATCTGATCGCCCTGGTCTGCCTGCTGCCCTGGCTGGTGCGCCACGGTCTGCGCCAGTCCCTGATGACGAACCAGCTGCGCCTGCACCTGCTGCGGGTCGCCCTTGCGGTGACCGGCATCCAGTTCTGGCTCTGGGCCCTGGCGGTCCCCGTCCCCATCTGGCAGGGGATCGCGCTCTTGATGACCTCCCCCCTGTTTGCCACCCTGGGATCAGCCCTCTTTCTCAAAGAGCAGGTGAGCCGGACCCGCATCCTGGCCACCCTGGCCGGCTTTGTCGGCGCCATGCTGATCCTGGCCCCCTGGACCGACGACTTCACCCTGGCCTCCCTGCTGCCGGTGGCGGCCGCCCTCTTCTGGGCAGGCTACTCCTTGCTGGTGCGCTATCAGGCAGCCAGCGAGTCGTCCCACACCATCGTCGTCTACCTGCTCGTCTTCAGCACCCCGTTCAACGCCATGCTGGCGATCCCTGAATGGCAGTGGCCGAGCGAAACCCAGTGGCTGCTGGTGGCCGCCTCGGGCGTACTGTCGGCACTGGCCCAGATGTCCATCGCCCGCGCCTACAGCGTGGCGGAGGCCTCCTTCGTGCAACCTTTTGATTTTGCCAAGCTGCCCATGAACGTGCTGGCCGGCTGGCTGGTATTTGGCTGGGCGCCCCCCGGTCGCTTGTGGCTGGGGGCGGCCATCATCATCGGCGCCATCACCCTGCTCACCCATCTGGAGCAGCGCGCCCACCCACCCACTTCCTGAGGTACGCCATGCGTGCCTCTTTTTTTGCTCACCCGGATCAGCCCTGCTGACCACCGACCTCAGGAGAGATCAGATGTTTGGAACCGCCACCCGCCCCACTGCGACCCGCGCCCTGCTGCTGGGATCAGGCGAACTCGGCAAGGAGGTCGCCATCGAGCTGCAGCGGCTCGGTATCGAGGTGATCGCCGCCGACCGCTATGCCAACGCCCCCGCCATGCAGGTGGCCCACCAGGCCCGCGTGCTGGACATGCTGGATGGTGCCGCCCTGCGCGCCCTGGTGGCCGAGGTCAAGCCCGACCTCATCATCCCCGAGATTGAAGCCATCGCCACCGACACCCTGGCCGCCCTCGAGCAGGAAGGGGTCAAGGTGGTGCCCAATGCCCGCGCCACCCAGCTCACCATGAACCGGGAGGGGATCCGTCGCCTCGCCGCCGAAACCCTGGGGCTGCCCACCTCTGCCTACCGCTTTGCCCAGAGCAAGGAGGAGTTTGTGGCCGCAGTCGAGGCCATCGGCCTCCCCTGCGTGGTCAAACCGGTGATGAGCTCCTCCGGCAAGGGGCAGAGCCTGCTGCGCGATCTCGCCAGGCTGGATGAAAGCTGGACCTATGCCCAGGAGGGGGGCCGTGCCGGTCGTGGCAAGGTGATTGTCGAAGGCTTCGTTCCTTTCGAGTACGAGATCACCCTGCTCACGGTGCGCGCCGTCGATGGCATCCACTTCTGCGAGCCTATCGGCCATCGTCAGGAGGATGGCGACTACCGCGAATCCTGGCAGCCCCAGGCCATGAGCGAGCTGGCCCTGGCCCGCTCCAAGGAGGTGGCGGCCAAGGTGGTTGAAGCCCTTGGCGGCTACGGTCTGTTCGGGGTCGAGCTCTTCATCAGGGGTGACGAGGTGTGGTTCAGCGAAGTCTCCCCCCGCCCCCACGACACCGGCATGGTGACCCTGATCTCCCAGGATCTCTCCGAGTTCGCCCTGCACGTGCGCGCCATCCTGGGGCTGCCCGTCGGCACCATCACCCAGTACGGCCCGAGCGCCTCTGCCGTGGTGCTGCGGGAAGGCCACAGCCAGGATATCCGCTATCAGGGGATTGGCGAGGCACTGGCCCTGGTGCCCGGTGCCCAGTTGCGTCTCTTTGGCAAGCCGGAGATCGCCGGTCGTCGTCGCCTCGGGGTGGCGCTCGCCCGCGGGCAGGATTGCCAGGAAGCCGTGGAGCAGGCCAAGACGGTGGCAGCCCGGGTAGAAGTACTGTTCTAGGCAATCCGCTTTACCACGCAAAAACAAACGTTTATCTGCGTGATCCGGCGCAAGGGGCAGGTGACTGCCCCTTTCCCATTGAAGCACCGGGCTTATAATCCCCCCTTCACCTATGTCAGGAGTACAAGATGTTAACTGCCGTGATCTTCGATATGGATGGTGTTCTGATCGACTCGGAACCCTTCTGGCAACGGGCACAGATGGCCGTCTTCGCCGAACTGGGCCACTTCCACACCGAGGAGGACTGCAACTCCACCATAGGGGTGCGCATCGATCAGCTGGTGGCCCACTGGTACCGGATCCGCCCCTGGAGCAGCCCCAGCCAGGAAGAGGTGGTACAGCGCATCCTGGATCAGGTGATCGCGCTCATCCTGCAAGAGGGACAGCCCAAGGCCGGGGTGCTGGAAGCGCTCGACCTCATCGAGGCCCAAGGGCTCAAGATCGGGCTCGCCACCTCCTCCCCGTTTGCCATGGTCGAGGCGGTGCTCGGCAAACTCGGCATCCAGGACCGTTTCATGGCGGTCCACTCCGCCGAGGTGGAGCGCTTTGGCAAACCCCACCCGGATGTCTATATCCACGCCGCCGAGAAGCTCGGCGTCGAGCCTGTGCACTGTCTCGCCATCGAGGACAGCTTCACCGGCCTGCTGGCAGCCAAGGCAGCCTCCATGACGGCGCTGATCGTGCCGGACCCGGCACTGGTCGGCGATCCCCGTCTGGCCATCGCCAACCACGAGTTGCGCTCTCTTGCCGAGCTGAACACAGAGATGCTGGCCGGCTGGGTCAAGTAGGCAACACGGACTGACCTCCTGCCTCCCTTGAGCCCGCTCATAAACGTGCGCTTGCTCGCGGTTGCGCCGCCCTGTGGCGACTAGAATCAGCAGGAGCACAGAGACGGCCCACGGGCCCGAGGAGGTCACCATGATCGAATACACCAGCAAGCGTATCGTCTGCCCCCACTGCGGCCACCACACCCGGGTCGAGCTGGATGCCAGCCAGGGGGATCAGGAGTTCTACGAAGATTGCATGGCCTGCTGCAACCCCATCCATCTGCGGCTGCACCGGGATGAAGCCCGCGACTGCCTGCAACTCTTCGTGGATGCCGACGACGAGCAGCTGTTCTGAATCCCCCTGTCCAGACACAGACAAAAACAAACGGGACCCTGTGGGTCCCGTTTGTTCTGGTGCCATCGTCAGGCTGGGTCACGCCTCCCTCAAGCACGCCGCCTTCGCCGACGTCATGGTCGGAACAAACTCCACCACCTGATAATCGGCCGCCTCTGCCTGCTTGAAGGGATCCTCTGCCAGCATCGCCTCCAGGGCGTCTCGGCTCACTCCCTGCGCCAGTATGACGCCCCCGACTCGGGGTACCCGACGCCCGGATGCCAGAAAATGGCCTGCGGCATACTGCCGCTCCAGCCACGCAATGTGGGCCGGGATCAGGGCATCGATCTCCGCCAGCGGTTTCACATAAGTCAATGTCACGACAAACATAGAGAAGTCTCCAAGGCCCTGGGGCGGCGCCTCTTCCACAAGAGGGCGCCTTTCCCGTGATGCCGCCCTCCTCTTCGAACCCTGGGGGCAGCGCTCAGGTGGTTACTGGCGCGCCGCCAGCACCCGCTCCACCGTGTCGACGATGGCCTGGGTCTGGGGGTCAATCTCGATGTTGGTCTGCCAGCCGGCCTTGACCCAGCCCAGGTTGGTCCGGGCCAGGGTCTCGGGGATCAGGTTGACGCAGAACTCGCTGGCGCGCACCTCGCCCACGGTGAGGCTGATGCCGTCGATGCCGATGTAGCCCTTGGTCAGCACGTATTTCATGAGCGCAGGATCGAGGCGATACCACACCTGGCGGTTGTTGGGGGTGTCGATGACCGAGGTCACCTCGGCCGTCCCCATGATGTGGCCGGACATGGCATGGCCGCCAATCTCGTCCCCAAAGCGGGCGGCCCGCTCCACGTTGACCTTGTCCCCCACCACCAGTTGCCCGAGGTTGGTGAGGCGCAGAGTCTCCTGCATCAGATCGAAGCTGACCAGATCCCCCTCCACCCGGGTGACGGTCAGGCAGCAGCCGTTGTGGGCTACCGAGGCCCCCAGGGCCAGCCCCTCGCCCCAGGCCGGGCTCGGCATGCGGATCACGTGGGTGCGAAAATTGGGCAGTGAATCGATGGCCACCAGTTCGGCGGTCCCTTGTACGATGCCGGTGAACATGAGTCTCTCCAGGCTGTGAAAATTGTCGGCAGGTTACCCCCGGCCACCTTGCAAGACAAGGGTGCCGGCTGACAAGGAGAAGCGCGATCGCTATAGTGACCCCAATCAATCCAGACTGAACGAGGAAACAAAAATGCAGGTATATCAATGCTGTGAAGCCATTCGCATCGCCTACAACCAGATTGGCTCCGGTGAGCAGGGTTATGTGCCCCAGGCCATTGCCGCCAGCATACGGGCGCTCAACGCCGTGGCCTCCGACGAGCGGGTACCGGCGGATCTGCGCGAGCAGGCGGCCTATGCCGCGGCCAACCTGCTGATCAGCGATCACGAAGACGCCTGATCCCGGCTACAAATCTGCCGCCGACCTTCCCCGTTGGCGGTTTTTCAGGCTAGAATGACACCCCCGCATTTTGTCTCCTCAGGACGAGGAGGCAAAAGCCCATCTCTCTTGCCCGCTCTTTCTCTTTTATCTGATCCACTCGGAGGTGTCAGTGCAACGTTATTGGTCCGAGGCGAAGCAGCTCGTTCGTCTAGCCAGCCCCATTCTGGTCGCCCAGGTGGCCCAGATCGCCATGAACTTCGTCGATACCGTGATGGCGGGACAGGTGAGCGCCGTGGATCTGGCCGCCGTGTCGGTGGCGTCCAGCTTCTGGCTGCCGATCATCTTGCTGGTGCAGGGCATCATCATGGCCCTCACCCCCATCGTTTCCCAGCTCAACGGCGCCCGCAAGCAGGATGAGGTGCGCCCCGCCGTGCACCAGGGCTTCTGGCTCGCCCTCATCGTCACGCCCATCGCCATGGTGGCACTCTACTTCAGCCCCCTGGCACTGCAGTTCATGGATGTGGATCCCGTCATGGCGGCCAAGACTGCCGGCTACCTGCACGCCATCCTGTGGGGCCTGCCCGCCTTCGTGATGTTCCAGGTGCTGCGCAACTTCAGTGAGGGGCTCTCCCACACCATGCCGACCATGGTGATCGGGTTCGTGGGGCTCGCGGTCAACATCCCCGCCAACTACATCTTCATTCACGGCCACTTCGGCATGCCGAAACTCGGCGGCGTCGGCTGCGGCGTAGCCACTGCCATCGTGCTCTGGGCCATGCTGCTGGCGATGATCGTCTATGTGAAGTGCTCTGCCCACTTCAAGCGCATCAACCTGTTCGCCCAGCTGGCACGCCCCAACGGCAGCCGGATCTGGCGCCTGTTTCGCCTGGGGTTTCCCATCGCCATGGCCATCTTCTGCGAGGTGACCCTGTTTACCGTGGTGGCCCTGATGCTGGCCCCCTTCGGTGCGGAGACGGTGGCGAGTCACCAGATTGCGCTCAACTTCTCCAGCCTGGTCTTCATGCTGCCCCTCTCCATCGGTGTCGGCGTGACCATCCGGGTCGGTCACAACATAGGGGAAGGTCAACCGGATCAGGCCAGAGTCGCCGCCCGCACCGGCCTGATGCTGGGCATGGGCGTCGCCGCCGCGACCGCCGCCCTCACCGTGCTGCTGCGCGACCCCATCGCGGGGATCTACACCGACGACCTGCAGGTGATCGGCCTCGCCGCCACCCTGCTCTTCTTCGCCGCCATCTACCAGATCTCCGATTCGGTACAGGTGGTGGCCGCGGCGGCCCTGCGCGGTTACAAGGATACCCAGGCCATCTTCTACGTCACCATCGTCGCCTATTGGGGGCTGGGTCTGCCCACCGGCATGATCCTGGGGCTGACCGACTGGGTGGTACCGCGCATGGGCCCGCAGGGCTTCTGGATAGGCTTCATCGTCGGTCTCACCTCCGCCGCCCTGATGCTGGGCGCGCGGCTGCGCGTCATCTACGGCCGCTTCGCCAGCCCCGCGGCCTGCACAGCCCTCTCCCGGGCGCAATAGGGCGCGGCCAGGGGCACGGGAGCCGCACTTTTGGGACGGCTCGCCTGTAAAATCAACAGGCTGCACAAGAACTGGGCAAACAGTCTCCTTTGTGCATGTCCCTTGTTGACAGCCTTGGGGGCCATGGGTAGTATGCCGACCACGCCAGCAGTGCTGGCGGGATAAAACGGGTCTTCAGCTCGGTTTATGAAGTGGGTTTATAGCTCAGTTGGTTAGAGCACTACCTTGACATGGTAGGGGTCGTTGGTTCGAATCCAATTAAACCCACCACTTTTCGTGATGCGTCCTTAGCTCAGCTGGTTAGAGCACCACCTTGACATGGTGGGGGTCGGTGGTTCGAATCCACTAGGACGCACCATCACGAAACCCTGTTATGCGTCCTTAGCTCAGCTGGTTAGAGCATCACCTTGACATGGTGGGGGTCGGTGGTTCGAATCCACTAGGACGCACCATAACAGTTTGAATAAATTGCAGATATGAATTTGATGTGGGTTTATAGCTCAGTCGGTTAGAACAGTACTTTGACATGGCGTAGGCAATGTCGTTGGTTCGAATCCGGTTGAACACAGATGTGGGTTTATAGCTCAGTTGGTTAGAGCACTACCTTGACATGGTAGGGGTCGTTGGTTCGAATCCAATTAAACCCACCACTCCCCTGCAATGACACACAAAGTCGCTTTGCGCACCCTGCGTCCTTAGCTCAGCTGGTTAGAGCATCACCTTGACATGGTGGGGGTCGGTGGTTCGAATCCACTAGGACGCACCAGATTTGAAAAGCCCGCTTGATAGCGGGCTTTTTGCATTGCTCGGCTCTGACATCCGCTCTCCCCCGTCATCTGCCTCCTCTGGCCCGCGGGCAGCCGTTGTCGTGCCATGGCCGCCGCGTTTACCTCGCGTTGTCAGAAGAGATCGAGCTGCTGGCCGCAGATCCGCTCGAACGACTCCCCCACAAAGGGAAGGATGGCGTCGGCGATGGGCCTGAGCTGCTTGTCGATGTAGTGCTCGTAGTCGACGGCGCTGCGCCGGTACTCCAAAGGCTCGGGGCCGTTCAGGGTCATCAGGTAAGCGATGGTGCCCCTGTGCTGATAACGCTGGGGCAGGCCGCGGCGCAGATTCTCCTCATCCGCCAGGCGCGCCGCCCGCACATGGGGCGGCACGTTCTTCTGATACTCCTCGAGTTTCTGGCGCAGCCGCTTGCGGTAGATGAGCAGATCGTCGTGACGGCCGGCACGGGTCTCGTCCACCATGGTGCGCACATAGCTGCTGGGATCCTGGTCGTGGAACACCATTTCGTAGAGCCGGGTCTGGAATGCCTTGGCAAGGGGTGTCCAGTCGGTGCGCACCGTCTCCAGCCCCTTGAACACCAGGTGCTCCCCTTCCCCTTCGCCCACCAGTCCCGCATAGCGTTTCTTGCTCCCCTTCTCCAGCCCGCGAATGGTGGGCATCAGGAAACGGCGGTAGTGGGTCTCGTACTGGATCTCCAGATGGCTCGGCAGGTCGAACTCCCGCCTGATCAGCGCGGCCCAGTTGTCATTGATCATCTTCGCCAGTCGCTGGCCAATCTCGTCCGCCTGTTCGAGACGGATATCGCTCCCCAGGTGCACGAAGGTGGAATCGGTATCCCCATAGATCACCTCGAACCCTTCTGCCTCTATCCACTCCCGGGTCTGCTGCATGATGCCGTGGCCCCGCAAGGTGATGGAGGAGGCGAGCCTCGGGTCGTAGAAGCGGCAACCCCCCGACCCCAACACCCCGTAGAAGGAGTTCATGATGATCTTGATGGCCTGGGAGAGGGCCTTGTTACTGGCGGCCTTGGCCCGATCCCGCGCCGCCCAGAGGGTGGCGATGAGATCCGGCAGGAAGTGGCGGGTTCGGGAGAACAGGGCGCCGCGAAAGCCTGGAATGGCGTTATCCGGGTGTTTGAGCCCCTCCACCAGCCCCATGGGGTCGATGCAGAAGGTGCGGATGATGCTGGGATAGAGGCTCTTGAAGTCGAGCACCAACACGTGGCGATAGAGCCCCGGCTTGGAGTCCATCACATAGCCGCCGGGGCTTGCGAGCCCGCCGTCTGCCGGCAGGTTGGGCGCCACATAGCCACCGCGGTGCAGCCGTGGCAGATAGAGGTTGGTGAACGCCGCCACCGACCCGCCCACCCGGTCGAGCTCAAGACCGGTGAGGGAAGCGCGCTCGATGGCGAAGGGGATGAGGTGGCAGAAATCGAAGATCTCCCACACCAGCCTGCAATCTTCCAGGTTGTAGCGGGCCAGCGCCTCCTTGTCGGAGTGGAACAGCTCGGTGATCTTCTCCCCCCGGTTGGCCACGTCCTCGATGTCCTTGCCCCGCCCGAGCAGCTCGCTCGCCACCGCATCCAGGCTGTAGCTCGGGAACTGCCAGGTGGCGCTCTTGAGGGTATCGATGCCGTCCAGCACCATGCGCCCCGGGATGATGACGTTGCCGCTCTGGGGGTCGTTTCGGGACGAGCGCCAGAAGCAGAGCTCCCGCCCGCGCCCGAGCCGCAGCCGCCGCTTGTGGAGTTCGGCGCGGCGCAGCAGCAGGCGAAAGTCGAAATTCACCACGTTCCAGCCGATGACGAGATCGGGATCGTGCAGGCTGAACCAGCCCTCCAGGGCACCGAGCAGGGCTGGCTCGTCCGCCACCCACTCGACGGGGGTCTCCCAGTCCTGCGAGTCCGGCTCCGGGGCACCAATCATGATGACCCGCGCGTCCTCTTCGCTATGAAGCCCCACCGAGAAGAGGGTGCCATCCATGGCGCACTCCACGTCCAGGGAGACCCAGGAGAGGGTCGGCGTCACCGCCTTCGGCGCACAGCGCGCCTCGTTTACCTCCCAGTAACCCTGCCTGCCCCCCTTGCGCCTCGCCTTGCCGTCAAAGCGCATCCCGGCGGTGATGAAGCGCTCCATGAGAAAGCGCTCGGGCAGGCGGATATCCGCCTCGAAGTGCTCCAATCCGCGGATGAGCAGCAGCTCGATGGCGCGGTGGAAGGCGCTCAGGGTGGCAAAGTAGCAGCCCACCACCCGGCTCCCCTCGAAGGTGTGCATGGGGAGGCGGCGAAAACGCCCCCTCACCCCGGCCCCCTTGAAAAGCTCTGCCGCCTCCTCCAGGTGGCGTTCAGGCAGGAAGAAGACCGGCTCCTGCCCCGGCACCACCACCCGTACCGGTCCCTGTGCGCTCCAGAGCCACATCACGATCTCGGTACGCCCCTGCACATCCCGACCATGGCGGGTCAGGATGAAGCCGTCGAGCGGCGGGGTCACGGGAGGGAGGGGCTGGATGTCGGTCATGCAGGTGGTCGGGCTCAAGAGTGGGATGGGACTATTGTACGTTCATACAGTACCCGGCTGCAATTGCCGGGCTGGGCCCTCAGGGCAGGCGCTGTGCCCCGTCTTTGCCATCCGGCGCCGGATTGGGGCATAGTAACCTCGGCATCACTCACCGGCACCGGGCGAGACGGCATGTCCAACTCCCGGCAGACGCTGCGGCCTGCGCGCGCGCCAACCTTTTCCTCGACAAGGAGCACCCCATGACACAACAGTGGCAACGCATTGCCTCCCGCCTCACCGATGTGGGCGGCATCCCGGTGGCTCGCGCCATCCCGGTCAAGGAGCGGCGCACCATCGGGCCCTGGTGTTTTCTCGATCATATCGGCCCGACCCGCTTTGCCCCCGGCGCCCCCGGCATGGATGTGGGGCCCCACCCCCACATCGCCCTGCAGACCTTCACCTGGATGCTGGAGGGGGAGATCCTCCACCGGGACAGCCTGGGCAGCAAGCAGGTGATCCGTCCGGGCCAGGTGAACCTGATGACCGCAGGACGGGGCATCGCCCACACCGAGGAGTCGGTCCCGAACCAGCCCGATCTGCACGCCGCCCAGCTCTGGATAGCCCTGCCCGAGGCGGATCAGCATACCCCGCCCCGCTTCGATCACTACCCGACGCTCCCCCGCTGGCAGCAAGGGGAGATCACCCTCACCCTGCTCATCGGCGAGCACGGCAGCCAGCGCGCCCCCACCCTGCACTTCTCCCCCATTCTGGGGCTGGATCTGCACGCCCCCGAGGGAGGCGAGATCACCCTCCCCCTGGACCTCGCCTTCGAGCACGGCCTCTTTCCCCTCGCGGGGGAGACCATCGTCGCAGGGGAGGCCCTGGCCCCGGAGCAGCTGCTCTACCTGCCCCCCGGCAACCGGGAGGTAATGCTAACCCTGCGCCCGGGTGCCCGGCTGCTGCTCATCGGCGGCGAACCCCTGCCCAGACCGCTGCAGATCTGGTGGAACTTCGTGAGCGTCGACAAGGAGGCCATTCGCACCGCCGCCGCCGACTGGGAGAGCGGTCATCCGCGCTTTGGCGAGGTGACGGGTTACCAGGGGCCTCGTCTCAAGGCGCCGCCCCTGACCGGGCTCTGAGCCAGGGTTCCAAAACAAAAGAGCGCCCATGGCGCTCTTGTTGATTGGGATGAAGGCCCGTCAGGACTCCTCTTCCTGCTCCGCCTGCAACCTGGCCCGGCGGGCCATGGCCTCCTCCTGGGCACTCTCTATCTCGTGCAGCACGCCATCCAGATCGATGGCCTCCCGGCTCTCTTCGAACAGGCCGGTGAGCTCGGTCTCGGGGCCCAGCTTGCCATCCTCGAACAAGGACCACATCTCCCGGGCATAACGGGTCTTGAGCAGTTCGGGGGCATACATGCCGTAGTAGTTGCGCATATTGTCGACATCCCGCTCCAGCATGGCCCTGGCCTGGTTGTTGGCGGCGGCATCCACCACCTGGGGCAGGTCGATGATGACGGGCCCCTCTTCGTCCACCAGCACGTTGAACTCCGAGAGATCCCCGTGAATGAGCCCGGCGCAGAGCATGCGCACCACGTAGCGGATCACCTTGCCATGATCCACCAGAGCCTGCTCACGGGTCAGGGCCACGTCGTTGAGACGGGGAGCGACGTTGCCGTCGGCGTCGGTGATGAGCTCCATCAGCAGCACGCCATCGAGGCAGACATAGGGCCTGGGCACCCGCACCCCGGCCGCCGCCAGCTTGAACAGGGCATCCACCTCGGTGTTCTGCCACACCTCTTCGTGCTGCTTGCGACCGTACTTGGAGCCCTTCTCCATGGCGCGGGCATCGCGGCTGCTGCGTACCCGCCGCCCTTCCTGATAGACCACGGCCTGCTTGAAGCTGCGCTTTGACGCCTCTTTGTAGACCTTGGCACAGCGGATCTCGTCGCCGCAGCGCACCACATAGACGTCGGCCTCTTTGCCGCTCATCAGCCGGCTGATGACATCGTCCACCAGGCCGTCATCAACCAGAGGTTGGATTCGATTTGGAATTTTCATGACCGCCCTTTTACCCTATTTGCACCTTGTTTGCACCTGTTTGCTGGTGGCCTGCCACCCCTGTCAGAAACGGCCCGCAAGGGGGCCGTGTCGATCAAGGTTCCGGTGGCAGCCCCTGGCGGATGCGGCGGATCCCCGCCTCGTAGAGACCGTCCTCGCCCTGATCGTGCTCCTGGGTTTCGAAGATCTTGAGAAACCACATGTACTGCTCGGGGAAGCGGCCAAGCTGCTGCTCCACCATGCGGTTCATCTGGTTGACGTCCGCCACCAGATCCGCGGTGGGATAAGGATCGAACGGCGCCTCGATCTCCAGCCGGTAGCACCCCTCGTCCTCGTCGTAGCAGGCCAGAATGGGCACGGCGCGGGCACCGGTCAGCTTCACCAGCTTGGGCAGGGCCGGCAGGGTCGCCTTGGGGTGGTTGAAGAAGGGCACGAAGAGGCTCGCCTCCCGGCCGTGATCCTGATCCGGCAGATAGAAGAAGCTGTCGCCGCTGCGCAGGGCCTTGATGGCGGGCTTGATGCCGACGCTGCGCTCGTAGATACGCCCGCCCTTGCTGCGCTCGCGGTTGATGTACCAGTCGAACACCGCATCCTTGGGACTTTTCATCATGGTGCACATCTTGATCCCCTGGAGGGGGAAGTAGCGGCCAATCATGTCCACCGCCCAGGTGTGGGGCACCACGAAGATCATGGGGCGACCGGCTGCCCGCTCCGCTTCCACGTGTTCCCAGCCGCTCACCTTGACGCGCCCCTTGAGGAAGTCGGGGCTGCGCCAGGTCAGCTCGCCAAAGCCCAGGAAGGTCTTGAGCCCCACCCGGATGGATTTCAGCAGCAGGGCCTGACGGCCCGCCTCGTCGAGATGGGGGAAGCAGATCTTGAGGTTGGTGTCAGCGATGTAGGCCTGCTTCCTGGAGACGCGCAGCAGCAGGGGGGCCAGGTAGTCGGCCAGCTTGTCCCGTGCCCTTGCCGGCACCCAGGCCAGCAGGGAGAGCAGGGCGACGGCCAGCCAGCTGCCCCATAGACGGGGGTGCAGCAGGCGCGGATGAAAAGAGGTATCAAACACCGGATCTTGTGCGGACATGGTCGCCATCGAATCATCAAAACAGACCGTCATTTTAGTGATCCTGACAACTTTTTCTACCCTGCCCTGCACAGCGCCACCGCGCCAAGTCACTGATCAGACAAGTTAGAAATAAAAAGTGGCCCGCTTGGGGCCACATTTTTGCACCGGGTGAGCGCAAGGCTCAGGGATGAGGAGCAAGGCCCCGGCGGATGCGCCGGATCCCCTCTTCGTAGAGGCCATCCGGCCCCACCTGATCCTCACGGGTGTCGAAGATCTTGAGGAACCACATGTACTGGCCCGGGTGGCGGCAGAGCTGGCGCTCCACGCTGTCGTTCATGCGGCAGGTATCCGCCATCAGATCCGCGCTCGGGTAGTCGGCGTAGGGAGCCTCGACCTCCAGCCGGTAGCCGTGCGCCTGCTCGTCATAGCAGGCCAGCACCGGCAGGGCCCGGGCACCGGTCAGCTTCACCAGCCGTGGCAGGGCCGGCAACGTCGCCTTGGGGTGGTTGAAGAAGGGGGCGAACAGGCTCGCCTCCCGGCCGTGATCCTGATCCGGCAGATAGAAGAAGCTCAGGCCGGATTTCACCGCCTTGATCACCGGCTTGATGCCGGCGCTGCGCTCATAGACGCGGCAGCCGTGCCGGGCCCGCGCGCCGTTGATGTGCCAGTCGAACACCGGGTTGCGGGCGCTCTTCATCATGGTGCACATGGGCAGGCCCCGCTGGGCGAAGTAGTAGCCCGCCGCGTCGATGGGCCAGCTGTGGGGCACCACCAGGATCACCGGTCGGCCAGCGGCCTGCTCCGCCTCGATATGCTCCCAGCCGCTGACCTGGATCCGCCCCATCACGTGGGCGGGGCTGCGCCAGGTGAACTCGCCAAAGCCCAGCAGGCTCTTGAGGCCGACCCGGATGGAGGTCATCAGGATGGCCTCCCGCTCGGCCTCGCTCTTCTCCTTGAAGCAGATGGCGAGGTTGGTCCTGGCGATGTAGATCTGCTTCTTCGAGATGGCGCATACCAGGGGCGTCAGAGCATCGGCCAGGCGATCCCGCCAGCGCGGGGGAACGAAGGCGAGCACACCGATGGCGCCGAGGGCGAGCCAGCTCAACCAGTAACGGGGGTGCAGCAGACGAGGCTGGAATCGGGCGTCAAACACGGGATCAGATGAGGACATGGGGCACGACAAAACAATGGGAAGATAAAGTGGCGCGCATCGTGACAGGTATTACCAGTTAACGCCAACTGAATGTCGCCTGTATGGGCAACTATTTAAGCCACTTCACGGATTGACAAAATTAATCTGCTTCATTTGATTCCCCTCTGTGTCACTGCATCACGAACGGCAGACCCCGCACGGGCGGGGTCGATGACGAGGGGGGATGAAAACCTTGTGCCTAGCGGCGTGCGGGCTGCCCCGGCAGGTCATCCTGCACCGCCGGCAGGAAGAACATCAGGTAACGCAGGGCCACGTAACCCACCACCAGGGTGGCCACCCCCAGCTCCAGATAGGCCAGCTGATGGAGCTGCTCGGCATAGCGGGCCGCCTGTGGCCACTGCGACAGCAGGTGACTCACCTTGAACAGGGCGGTGGCCCCGATCACCAGGGGGAAGGTGAAAGCGGCGTAACCCGGCGAGAACGGCAGGCGCAGCAGCTTGATGAAGGCCAAGTAGATGATGCCGGTCATCAGCACGGCGATCCCGAGCAGCACCGCCACCAGCAGCAGGGAGGGATCCTGGCTCACGGTGAGGTAGCCGGCCAGCGACAGGCTCGCCGGGGCGGCCAGGATGGCGATGGTGGGCTTGGCGGCATCCGGCACCTCGTGGCTGAAGATGAGGCGATAGAGCATCAGCGGCAGCATCAGGCCGTAACAGGCCATGCCGAACCAGAGCAGGCCGGTGGCCAGGGATGCGAAGGGACCGCCCGGGTAGGCCACGTCAGCCACGATGATCCCCACCGGCGGCACAAACCAGCTCGGCACCATGTGATGGATTTCGAACGCTCTGGCCCTGTGCCAGACGAAGGTGGCGAGGAAGACGAGGTGGATGATGACCGCAAACAGCCAGAGCCCCTGCCCCAGGGTCGGGGCGAGCAGGCCGACCGCCTTGGAGACCACCATGGTCCCCATGGCGTAGGTGGGCACCACGCTGCCCACCACGGGATGGGCGAGATCCTGCCACAGCAGGCGCGGGTGGATCAGAAACTTGAAGGTCAGGACGAGGAGCAGCACGGCGGCGATGGCGGCCCCCAGCAGTTGCAGACGGCCATCGAACTGACCGGCATTTTCCCAGCACCAGCCGAGGCTGGCGATCCCCAGAGCCAGACCGGCCATGGGGGTCGGGGCGGCGGCCAGGGAGCGGCGGGTTCTTGCGATCATGGCGAATACCCTCTTGATGATGACGATGGGCATAGGATAAAGGGGGTCTATCGTTTACGATATCTAAATGAATTGAACTTAGCGTTTAGGAAAATCAAACGATATGAAGCTCACCCTGCAACAACTCAAGGTGTTTGCCACCATCGCCCGCCACGGCAACCTGGGGGGCGCCGCCAATGAACTCTGCCTGAGCAAGGGGGCCGTCTCCCAGTCGCTGCAGGAGCTGGAGCGCCAGCTCGCCACGCCCCTGTTCGACCGGGTGCACCCGAGGCTTCAGCTCAACAGCGAGGGGCGCCTGCTGCAACCGGCCGCCGAGGAGCTGCTGACCCGGATGCAGGAGATAGAGCAGCTCTTCAGCCCCGATGCCGAGCCGAGCGGCCAGCTGCACCTCGGGGCCAGCCAGACCATCGGCAACTACCTGCTGCCCGCCCTGCTGGCGGAGGGGGCCCAGGAGCTGGGGGCCGCCCCCAGGGTCACCATCGCCAACACCCACCTCCTGTGCCATGCCCTCGCCCACTTCGAACTGGATCTCGCCCTCATCGAGGGGGAGAACCACCACCCGGACCTGGTGAGCGAACCCTGGCTGGAGGACGAGATGCTCATCATCGCCGCCCCCGGTCACCCCCTGGCGGATCAGCTCGAGCTGCCCCTGCGCCGACTTGCCGGGGAAACCTGGGTGCTGCGCGAGGCGCAATCCGGCAGCCGCGAGCAGTTCGAGCAGCAGCTCCAGCCCCACCTGCCCCGCTGGCAGGCGGGGATAGAGCTCAATACCCTGGAGGCGGTGATGCTGGCGGTGGAGAAGGGGCTCGGCATCTCCTTCATCTCCCGCCTCGCGGTGGCGGATCGGCTGGCACAGGGGCGCCTGGTGGCCCTCACCCCGAGTCGCCGCTTCCCCCGCCAGCTCTCCCTCGTCTGGCACAAGCAGAAGTTCCACTCCGTCGCCCTGCGCCGCTTCCTGGCCTTCTGCCGCGCCCAGACCCTGGCGTGAGAAACCCTTCGGATACGACAAGGGCGCCATTGGCGCCCTTGTCGTTCAGCCGATGCTCCCCTCGGCCCTCAGCCCTTCCCCGGCCTCAGCCGGCGAGTCCCCCTTCAATCCAGCCGAGCACCTGCCGGGTCACGGCCTGGGGCACCCAGGGGGAGTCCAGCAGCCGGTGGCGCAGGCAATCGGCGAAGTGATCCGCCTCGTGCTGCATGCCGCCCCCCTCCACCGGCAGGTAGATGTCCGCCGGCCAGATGACGGGAGCAGGCCCCCCTTGCCAGCGAATGTGCTGGGGATTCCACCACTTGCCCTCGATGACCAGGCGCCACCCCTCCCCGGACAAGGACGCTTCCCGCTCGAGATCCTCGATGATGGAGGCCTCGAGCTCGGCCCGAAACGGCTCATCGAACGTGAAGCTGGCGGCGAGATCCACCTCCCCCGGAGCCCGCGTCAGCGTCACCTCGGGGGCGGGGCAGCCCAGCCCCAGCCGATGGCAGAGGGCGGCATGGAGCCAGAGGGGATAGACCCCCACGTCCCAGGCGGCACCGCCATCCAGCGCCGGATCGAACAGCTTGCCCACCCTGGGCTGGGTCGAACCGAACGCCGCCCGCAGCTCGCGCGGCGGCGGCAGCAGGGGCAGGCGCTGCAACAGGGCGCGCATGGCGGGGAAGCACATCACCTTCATGGCCTCGAGCAGCAGCAGGCCCCGTGCGTGGGCGAGCGCCACCAGGGCGTCCCAATCCGCCACCCGGGTCACCGCCGGTTTTTCCACCAGTACGTGCTTGCCCGCCAGCAGCATCTGCCTCACCAGGCCCGCGTGCTCCGGGTGGATGACCGCCACATAGACGGCCTCCACCTCGGGGCTGGCGGCCAGGGCCTCATAGCTGCCATAGGCGTGGGGCAGCCCCAGATCCCGGGCGAACTCGTCCGCCCGTCCCTGGTCCCGGGCGGCGATGGCCACCACCTCGGCTCCCCTGGCGTGCCCGTTCACATCGCGGCAAAAACGCCGGGCGATGGCCCCCGCCCCGGCAATGCCAAAGCGCAGGGGCGCCCTTGTCTCGTCGTGCATCGTCTCTCCTTGCTACCCAATGGTGGACCCCGGCATCACGCCGGGCGCGGGCTCCCGGCCAGGCTGCGCAGCCAGCTTATCTCCTCGCCCCAGATGGACTCGTCGATGGTCTCGAGGATAAGCGGGATGCCGTCGAAACGGTCGTCGTTCATGATGTGGTGGAACACCGCCTCGCCGAGGTTGCCCTCCCGCAGGCTGTGGTGACGGTCGACCCGACTACCGAAGGTACACTTGGCGCCGTTGATATGCATCCCCTTGAGGTACTCGAACCCCACGATGCGGTCGAAGTCGGCAAACACCGCCTCGCACCCCTCGGGGGTACGCAGATCGTAACCGGCGGCGAAGGCGTGGCAGGTGTCAAAGCAGACGCCGACCCGACTCTTGTCCTCTACCCCGTCGATGAGGGTGGCCAGGTGCTCGAACGACCAGCCGAGGTTGGTACCCTGGCCGGCGGTATTCTCGATCACCGCCGTCACCCCTTCACTGCGCTCCAGCGCCCAGTTGATGGACTCGCTCACGAGCTTGAGGCTCACCGCCTCGGGGATCTGCTTGAGATGGCTGCCCGGGTGGAAGTTCAGGTAGCACAGCCCCAGTTGCTCGCAGCGCTTCATCTCGTCCAGAAACGCATCCCGGGACTTGGCGAGGGCATCGGGGTCGGGATGACCCAGGTTGATGAGGTAGCTGTCGTGGGGCAGGATCTGCTCGGGGCGGAAGCCCTCCTTCTCGCAGGCGGCCTTGAAGGCGCGAATGCTGGCCTCGGAGAGGGGCGCCGCCTGCCATTGGCGCTGATTCTTGGTAAACAGGGCGAAGGCGTTGGCCCCGATGGCTTTGGCCCGGGCGATGGTGTTTTCCACCCCGCCCGCCGCACTGACGTGGGCTCCGATAAATTTCATCTCATCTCCTGTGCACTGTGACCGGGTGCCTGCCGCGCTGGCCACCGCACCCGTTGCCGGGGCGCCATTATGCCCAAGCCAACCCCTTGCGCCAAACCGGGATTGTCGATGGGGGCAATGGAAAAGGCGCCCGAAGGCGCCTTGATGAGAGACAGAACATCCCTGTCCGTCAATAGGCCAGACCGGCCCCGTAGGGATAGAGCGGGCTTTGTGAGTCCTTGGCCACATCCGGGGACTGGGCCAGCACCGCCTGCCAGCTCGAGGGCAGCTCGAAGGGGAGCTTGCCGCGTGCCTTCTGGGTGCCGCTCATGACATCGAACAGGGCCTGATCCAGGGCGCCGAAGTTGGCGAGCAGCACCCGGGCCGCCGGGGCGACCTCGGTCAGGATGGCGGGCCTGTCCAGATAGACGGAGAGCACCAGAGGCACCCCAGCCTGCTCGATGGCCTGGATGGCGGCATAGTCATCCGCGCCGCGGTAGACCCCTTCGTGGGCCGTCTCCTGCACCACCTGATCATTGCTGGCAAAGCCGAGCTGGCCGAAGTGGATGCTGCCAAACGGGAAGCGGGGATCCTGCTCGCCCGGGGCGTTGACCCGCACGATGGCAAGCTCCGCGTCGGCCAGGTTCGTCACCACCGTATAGCCGTTGGCCCTGGCCACCTCGGCGTTGACATTGTGCAGATAGACCCGCTTGCCGTCCGCCTTCAGCGGCAGCAGGGCCCCCTCGTTCTTCAGCAGCACGTGAGACGCCGCCTGGGCGGCCTGGGCCTCCTGCTGGAACTCGGCCTTGCCCACCAGGGCCACCGCGGCCTCGGCATCCACATAGGGATTCTCAAAGAGCCCGAGGGCGAACTTCTGTTCCAAGATCCGCTCGGCCGAGGTGGTGATGGCCGCCTCGGTCACCAGGCCGCTCTGCACCGCTGCCAGCAAGGGGGCTGGGTCTTCAACGCCACCAAACTGATCCACCCCGGCGTCGATGGCCTTGGCATAGCGCTCGGCCTTGGTGAGCTTCTCCACCCCCCAAGACATGCCAAAGGGCACGGTCCAGGGGCTCACCCCTGCATTGACTTCATCCTGGGTCAGCCCCTGCTCGCAGCGGCTGTCACAGTCATTGACGATGCCCCAGTCGCTCAGCACCACGCCGTCAAACTTGAAGTGACCCCGCAACAGATCCGTGATGATCTGGCGGTTGAAGCCAAACCCCACCTCCTCGACGGGCTGCCCATCCTGGGTCAGGCCCAGGGGCATGGCGTAGTAGGGCATCACGGCGGCCACCCTGGCCTCGAAGGCGCCCTCGAAGGGCACCAGGTGGTAGGCAAACTGGCCGCCGGGGTAGATCTGCTCCTTGCCCCAGGGGTTGTGGGCATCCAGCCCGTCCTTCTGGGGACCGGCCCCGGCGAAGTGCTTGACCACGGTGACCACGCTCTCCTTGCCTATCCCCTCGCTCCCCTGCTGGAAGCCCTCGATGTAGGCCTTGACCAGGGACTTGGCGAGCAGGTTGTCTTCCCCGAAGGTGCCGTTGATGCGGCCCCAGCGCGGCTCGGTCGCGAGATCCGCCTGGGGCGAGAGGGCCTCGTGGATGCCGACGGCCCGGTACTCCTGACGGGCGATGTCGCCAAAGCGCTGCACCAGGGCGGCATCGCCGATGGCGGCCAGCCCCAGGGTTTCGGGCCACTGGGAGAAGGCCCCGGCACCGATGCTGGTGGCGTTGGGATCATGGGTGAAGTGGTTGCGGGGATCCGTGCTCACCGTCATGGGGATGCCGAATCCCACCCCTTCCAGCAGGGCCTGCAGGGTGTTGTTGTCCGCGGCGATGGCCGCCGGATCACCGGCCATGCGGGTGATGAAGGTGTTGACCCCGTCCTCGCGCAGCATCTTGTCCATGGCCGCGAGGTTCACCCGCCCCGCCCCGTCCAGCACCAGGGTGCCGTGCATCATCAGCCCTGCCTTCTGGGCCAGGGTGAGCCTGCCCACCAGATCCCGGGCTCGCTCGGCGGCGCCGAGGCGCCAGTCCTCGTAGGGGGTCAGGGTGCCGCTGCCATCGAGGTCCTTGAATTGCAGGCCGTCCTGCTCGATGAGGGTGACGGTGCGGTGGCCCAGAACGGGCTGCTCGGGCTTGGGGGTGGAATCGTTGTCGTTGCACCCTGCCAGCAGCAGGGCCCCGATGGCGAGGGCGACACGGGTTCGGGAGAGCGAGTGGTGTTTCATTGTTGTTATCTTCCTTGTGTGTGTAGGAGTCGCCACTCTATGCAAAAGCGGCCCCTCTCACTTGCCCGTCGGGTGCAGGAAGTTGCCGGTTGGGAGCAGGATTGAAAAGTGTGAAAAGGGTTGCAGGGTTACCCTTGGTTACAAATCTGAAACATGAAAGCGGCGCTGGCTCACGGCAATCCGCCGCCGTTGGCCGATGATGGTGGGCCACCGCTGACAAGGATTTTTGCCGTGAAGACCGTCTCCAACCGGATTGCCCTGCACTGCCTCAACCACTGGCAGGCCCGCGGGCGAGATCCTGCTGCCCTCCTGCACCCCTGCGGCATCGCTCACGAAGAGCTGCTGATCCCCCAGGGGCGGCTCGACACCGGGCGCCACTTCCGGCTGCTGGCCGGGGCAGCCCCCCACGTGGATCTGGCCCTCGACTGGACGCCCCCCGCGCTCCCCGGCCTCTTTGCCGACTTCATGTCGCTGGCGAGCCTGTGCTGCAACGCCGCCACCCTTCGCCAGGCCCTGCACTTCTTCCTCGCCTACCGCCCCCTCATCGGCGAGAGCGACGAGATCCGCCTGCAAGAAGAAGAGGGGCAGGCCAGGATCAGCTACCACTCGGAGTCCGATCACCCGGACGTCATCGCCCTGAGCAGCCTGGCCAACCTCTGCCACCTCTATGCCCTGCTCCAGTTCTACCACCCGGGCCAGGGGCTGCTGGTGCTGCCCACCCCGGTACGCCCCAGGCTGTGGCGTGAGCTGGCAGGCTGGCTGGAGGGACGATTGCAACAGGGGGCAACCTTCGAGCTCCGCTTTCCCGCCGCCTTGCTCGATCTCGCCCACGGGCAGTGCAACCTGCCCCTGCAACCCCTGCTGCTCGGGGAGCTCGACCGGCAGATGGCCCAGCTTCGCCCAAGCAGCCGCTACCGGGACAGGGTGATGACACTCATTCGCCAGCAACTGTGGCAAGAGAGCGCCGAGGCCTCCTCTCTGCTCGATGGGGTGTGCGAGCACCTCAAGCTGACCCGCTGGACCCTCAACCGCCATCTGCGGGAGGAAGGGTGCCACTTCTCGGGCCTGCTGGAGCGGGTACGCCGGGAGGAGGCCTGCCGCCTGTTGCAGGATCCCGCCCTCCCCCTGCAGACTGTGGGGGAGCGCCTGGGTTTTGCCCGCCAGAGCAGCTTTACCCGCTTCTTTCGTGAGGCGTTTGCCCTCTCGCCCCGCGAGTTTCGCTCAAGGCGCAGCCGCCTCTGAGGCGCCCCCGAGATGGGCGGCGAGCAACCCCGCCAGCCAGTGGATGAAGAGCTGGACCCTGGGGGCCAGTTGGCGGCGATGGGCATAGAGGGCGTGGATGGGGAGCGGCGGCGCCTGCCACTGGGGCAGGATGCTCACCAGCTCGCCCCCCGCGAGCAGGGATTCGACCCCCACCCGCGGCATCTGGATGATGCCAAGCCCCGCCAGCGCCGCCGCCAGGTAGGTCTCGCTGTCATTGACCATGAGGGCCCCCGCCATGGGCAGCAGGGCGCGGCGGCCATCTTCTGCTAGGTATTCAAAGCCGGGCTCGCTGCGCCCCTGCCCGGCACCAAACCCGGGACCATAGTGCACCAGCCGGTGGCCCGCCAGATCCCCAAGGGTGCGGGGCACCCCGTGGCGAGCCAGGTAGCCTGCGCTGGCACAGTTGATCTGGCGATAGTGACCAAGGGGCCTGGCCACCAGGCTCGAGGGCTCAAGCGCCCCGACCCGCACCACGCAGTCAAACCCCTCGCGCACCAGATCCACCCGCCTGTCCGTGCTGCTCAGCATCAGTTGCAGGGCGGGATGCTGCGCCAGAAAGTCCGGCAGGGCCGGGATCACCAGGTGGCGGGCCATCCGGCTTGGCATGTCGACCCGCAGTTGTCCCGAGATCTGCCCCCCCTGGCGAAACAGGCCGTCAAACTCCTCCATGTCCGCCAAAAGCTCCCGACATCTGGCATAGCAGAGCTGGCCGTCCGTGGTGAGCTGCACCCGCCGCGTGGTACGCAGCAGGAGCCGGGTCCCCATGCGCTCCTCCAGCCGGCGGATGGCGGCAGAGAGGGTCGCCTTGGGGATGCCCGTCTGCTCGGCGCAGCGGGTAAAACTCTCCAGCTCGGCAACCCGCACGAAGGCTCTCATCGCATCCAGTTGATCCATGGCCTGATTGTCTCGATAAACGGAACAGTGATTCTATTATCACGCTATTTATCCAGTTTAAAAGGAACAATACAGTGATCTGGTCGGCTCGTATCGAGCCTGTGTCCGCCACCCTGACAGGAGTCATACCATGACCAGACCCATCGCCCTCATCACCGGGGCCAGCCGCGGCCTTGGCAAGCACGGGGCCCTGGCCCTCGCCGCCAAAGGCGTCGACCTCATCATCACCTACCGCAGCCAGACCGCAGAGGCGGAGGCGGTGGTGACCCAGGCCCGCGCCCTCGGCGTTCGGGCCCATGCCCTGGCTCTGGACGTGGGCGAGAGCGCCACCTTCGCGGCCTTTGCAGAGGAGGTGACGCAACTGCTCGCCCGGGAGTGGCAGCGCACCCATTTCAACTTCCTGGTCAACAACGCCGGGATCGGCATTCATGCCAGCTTCGAGCAGACCACGGAGCAGCAGTTCGACACCCTGCTCAACATCCACCTCAAGGGGACCTTCTTCCTGACCCAGGCGCTCCTGCCCCTCCTGGCAGATGGCGGTCGCATCCTCAACCTCTCCACCGGCCTCACCCGCTTCGCCATGCCGGGTTATGCCGCCTACGCCGCCATGAAGGGGGGCGTCGAGGTGCTCACCCAGTATCTGGCCAAGGAGCTGGGCCCCAGGGGCATCGCGGTCAACGTGCTGGCCCCCGGCGCCATCGAGACCGATTTTGGCGGCGGCGTGGTGCGCGACAACAAGGGGGTCAACGACTTTCTCGCGAGCCAGACCGCCCTTGGCCGGGTGGGTCAGCCCGACGACATCGGTGGCGCCATCGCCGCCCTGCTCTCCGATGACTGCCGCTGGATCACCGCCCAGCGCATCGAAGCCTCGGGCGGCATGTTTATCTAGGCGGTCATGGTTGCCTGCTGCACAAACAAGGAAGGCCCCCTCCGATGAGGGGGCCTTCCGGCATTGGGCAGACGAGGTGCGGCGCACCGGGCCCGTTACAGGGTCTTGCCACCGCTTGCAATGACCTGGCTGTACCAGTGGAAGCTCTCTTTCTTGATGCGACGAAGAGACCCTCCCTGCTCGTCCCTGTCCACGTAGACAAAGCCGTAGCGCTTCTGGTAGCCGTTGAGCCAGCTCAGGATGTCGGTGAAGGACCAGGCGCAATATCCAATCAGCTCGACCCCGTCCTGCATCGCCTCCTGGCACGCCTTGAGGTGGCTGTGCAGATAGGCGATACGGTAGTCGTCGTTCACCTTGTCCCCGGCTTCCAGCTTGTCGAACTCCCCCAGGCCGTTCTCGGTGATCATCAGCGGCAGGGCGTAGCGGGAGGAGAGCCGACGCAGGGCGATGCGCATCCCGGTGGGATCGATGGCCCAGTCCCAGTTGCTGGTCTCAAGGTGCGGATTGGGGGCCGTCTTGTAGAGGCCGGGAATGCCGCTGGAGGGCGTAGTGCCCTTCTTGCCCGTGGTGTTGATGCGCTGCATCGTCTGGCCGCCGAGGGGGTTGTCGGTGAAGGTCAGGGTGTAGTAGTAGTTGACCCCGATGTAGTCGGGGGTGCCTTCGCGCAAGAGCTCGAGATCGCCCGGCAGGATCTCCGGCGCCTCGCCGGTCTCCCGCAGATAGGCGAGCGCCGCCTGGGGGTAACGGCCGAAGCAGTAGGCATCCAGCCACCAGAGGTTGGTGAACTCCTCGGCATTCTCGAACGCCAGCATGTCGCTCGGGGCGCAGGAGGCCGGATAGGCGGGGGAGTACGCAAAGCTCGGCCCGATCAGGCCGTTTGGCACGTGCTGGCGAAACGCCTTGATGACCCGGGCATTGGCGAGAAACGCGATGTGGTTGGCGGCGAAGAAACGCTTTCTGTCCTGCACGGCGGGAGGATGGGTGCCAAGCTGGTAGGCGTTGGTCAGGTTGTAGTTCTGCTCGTTGAGGGACACCCAGTACTTCACCTTGCCGGCGAAGCGCTGATAGAGGGTCACGCAATAGCGCTCGAAGTCGTCGATGATGCGCCTGTCTTCCCAGCCGCCGTACTCATCCTGCAGGGCCTGGGGGAGATCCCAGTGATAGAGGGTCAGCACAGGCTCGATGCCGTGGGCCAGCAGGGCGTCGATGAGCCTGTCATAGAAGTCGAGCCCCGCCTCGTTCACCTCGCCACGCCCCGTCGGGTAGATGCGCGGCCAGCTCACCGAGAAGCGATAGGCCTTGAGCCCCATCTCGGCCATCAGCGCCACGTCCTCTTCCACCCTGTGGTAGTGATCCACCGCCACGTCTCCGTTGCTCCCGTCAAAGGTCTTGCCCGGCAGCTTGGTGAAGCTGTCCCATACCGAGGGGCCCTTGCCCTCCTCGTTCCAGGCCCCTTCCACCTGATAGGCGGCGGAGGCGGCGCCCCAGAGGAAACCGTTCGGGAAGTCATTGAACTTGTGATGATGCATCTGGTGTTGCTCCTTCTGCGCGGATGGCGGGGGCCATCCTGTGATACGTCGGCCCCGTACAGGGGCCCGAAATGAGTTGGCACCAGCATCCAACACTTCTAGAATTCCGTCCAATGACAAATATGGCCACCTATCATTCCTATCTGGAATCAAGCGAGGCACCATGGAGTTGAGAGACCTGAAAGCCTTCGTCACCCTGGGGGAGGTATTGCACTTTGGTCAGGCGGCGGCGCGCCAGCACGTCACCCAGTCGGCCCTGAGCAAGCAGATCCGCCGACTGGAGGCGGACCTTGGCGGCGAGCTGTTCGAGCGCAACGCCGGCAGCACCCGGCTGACGGTGCTCGGGCGCGCCCTCTACGCCGACGCCTGCACCCTGGTGGCCCAGAGCGAGCAGCTCGCCCGCAGCGCCCGCGACGTGCTGGCGGGCCACGCGGGTACCCTGCGCATCGGCTTCGGGGTCGCCACCAAGCTGCTGGTGCCCGCCGCCATCGCCCGCTTTCGGGCCAGCCGCCCCGGGGTCGCCATCGAGCTCAACGATCTCTCCACCCATCACCAGTTGCTGGCGCTGGCGGAGGGCCGCCTGGATCTCGGCTTCTGCCGCCTGCCCGCCCCCAAGGGCTGGCCGGTGCTGCCCGTGGTGCGCGCCCATTTCGTCGCCGTGCTGCCCGCAGGCTATCAGGGGGTGGCAGGGCTCGCCGATCTGCAGGAGAAGCCGCTCGCCATCCTGCGCCGGGACAAGGCCCCCTCTTTTTACGATCAGTTCATCCATTACCTCGCCCAGAGCGGCCTGCGCTTTCAGGACATCCAGTACGTGAACGACTTCGCCGCCGGCATCGCCACCGCGGCGGCCGGCATCGCCTGGACCCTGGTCCCCTCCTCCACCACCATTGAGCATCCCGATGTGCTGACCCTGCCCCTCGGGGAGGCCGACGCGAGCTGGATCATCGGGCTCATTCGCCCGCCGGGCAACGACAATCCCCTCGTCGCCCCCTTCTGGCAGACGGTGGCGGAGCTGGCGGATCCCGCCCTCACCGGCCTCATGACGACAGGGGACGGAACATCCCCCCGGGACACGCCATGAAAGGGAACCATTCGAGAATCACATTAACGATGGCATTGGGCGGTCACCCCCCTTAAAATTGCCGCACTGCCCCGACGCCACGACAAGGATCCGTTTCGTTCATGCACTCTCACTGGCTGCTGAGGTTTGATCTGCATCGCCTCATCCTTGCGCTGGCCGTCATCGGCGTGCTGGCTACCTTTGGCAACAGCTTTTACGCCATCTATCAGGCACAAAGACAACTGCTCATCGACAGCACCCTGGAGGCAAACCGGGTCTATGCCACCAAGCTCGCCGCCTCCACCGAGACCATGCTGCGTTCGGCCCAGGGACAGCTGGCCTATGGCGCGGCCCGGCTCGCCCCCTTGCTGCAGGGCAACGACCTCCATGGACTCGAGGAGGTGGCGGGCCAGTTGCGCCAGCAGACCAACACCTTCAACTCGGTGGCCATCGTGAACACCGATTCCGTCATCGTCGCCGTCTCTCCCGAGGCGTTGCATGTGAAAGGGGTCAAGCTCACCTCAGCCAATGCGAGCCGGACCCTGGCAAGCCAGCAGCCCCTCATCGCGGATCCCCTGGTCTCCCTCACTGGCAACTACCTCATCAGCCTCTCCCACCCCATCTTCTCGGCAGACAAGCGCTACCTCGGCTATGTCGCCGGCACCATCTATCTGGAGTCCGCCAGCGTGCTCTCCAGCCTGCTGGGGCAGCACTACTACCAGGATGGTTCTTATCTTTATGTGGTGGACCGCCAGCGCACCCTCATCTACCACCCGAACCCGGAGCGCATCGGCCAGAGGATTGGCAAAAACCGGGTGGTGGATGCGGTGCTCAAGGGGCAGGATGGCGCGCAAAGCGTGCTCAACTCCCGGGGCAGCGAGATGCTGGCAGGCTTTGCCCCGGTGGCGGACGCAGGCTGGGGGGTGGTGGCCCAGCGCCCCCGCAGCGCCACCCTGGCCGGTCTGGATGAACAGATGCTGGAGATCCTCAAGGGGATGATCCCGGTCACCCTCTTCATTCTCTTCGTCATCTGGCTCTCGGCCACCATCATCGCCAGACCCTTGCGGCAACTGGCCAACCGGGCCGGACTCATGGATCAGCAGGGGGCCGCCACCAGCATCTCGGGGATCCGCGCCTGGTATTTCGAAGCGGCCCAGTTGAAGCAGGCCATCCTCAAGGGGCTGGGGCTGCTCAACACCAAGATCGACAAACTGCACACCGACAGCCACACCGATCCCATGACGGGCCTGTTCAACCGCCGGGCCATGCAGCAGATGCTGGACGAGTACGAGGTCGAGCGTCAGCCCCTGACGGTGATTGCCCTGGACATCGATCACTTCAAGGCCATCAACGACCGCTTCGGTCACGACGTGGGGGATGCCGTCATCGTCTCCCTCGCCACCCTGATGCAGCAGGATCTGCGTTCCGATGCCGCCTTGTGTCGAAGCGGCGGCGAAGAGTTCCTGCTGCTGCTGCCCGGGGTCTCCCTTGTACAGGCGCAGAAGATCGCCGAGCGCCTGCGTACCCGGGTGGCGAGCCACGACATGGAGGTAGCAGGCCACATCACCATCTCCCTCGGCGTCGCCCACTGGGGGGCGGATGCCACCAGCATCGCCGCCGTGCTCAAGGAGGCGGACAAGGCGCTCTATGATGCCAAGAGCCAGGGCCGAAACTGCGTGGTGGTGGCCCTGGGCTGATCGGCCCAGGCTTTGCCGGACACCGTTCGGCCATAAAAAAACCCCTGCCATGGCAGGGGTCGGACGGTATCCATGTCAGGAGATCAGAGCGTGACAGCCAAGCTCTCGACCGAGGCGGCGCTCGGGGTCACCAGTACGGGCACCGATTTGGAGGTGGGGGTGAAAGAGCCCTCCCCTATGCTCTCGATGGCCACCAGGGGGTTGGTCTCCGGGTAGTAGGCGGCGATGTTGCCTTTCGGGATCTCGTAGAAGATGACGCTAAAGCCCCGCACCACCCGCTCGCGCCCGTCGTTGCACACCGCACTCATGTCCACCCGCTGCTCCTCGGCGAGCCCCAGCCTCCTGGCATCCTCCTCGTTCATGAAGACCACGTTGCGTCGCCCCTTGATGCCGCGATAGCGGTCATCCATGCCATAGATGGTGGTGTTGTACTGATCGTGGGAGCGCAGGCTCTGAAGCAGCAGCACGGGCTGGTCCACCATCTGCTCCGCGTGGCTGGTGCACTCGGGCAGGATGGAGTCCGGCAAACGGCTCGCCCTGAATTCGGCGCGCCCGCTCGCGGTGTTCCAGCGCAGCAGGGCGGCGCTGTTCTCCAGATGGAAGCCGCAGGGCTCCTCGATGCGGCGGTTGAAGTCGCCAAAGCCCGCGATGGTCTCCTCGATGAGATCCCGCAGCCGCCCGTAGTCATCCCGCAGCGCTAGCCAGTCCACCCGTTCGCTGCCAAGCGTTGCCTCGGCCATGCGGGCCACGATGTCTATCTCGGAGAGACAGAGCGGCGAGACCGGCTCGTTCATCCCGGTGGAGGCGTGCACCATGCTGAAAGTGTCCTCCACGGTGATCTTCTGCACCCCGGTGCGCTGCTGATCGAGCTCGGTACGGCCCAGGCAGGGCAGGATCAGGGCATCTTTTGACACCATGAGGTGGCTGCGGTTGAGCTTGGTGCTGATCTGCACGTTGAGCTCGCTCCTTCGCATCGCTTCATAGGTGAACTCGGTATCCGGCGCGGCGGCTGCCAGGTTGCCCCCAAGGCAGATGAGCACCTTGCTCTTGCCGCCATGAAGGGCTTTGAGGGCCTCGTAGACGTTGTGCCCCGGCGTGCGCTTGAAGCCCACCGGGAAGCGGCGCTCCAGGCGATCGAGGAAGGCGGCATTGGGTTTCTCGTTGATCCCCATGGTGCGGTTGCCCTGCACGTTGCTGTGACCGCGCACCGGACAGAGTCCGGCCCCCGGCTTGCCAATCTGGCCGCACATCAGGTGCAGGTTGACGATTTCGCGAATGGTGTCGACCGAATGCTTGTGCTGGGTGATCCCCATGGCCCAGCAGCTGATCACGCTCTCGCTGCTTGCGAAGATCTGCGCCGCCCGGGTGATCGCCTCCCGACCGAGGCCGGATTGCGCCTCGATCTGCGTCCACTCCGTGGCCTTCACCTGGGCCAGGTAGTCGTCAAAGTGCGCGGTATGCTGCTCGATGAAGGCGAGATCGATGCGCCCCCCCTCCTCTTCCAGGATGTATTTCGCCATGCCGCGAATGGCCGCCATGTCACCGCCAAGTTTTGGCGTGAGGTACTGGTGGCTAATGGTGGTGGCCGCCGGGGTCAGGAGCTCCGCCGGGCTCTGGGGGCTTGCGAAGCGCTCGAGGGCCACCTCTTTGAGGTTGTTGAAGGTGACGATCTGGCACCCCTGGCGTGCCGCCTTGCGCAGGGCGTTCATCATGCGCGGGTGGTTGGTGCCCGGGTTCTGGCCAAAGACGAAGATGGCTTTGGCGGCGTCGAAATCATCGAGCACCACGGTGCCCTTGCCCACCCCGACGGACTGGATAAGCCCCACCCCGCTCGCCTCGTGGCACATGTTGGAGCAGTCGGGGAAGTTGTTGGTGCCATAGAGGCGGCCAAACAGCTGATAGAGGTAGGAGGCTTCGTTGCTGGCGCGTCCCGAGGTGTAGAACTCCACCTCGTCGGGGCTGGCCAGACTCTTGAGTTTGTCGGCGATGAGGGCAAACGCCTGATCCCAGCTCACCGGCTCGTAGTGATCGGTGGCCGGGTTGTAGCGCAGGGGCTCCGTCAGTCGCCCCTGATATTCGAGCCAGTAGTCGCTCTGGGTGGCGAGACGGCGCACCGAATGCTCGGCGAAAAAATCGGCCCCCACCGTCTTGCCGGTGGATTCCCAGGCCACCGCCTTGGCGCCGTTCTCGCAAAACTGGAAGGCCCCCTGCTTGTTGTCACCCCAGGCGCAGCCGGGACAGTCGAAGCCGTCGGTCTGGTTGACCCGCAGCAGGTTCTTGATGTTCTGGCGGGTCTTCTGGCTGCGCAGCACCTGCTTGAAGGTGGACTGCAGGGAGGAAAAGCCGCCGGCCTTGGCCGGTTTCTCAATATGACTGGACATGGGAATCTCCAACGTGATCCTGGGCGCGGGGGCTGGCATAGCAGACCGGGGCATCGGATCGGGGCACATGGATCAGGGTCAGGTTGTACTTCAGGGCCAGTCGCACCGCGAGCTGGCTGGGTGAAGCAAGGCTGATGAGGTGAGCGGCGCCAAATTGCACCGCCTTGTGAATGAGTTCGCTGCCGCAGCGACTGGTGATGACCAGGGTGGCGGCCTGCACCGGCTGGCGCAGCTGCATGCCGATGAGCTTGTCCAGGGCGTTGTGCCGCCCTATGTCCTCCCGGCAGGCCAGGATCTCGCCGCGGTCATCCAGCGCCAGGGCGGCATGAAGGGCGCCGCTCTGGCGGGCCTTGCTCTGCCAGGGGACGATGCGCTCCCGCAGATCCTGCAAAGAGGCGGTGTCGAAGGGGGCGCCCGGGGTCAGCGGGGTGAGCACGGGCAACGCATGTTCGATGGCCTCCACACCGCAGATGCCACAGCCGCTGGCACCGGCCAGGCGGCGCTTGCGCTGACCAAGCACAGCCAGACAGCGGTTGGCGATGGTGACATCGAGCACGATGCCGTGCTCGGACGGGGTGCTCTGGATATCGTGTACATCGTGGTTGCCCCCGATGATCCCCTCGCCAAACAGAAAACCGATGGCGAAATCGTCGAGATCGTCCGGGGTGGCCATCATGACGGCATGGTTGATGCCGTTGATGTTGACGGACACGGCCACCTCCTCCACCAGCTCATCCAGACTGGGCAACCGTGAATTGAAAGGGATCATGCGAGACGCTTATAAGCTGTATTCGGGCCTCAAGTTTAGATAAGCCGCCGCGCCAAAACCAATGAAACAAATCTATTCACCAATAGATAACTTCTATTGCCATCGGGATGTCGATTGATTAAATTTGTCGCTCATTGCCTTTGCCTGCTGCCATTACCACGATGAATATCAAGCAGTTGCACTATTTCTACGAGCTGGCCCAGCACCGTCACTTCGCCAAGGCGGCCAAGGCTTGCTTCATCACCCAGCCGACCCTGTCGGCCAGCATCACCGCCCTGGAGAAGTCACTTGGCACCGAACTGGTGGTGCGCAACAGCCAGTTCGTGGCACTGACCCAGGCGGGGGAAGTGGTGCTGCACCACGCCGAGCGGATGCTTCAGGAACAGGATGCCATGCGCCAGGAGCTCAGCCTCTTTCGGGGCGGGCTGTCGGGTGCGCTGCGCATCGGCGTCGTGCCCCAGTCGAGCATCGACATCATGCCGCTGCTCAAGGGGTTCAATGACGCCTACCCCAAGGTGGGCCTGCACCTCTGCGTGATGACCCATGCCACCCTGATGGAGCAGCTGGATCTGCATCGCATCGACATCGGGCTCGGCTTTGACGAGTTGCTCACCGAGCATCAGCGCCGGGCCCTCGACGTCCAGCTTCGCCACCCCAACCCCATGGCCCTGCTGGGCCCCCTGCCTGCCCACTGCGCCCCGACCGGGCCACTGACCCTGGCGGACTTGCAAGATCTCCCCCTGATCCTGCCAAGCACCACCATGCAGTTTCGCCGCTACCTGGACGAGGCCGCCGCCCGCCAGCAGATCAGCCTGCGGGTGGTGCTGGAGACCGACTCCCTGTTCCACCTGGTCAACGGGGTGAGCCACGGCCTGGGCTGCGCCGTGGTCAGCGCCGGCATCGCCGCCACCGCCCAGCAGCTCTTCAAACTGCCCTGCCATCCCCTGAGCGATGCGAGCGCAGGCACCATCGCCTTCATCACCCGAAAACACAGTGTCACCCCCGCCATGAAGGCGTTTCTCGCCAAGGCTGGGGCATGAAAAAGGCAGCCCATGGGGGCTGCCTGCACTGATCAAGGGGGGAACTTGCGCCTCTCCTGGCGTCAGCCTGCCCCTTGCTGTTTGTCCAGCGCCGCGATGAAGGCGCTCGCCAGGGCATGGTCGGAGAAGGGGTTTTGACCGGTGATAAGCTCGCGATCGATCACAACGCCAGGCTGCCAGGGTGCCACGAACTGCATGCTGCCGCCGGCCTGGGCCATGGCCTTCGCCGGGTAGTAGCGCAGCGTGTCACCCCCCAGGGAGCCTTCAAACACCGCCTCTTCCTTGTCGGAGAAGATGGTCATCCTGTAACCGTCGTAGATCCACTTTCTGGCGCCGTCCCCCTTGCCTGCAATAACCGACTGCTCGAACCCGGCCGGATCCGCCTGCGCCGCCAGCAGCGCGATGGGGCCGTGGCAGATGGCGGCCGTGGGTTTGTGGTTGTCATGGAAGTGGCGAAGCAGGGTCCCCACCTCGGGATCCTTGGCAAGATCGATGAGGGGCGCATGGCCGCCGGGAATGAAGAGGCCGGCATAGCGCTCGGGACCGGATGCCAGCACCTCCCTCAGGGAGAGCACCTTGCCGGCGCCAAGCAGCCCCTCCACGACGGCGCCGATGCGCACCATCTCCTGCGGGTTGCCACCAAAGTACTGGGGATCGACGGAGTGTTTGTCGACAACGGGCCGGTTCCCTCTCGGGGTCACCGGGGTCAGGGTATAACCGGCCTCCAGCAGGGCGGCGGCAGGCACCCCCAGTTCATTCTGGTAGAAGCCGGTGGTCAGGCTCTTGCCCCCTTGCAGCGGCAGTTCGGTCTCGCTCGAGAGCAGCACCAGGATCTCGCCTTTCGGGGCGGCGCTGGCCGCAGCGGAGGTCGCCAGCAGCAGTGAGGCCAGCACGGCCTTGAGGGTGTTCTTCATCGTGATCTTCCTTTTGATGGCAGTGATCGATCGGGCGGCCACCGGGCCGCCCTCGATGAGCAATTTACTGATTACCCAATGACGAATAAACTCACACCATTGAACTTGATTATTTACATGGATGAACATATGTCCCGTGCCTTCGACCCCGTCCAGCTCGGCACCATAGAGCTCTTTTGCAAGGCAGCCGAACTTGGCAGCTTTACCGCCACGGCTCAGGTGCTGGGGGTGACGCCCGCCTCGGTGAGCCGCTCCATCCAGCGTCTCGAGGCCAGGCTCGGCGTCAAACTCTTCCATCGCACCACCCGCAGCGTGCGCCTCACCCATGACGGGGAGCTCTATCGGGAACAGTGCCAGCAAGCGCTCGAGCAGATCGCTGAGGCCGAGCGGGCCATCACCGGCCGCCAGCGCCACCCCAGAGGAGTGCTGCGCATCAGCGTGGGCACCGTCTATGCCCACCACCGTCTGGTGCCCCTGCTGCCGGGCTTCATGGCGGCCTATCCCGAGGTCGAGCTGGAGCTCAATGTCTCCAACAGGAACATCGACTTCGTGGAGGATGGTTACGATCTGGCCATCCGGCTGGGGGAGCCGCGCGATGGGAGGATCATCGCCCGCAAGCTGGAGGATGCCAGCCTCGGGGTCTTCTGCGCCCCCGATTATGCCGCCCGCCGCCCCGCGCCAACCTCCCTGGAGATGCTGTCGCAACATGATCTGATCCAGTTCATCACCCCGAGCACGGGTCGCCCCTTCCCCTGGCAGTTCGTGAACGAGCAGGGGGACCCTGTCGACCTTCATGTTCAGAGCAGACAGCGGGTGCTTGACGATGTGCTGGCGGGCCTGGGCTGGGCGGTGGCTGGGGGCGGTCTGTTCCAGATCTACCATTTCGTGGCAGCCGAGGCGCTGTTGCAAGGCAAGCTGATCGAGGTGATGACCCCCTTTGCGGGGCGATCCCGCCCCTTCTACGCCCTCTATCCACAGCACCGTCACCTCTCGGCCCGGGTCCGGGCCTTCGTGGATTATCTGCTGGCAGCGGTGCACCCCGAAGGGTCGCCTGTGCCAGGGGAATATCCCCCTCTTCGTTGACGAGGGCCCCTCATCTGCGTGCCTGCGCCCCCGATACCGGGGGCAAAAAGCAGGTGGCACTCTGGACACAATGGTTGCCTAATTAAATAAATATGCATAAAAATCAATACAGGCAGGGCTCGATATATGAACTCCTCTGCTGTTTGTATGAAGCATCGTGCTGCTGAAAATTTTCTGTGAGCCACCTCCCGCCGTTTAATTCAAGAGCCTATAACCTTGACCCGTACAATAAAAACCTGACGTGTTCCGGTTTATTTCACCATGCATCACAAAGGAGTGTCATATGTATAAAAAAGTGAAACTGGCGAGCATTATCAGCACCCTTATTCTCTCGGCCACTGCATATTCTGCAGAGATGACCGTGGGCTTCTCGCAAATTGGTTCTGAATCCGGGTGGCGAGCTGCAGAAACATCGGTCGCCAAGAGCGAAGCCCAAAAACGCGGCATCATCCTGAAAATTGCCGATGCCCAGCAGAAACAGGAGAACCAGATCAAGGCCATTCGCTCCTTTATTGCCCAGGGGGTGGATGCCATCTTTATTGCCCCCGTGGTACAGACTGGCTGGGAGCCGGTATTGCAGGAGGCGAAAGAGGCCGAGATCCCGGTCTTCCTGCTGGATCGCAATATCACGGTAAAAGATGACGGTCTCTTCATGACCGGGGTCGCCGCCGACAGCGTCCACGAAGGGGAAGTGGCAGCCCAGTGGCTCATCAAGCAGCAGGATGGCAAACCGTGCAACGTGGTTGAATTGCAGGGCACGGTGGGTGCCAGCGTGGCGCTGGATCGCAAGAAGGGCTTCCTCGACACCGTCTCGGCCGTGCCCACCATCAAGATCATCCGCACCCAGTCCGGCGATTTCACCCGCAGCAAAGGCAAGGAAGTGATGGAGAGCTTCATCAAGGCGGAAAATAGCGGCAAGAATATTTGCGCCGTCTACGCCCATAACGATGACATGGCCATCGGCGCCATCCAGGCCATTAAAGAGGCCGGGCTGAAACCGGGCAAGGATATCAAGATCATCTCCATCGATGGCGTGCCGGATATTTTCAAGGCGATGATCGCAGGCGAAGCCAATGCCTCGGTGGAGCTCACGCCGAATATGGCGGGACCGGCCTTCGATGCCCTGCTGGCCTATAAGAAAGATGGCACCCTGCCCCCCAAACATATCAAGACGGAGTCCAAACTGTTTGAGCCCGGGAGTGCCGAGGCGCAGCTCGAGCTGAAAAAAGACATGGGTTATTAATCCCGCTCCCCCGCCAGACTGTCACATAGCGCGCCATATAAGTGATTGAACTTGTATGGCGCGCTATATCGGAGAGCCAATGTTCATGTCAGAGAACACTCACGATGTCGTATTGAATGCCCGCGGAATATGCAAGGCGTTTCCCGGAGTACGGGCCCTGCATCAGGTGGACTTCTCCCTGCGCCGGGGAGAGATCATGGCGCTGCTCGGCGAGAACGGGGCCGGCAAGTCCACGTTGATCAAGACCCTCACCGGTGTCTATCAGCGAGACGCCGGCCGTATCGAACTCGATGGCGTCCCCATTTCCCCGACAGACACCGCCCATGCCCAGCGTCTGGGGATAGGCACCGTCTATCAGGAGGTCAACCTGCTGCCGAATATGTCGGTGGCGGACAACCTCTTCATCGGCCATGAGCCCCGCCGTTTCGGCTTCATCGACCGGGGCGCCATGACCCGGCAGGCCAGCGCCATCATGGCCAGCCACGGCTTCGAGATGGATGTCACCCTGCCCCTCGACCACTATTCGGTCGCCATGCAGCAGATCGTGGCCATCGCCCGGGCGGTGTCACTCTCCGCCAGGATCCTGATCCTGGACGAGCCCACCGCGAGCCTGGATGCCAGCGAAGTCCAAATGCTCTTCTCCCTCATGACGCGCCTGCGGGATCAGGGGGTGAGCCTCATCTTCATCACCCATTTTCTCGATCAGGTCTACGCCATCAGCGATCGCATCACAGTGCTGCGCAACGGCGAGCTGGTCGGCACCCGCGACACCCAGGCACTGCCACAACTGGAGCTGGTCAAGATGATGCTGGGACGCGAGCTGGACGACAATGCCCTCAAGCGGGCGGGCAAGACACTGCGCAGCAACCAGCCCATGGTGTCGTTCAGGGACTATGGCAAGCGGGGAGTCATCGCCCCCTTCAGTCTCGACGTCATGCCCGGGGAGATAGTGGGTCTCGCCGGCCTGCTCGGGTCCGGTCGTACCGAGACCGCCGAGCTGATGTTCGGCATAGTGCCGAGCGACAGCGGCGAGTGCCGGGTGCGGGACAAGCCGGTGACCATCCGCTCTGCACGCCAGGCGGCCGCCAACGGCTTTGGTTTCTGCCCGGAGGATCGCAAGAGCGCCGGCATCATCGCCTCGGCCTCGGTGCGGGAGAACATGGTGCTGGCCCTGCAAGCCCAGCGGGGCTGGTTGCATCCCCTGTCTCGCAAGGAACAGGACGAGATCACCGCCCGCCTCATCGAGCAGTTGGCCATCAAGACCCCGGGACCGGAGCAGCCCATCCAGTTTCTCTCAGGGGGCAACCAGCAAAAGGTGCTGCTCGCCCGCTGGCTGCTCACCAAACCCCAGTTCCTGATCCTGGACGAGCCCACCCGGGGCATCGACGTGGGGGCCCACGCAGAGATCATCCGCCTCATCGAATCCCTCTGCGCCAACGGGCTGGCCCTGCTGGTCATCTCCTCCGAGCTCGAGGAGCTGGTGGGCTATGCCGATCGGGTGATCGTCCTTCGTGACAGAAAACAGGTGGCAGAGCTTGCGACGGACGCCCTGAGCGTCCCTGCCATCATGAACGCCATTGCATGTGAGGCCTGATATGACGTCATCCATTCTTCCCCTCGCCAAGGGGTCGCGCGCCCGCAGGGAGTGGCCCACGGGCTCGGCCCAGTGCGCCGCCCTGGTGTGCGTGCTGCTCATCAATGCCCTGGTCGCCGACAACTTCTTCGCCATCCACATCCAGGATGGGCGGCTGTTTGGCAGCCTCATCGACATCCTCAACCGCTGTGCCCCGGTGGCCCTGCTCTCCCTCGGCATGACGCTGGTGATCGCCACCGGCGGCATCGACCTGTCGGTGGGCGCCGTCATGGCCATCAGCGGGGCCACCATGGCCAGCCTGGCCACCGGCGGTCACAGCCTGCCGGTCATCTTCGCCGCCGTCATCGGGGTGGGCCTTCTGTGCGGCCTGTGGAACGGCCTGCTGGTGGCGGTGTTCAAGATCCAGCCCATCGTCGCCACCCTGATCCTCATGGTGGCGGGCCGGGGCATCGCCCAGCTCATCACCGAGGGACAGATCATCACCTTTAACAACGACGCACTCGCCTGGATCGGCAGCGGCTCCCTCTTCTATCTGCCCACCCCGGTCATCATCACCCTGGGCATGGCGCTGCTGCTCTGGCTGCTGACCAAGCGCACCGCCCTCGGCCTCTTCATCGAAGCGGTGGGGATCAACATCAAGGCCGCCAAGAACGCCGGGCTCAACACCCCCATGGTGGTGATCGCCACCTACCTGCTGAGCGGCATGATGGCCGCCGTCGCCGGCATGATAGTCGCCGCCGACATCCGGGGTGCCGATGCCAACAACGCCGGGCTCTGGCTCGAGATGGACGCCATTCTGGCGGTGGTGATAGGAGGCACCTCCCTGATGGGGGGGCGCTTCAACCTCGCCCTCTCCCTGATCGGCATACTGATCATCCAGGGGGTAAACACCGGGATCCTGCTCTCCGGCTACCAGCCCCAGTGGAACCAGATCGTCAAGGCCCTGGTGGTGCTGGCGGTGCTGGTCATGCAATCACCGGCCCTCAACCACCTCTTCCAGCGAGGGACTCGCCATGTTTAAACGCAACCTCCCTCTGATGGTGACCATCATGGTCTTCGTGCTGGGCTATCTGCTCTGCCTGGCCTCCTTCCCAGCCTTCATGTCCACCCGCATCATCTGCAACATCCTGACGGACAACGCGTTTCTGGGAATAGTGGCGGTGGGCATGACCTTCGTCATTCTCTCGGGGGGCATCGATCTGTCGGTGGGGGCCGTCATCGCCTTCACCGGCGTGTTGCTGGCAACCCTCATCGGGAAGCTGGGGGTCAGCCCCGTGCTGGCCATCCCTCTGGTGCTGGTGCTCGGAGCAGGCTTTGGCGCCCTCATGGGCTGGCTCATCGACACCCTGAAGATCCCCGCCTTCATCATCACCCTGGCGGGCATGTTCTTCCTGCGGGGGGCCAGTTTTCTCATCTCCGAGCAGTCCCTGCCCATCGATCACCCCAGCTTCACCTATCTGTCGAGCCTGTCGTGGAAGATACCGGGGGGTGGTCGCCTGAGCCTGCTGGCCCTCATCATGCTGGCGGTGGTGGTCTTCGGCATCCTGCTCGCCAACCGCACCCGCTTTGGCAACAACGTTTACGCCATCGGCGGCAACGCCACCTCGGCGGCCCTGATGGGGATCTCGGTGCGCCACACCACCATTCGCATCTACCTGCTCTCCAGCACCCTGGCGACCCTGGCAGGCATCGTGTTCGCGCTCTATACCTCGGCGGGCTATCCGCTCGCCGCCGTCGGGGTGGAGCTCGATGCCATCGCCGCCGTGGTCATCGGCGGCACCCTGCTGAGCGGCGGGGTGGGCACCGTCTTCGGCTCCCTGTTCGGGGTGCTGATCCAGGGGTTGATCCAGACCTACATCAACTTCGACGGCACCCTCAGCTCCTGGTGGACCAAGATCATCATCGGCCTGCTGCTGTTCAGCTTCATCGCCCTGCAGCGCCTGCTGATCCTGGTTTCGGAACACCGCAAGGCCAACAAGCCAGGTCCCTTCAAGCGCCAGGTTGCCGCCCAGCCCGAGTGAGGTATCAGCAAGACTCTGATGGCAGAAGATAACGCGGCAAGGCGCTCCCGTGCGCCCTCCCCGCCTGGCCGTCACGGGTCCGGCGCAGAGGATGGGGAGGCAACGGGGCCCTCACAGGGCCCGGCCCCAACCTCCCGCACGCCCCTTTGAGGGGTGATACCGTCCTTGGAGGGCACTCAGGTCAATCGCACCACCAGGGGCTGCCCTCATGGGGGCTCAACACCTCCAGTGGCTCCCCCATGACAGGTGTGGTCAGGGGGATCTGTTGCTCGGCAGCCAGGCGGGCAATCTGCTCAAGCGGATCGTTCCAGCGGTGCATGGCCAAATCGAAGGTGCCGTTGTGCACCGGATAGAGCCATTTCCCCCCAAGATCGTGAAACGCCTGCGCCGTCTGAGCCGGGAGCATGTGCACCAGCTCCCAGCGCTTGTCGTAGGCCCCGGTCTCGAGGAAGGTCACGTCGAACGGACCGTAGCGCCTGCCAATCTCCTTGAAACCGTCGAAGTAGCCGCTGTCACCGCTGAAGAAGAGGTTGACCCCCTCGCCGCGAATGACCCAGGAGGCCCAGAGGGTCTGGTTGCCGTCCCCGAGGCCACGGCCGGAGAAATGCTGGGCCGGGGTCGCTACCAGGGTGACACCGCCCACTCGGGTCTGCTGCCACCAGTCCAGTTCGCGGATCTTCTCCTTCGCAATCCCCCAGGCCACGAGGCGCGCCCCCACCCCGAGGGGCGTGATGAAGTGGTCGACCTTCTCCTGCAGCGCCAGTATGGCCCCGTGATCGAGATGGTCGTAGTGATCATGGGAGAGGATCACCCCCTCGATGGGGGGCAGCGCCTCCAGGGTGATGGGCGGTTGATGCCAGCGCTTGGGGCCGAACCACTGCACCGGCGAGGCCCGCTCGCTGAACACGGGATCCGTCAGCCAGAACGTGCCCTGCAACTTGAGCAGCAGAGTGGAGTGGCCGATGCGCCACACGCTGTTGTCCGGCGCCGCGATGAGCCCCTCCCGGGTCATGACCTGTACCGGAATGGCGCGATCCGGCACCGTGCCCCCAGGCTTGGCGAACAGGAAGTCCCACCAGAGCCTGGCCCCTTCCCAGAGGCTTCGCGCCTGGGGTGTCACGGCATTGTTGAACCGCCCCCCCTGATATTGCGAGGAGTCCGGGTGTTCGGGCAGGCCCGGTTTGAGTAGAGATGCGATCATGCCAATCATCAGGGCTCCTTTGAGCAACCACAGAAAACGGCGCCCCTCAAGGGCGCGAAAAGAGGCTGACGGGTTCTGTGCCAGCCTGGTATCTGGTGAGTCGGGAGCAGCCCCTGCACGGGGCCGCACCTTCCATAAAACAGAACGGGAGAGTCGCACGGTATGAAACCGGTTCCCGACATCTCCAGTAACGGCAAGATAGCCTGCCCGGGCTCCCGCCACCAGAGGGGTTCGCGTTGCCGCGTGGCCCCGGCATGGTGTCGCGTCAAGCGCATGGCCTCACCTGCTCTGTCGGCGCCAACAAAAGGAGGCGTCAGATGGCGTACTGCAAGAGCTTGCAGTGCTGAAAGTCAGAAGATGGCTGGGCCATAGAGGCCACGGGAGGTGACTGAGGGAAAGCATGATCTCAAGGGGACAGTGCTGAAGATCAAGAGGAAGTTTGAGCCAGGCGCGGTCTGAAGCCTGATAAACGCCCATAGGGCACAGGCTCACCATGCGGTAGAGCAAATAGCATGTGAAGAGAGCTGAAAATTCACTTTGAAGACTCCTGATTCATCCACATGAAGTGGATTACCAAGAGGTCTGAAGGGGGGTATTAGCTGTAACTTGTTGAATAGCAGAAACAGGTGGTGGCCCTACCAGCCACATCCCGGCACTCGAGTCCCCCGCCTTGGCTGCTACCTTCCGGTCCTGACCAGGTCGACGGGTTATCAATGCGAGAGGACCAATAGGACCACCGGCGAGGAGAATAGGCAAACTGGCCCCTCAATGCAATGGCTTTCTACCGCATCGCGAGCCGTTCGCCTTATTTTTCAACAATCTGGCCAAGGGTTCAGCTAAAGAGCATGAATTTGGCACCCACCAGCAACATGAGCAGGGCAAAGGCCTGCTTGAGCCGCCGGGGTGACATTCTGTGTGCCAGTCTGGCGCCCAGACGGGCAAACTGGGTGCTGGTGAGCACGATGCCAAGCAGGGCCGGCAGATAGATGAATCCGACGCTCCACTCGGGCAGATCGACGTCTCCCCAACCGGCATAGAGGTAGCTGAGGCTGCCTGCCAGGGCGATGGGCATGCTGCAGGCGGCGGAGGCGGCCACGGCGTTGCGCATGGGCACCGAATTCCAGGTGAGGTAAGGCACGGTCAGCGAGCCGCCACCGATGCCGAACAAGGCCGACATCCAGCCGATGACGGTGCCGGCGATCCCGGTACCAAGGGGGCCCGGCATGTGTCGCTCCGCTTTTGGCCTCAAATTGAGCCCCATCTGCAGGGCCATGGTCCAGGCGAAGCAGCCGATGATGATGTTGAGGGTGCTGGCGCTGAGCAGGTTGGCGGTCATGCCGCCGAGCCAGGCACCCACCAGCATGCCGGCGCCCAGGCGCCGTATCATTCCCCAGTCCACCGCCCCGGCCTCCTGGTGCGCACGCAGGGAGCTGAAACCGGTGAAGATCATGGTGGGCAGCGAGGTGCCGAGGGCCAGATGGGTGATGATCTCCGGCGCCACGCCCTGTGCGTGAAAACTCAGGACCAGCACGGGGACGATGATGAGGCCGCCGCCGATACCGAACAGCCCGGCCAGCATGCCCGCGAAGGCGCCCAACACCAGATAGCCTACAAACAGCATAAACATTCCTTCAATAACGAAACAGCGGTCAACTTGACCGCCATTATCCATAAAAAAGAGATGGCATCTTGCCATCTCTTTATTGTGCCGATTAATGCAGGGGAATGGTACCGTCCATCACCTTGTAGAACGCCAGCACGGCGCAGCCGAGCAGGGCTGCCGTCATCCCCTGCTCCAGCCGATTGAGGCTGCGCAGGCCGTGGTGCTGGCGCGCCTTCCAGTAGATGAAGATCCCCGGGCTGTAGAGCAGCGCCACCAGCAAGAGGTACTCCACTCCGGCGGCATAGACCAGCCAGCAGCCATAGACGGTGGCCACCAGGGCCAGCAGCAGGTCGCGCTTGCGCTGATGGGGCTGGCCCGCGTAGGTCTCCCCTTTCAACGCCAGCTTGAGGCCGTAAGCACCGGAGAAGACATAGGGCACCAGGGCAGCCGAGGTGGCGATGTTCACCAGCGCCAGATAGGTGCTGTTCTGGAAGTAGATGATGATGAGGAAGATCTGCACCAGGCAGGTGGAGCACCAGAGCGACACCTTGGGGGAGCCGTTCTTGTTCTCCTTGGCGAACCAGGCCGGGAAGACCCCGGTCTTGCCGGCTATGTAGGGCACTTCCGCCGCCAGCACGGTCCAGCTCAGCAGGGCCCCCATCACCGAGATCACCAGGCCGATGTTGATGAGCCAGGCGCCCCAGGGGCCGACCACGGCTTCCAGGATCATGGCGGTGGAGGGGTTCTTGAGGGCCGCCAGTTGCGGCTGGTTCATGACCCCCAGGGAGAACAGGGTCACCATGACGTAGAGCGCCAGGGCGCCGAGCAGCGCCAGGACGGTGGCGCGGCCCACGTCCTTGCGATGGCGGGCACGGGCGGAGACCACCACGGCCCCCTCGATGCCGATGAAGACCCAGAGGGTCACCTTCATGGTGGACTTGACCTGATCCATCACGGAGCCGAGCTCGGGACTCCCCTGCCCCCAGAGATCCAGGGTGAAGGTCTCCATGTTGAAAGCGAGCAGGATGGCTACACAGAAGACGATGAGGGGCACCATCTTGGCGATGGTGGTGACGATGTTCACCAGCGCCGCCACCTGGATGCCGCGCAGCACCAGGGCATGCACCGACCAGATGAGCAGGGAGGCGAGCGTGATGGCGACCGGGGTGTTGCCGTCACCGAAGATGACATTGTCCGGCGTGTCGAAGAAATAGCTCAGCGCACTGAACACCACGATGGCGTAGGAGACGTTGGCCAGCAGCTGGCACAGCCAGTAACCCCAGGCGGCGTTGAAGCCGACGAAATCCCCGAACCCCGCCTTGGCGTAGCTGAAGATGCCGCCATCGAGATCCGGTCGACGCATGGAGAGATTCTGGTAGACCAGGGCGAGGCAGATCATGCCGATCCCCGTGATGGCCCATCCCAGGGCGACGGCCCCGGCACTGGCGTGCGCTGCGATGTTTTGCGGCAGACTGAAAACCCCGGCACCGACCATGGAGCCGATCACCAGCGAAATGAGGGCACCCAGCCCCAGTTTCTTGTCCATCTCAAACCTGTTTTATTAGGCGGCGGCTGAGCATCCGTATTCATACAGCGCGCGACATGGGAGGGGCTAAAAATCCGTACCCCGTGAAAAAGGCGGCAACTATATTGCATGACTATTCCGGCCGCAATCCCTCTTGCCGTCAATCATGAGCCGCCTTGACCGCGCGCAATTTTACAGCACTGACCCGGGGTGCCTGTGAGCTGGTTCAAATTAAGAAAGACCCGTTGATATTTCACGACTTTTCATGATGTCGCCCCGCTTTTCAAAAAGCGGACCTGCATGGCTATGCACCCTTGCTCTGGGGCCTTTCCCCTGTAAAAACGCCCCTGCAGGAGGGGCGTCAGAGAGGGTATATGCAGGGGGGGACTAGAGCCTCAAGCCGCCGTCCAGCTCGATCATCCGCCCCGACAGATAGTCGTTGGCAAGGATGAACTGCACCGTCTGGGCCAGCTGCGCCGCCTGCCCCAGGGTGCCCACCGGGATGGCCTGCTGCATGCGGGCCATGGCTTCGGGTTTCATCGCCGCCGTCATGTCGGTGGCAAAGACGCCGGGGGCGATGCCCATCACCCGGATGCCGTGACGGGCCAGTTCCTTCCCCCAGGTGACCACCAGAGAGGCCACCCCCGCCTTGCTGGCGGCATAGTTGCTCTGGCCCATGTTGCCGGCCCGGGCGATGGAGGAGATGTTGATGATGACGCCCCCCTCCCCGCCGGTGGCCATCAGCGCCGCCCCCTCGCGCCCGCACAGGAAAGTGCCGGTGAGGTTGACGTCGATGACGCTCTGCCACTGGGCCAGGCTCATCTTCTCCGTCAGTGCCCCCTCCTTCACCTTGATCAGCATGCCGTCGCGCAGGATGCCGGCACAGTTGACGAGGCCGTGCAGGGCCCCCAACTGATCCTTGATGGCGGCGAAGGTCGCCTCGACCTCCGGCTCGCTTGCCACGTTGCAGACGAACAGGGCGCAGCGGCCGTCACGGCTGCGCACCTCCGCCTCGGTCACCTCCAGATCGGTGCGGTTGACGTCGATGAGTGCAAGCACGGCACCTTGCTCCGCCAGACTCAGGGCGATGGCGCGCCCGAGCCCCCTGCCCGCCCCCGTGATCGCAATGACTTTCCGTGTGATATCCATAAATGCTCCTGGTGAGATGGCCGGTGACTGTCGAGTCAAAGACTCTCGGGTAAAAAGGTAGATAGCGGCCCTTAACCCGGCGCAGTTTTGTCCCGATAGAGCTCGAGGATACTGGAGAAATCCTTGTTCTCCTGGCCCAGGCTCGCGTGCAGGTTGAAGAGGTTGCGGGCCAGGGCCCCCATGGGCACGGCGCTGTGGGCATGTTCCGCCAACGCCATGGCGAGCCCCAAATCTTTGACCATCAGCCGGGTCATGAAGCCCCCCTGATAGCCACGCGACGCCGGCACGTTCTCCATCACCCCGGGCCAAGGGTTGTAGCGCTCCAGGCTCCAGTTGTTGCCCGAACTCTTGCCCATGATGGTGGAGAGCACGGCGGGATCCAGCCCCTCCTTGACCCCGAGCGCCAGCGCCTCGGCGGTGCCCGCCATGTGGATGGCGAGCAGCATGTTGTTGCACATCTTGGCGATCTGGCCAGCGCCGAGGGCCCCGGCGTGAAACAGGTTCTGCCCCATGCAGGCGAGCACGGGTCTGGCCGCTTCAAAATCCGCTTGTTCGCCGCCGACGATGAAGGTGAGGGTGCCCGCCGCCGCACCGGCCACCCCTCCCGAGACGGGTGCATCGAGAAAACGGATGCCGCGCGCCTTCGCCGCCGCCCCCACCTGACGGGCCGAAGCCACGTCTATGGTGGAGCAGTCGATGACCAGGGCGCCGGGCGACAGGGCCGCCAGCAGATCCTGGCCGCCCCGCTCACCGGCACTCTCCCCCAGCCAGAGGCTGCGCACGTGCTCACCCGCCGGCAGCATGCTGATGACCAGCTCGCAGCCGCTCACCGCTTCCCGGGCATTCCCGGCGGCAATGCAGCCGGCCTCGATGGCGCGGGTCAGGCTCTCGGGCACCAGATCAAACACCTGCACCCTGTGCCCCGCCCTGGCCAGGTTGGCGGCCATGGGGCCCCCCATGTTGCCAAGCCCGATAAACCCAATCCTTGTCATGGTGTGCTCCTTGTGTGTGATCCCGCGTCAGCGGGGGCGCAAGGGGTTGTCCCCCTCGGGCCAGCGATAGAAGGCATCCAGCCAGGCCTCGCCCGCCTGCGGGGCCTGCCAGCGAGGGGACTTGTCCTTGTCGATGAGCAGGGCCCGCACCCCTTCCACAAAATCCCCTTTGAGTACGCAGTTGACCGAGAGGGCTAGCTCGTCGGCAAACACCTCGGCCAGCGACTGGCGCCGTGCCTGCCAGAACTGGCGCCAGAGAATGGCGCGGCTGATGGGGCACCCGCGAAGGCAGGTCTCCCGCCCCTGAGCCAGCCCCGGTTCGTCCAGCTCGGCGTCCTCGAGGCGTGCCAGCACCCTTTGCAGGGAGCGGCCGGCCAACAGCGCATCGATGCGTTCCTGGTGGGGCAGCAGTACGGGAGGCGGCAATACCTGACCAGGGGCCTCCTGCAAATCGGTGAGCAGCGCCTCGATCTGCTCGCCGGGGTCGCCTGCGGACCAGTCGAGGGCGGCGAGGCGCGCTGGCAGCTCCATCCGCTCACGGCTCCCCATGGCATGATCCGCGAGCCCCAGGCCGATGGCATCCGCCCCGTTGAAGCGGGCCCCGGTGAGGCCGAGCCAGAGCCCGAGCCGCCCCGGCATGCGGCTCAAAAACCAGCTGGCCCCCACATCCGGATAGAGGCCTATGGTCACCTCCGGCATGGCGAACAGGCTCTTTTCGGTCACCACCCGGAATCCGGCCCCGGCAAAGAGGCCGATGCCGCCCCCCATGCAGATGCCGTCCGCCACGCAGATGAGGGGCTTGCTATAGCGATGGATGTGATGATCGAGCCGGTACTCCTGCAGGAAGAAGTCGCGAGCATAGCCAAACAGTGCCGACTCGCTCGCCTCCTGTTTGCGGTAGTAGAAGGAGCGGATGTCGCCACCGGCGCAAAACGCCTTCTCGCCGGCCCCTTGCAGCAGCACGCAGACGATGGCCGGATCCTGCTCCCAGCGGGTCAACGCAGCCTGCAACAACTGGATCATCTCAAGGCTCAGGGCGTTGAGGGAGGCGGGGCTGTCCAGGGTCAGCATGCCGATGCGGCGGTCATCCGCCGTGGGGCGGGTCTCGATGCGCACGGGCTCACTCATGGGCAGCCCCCGCAGACCGGGTATCTGCCCCTGCGACATGGCGGGTCGCCATCATTACCTCATTCATCCTTCACTCCCTCACTCTTTCGGTTTGGATTGGTCGTAACGCCAGCGCGGGGCCCGCTTCTCCAGGAAGGCCGCCACCCCTTCGCGCTGGTTGGCATCGTCAAACAGGGCGAGAAAGAGGCTGCGCTCGAGTGGCAGCGCCGCGTCCCTGTGGGTGCTTCGCCCCTGATTGATGAGCTGTTTGCAGGCACGCAGGGCGCTCGGGCTCTGGCGCTCCACCAGCTGGGCCATCTGCTGCGCCGCCTCCCAGGCGTGCCCCTCGGTCACCACCTCCTCCACCAGCCCCATCTCGTAGGCCAGGGTGGCGCTCACCTTCTCGCCGCAGAGGATCATCCGCTTGGCCCAGCCCGGCCCCACCAGCTCGGTGAGGCGCTGGGTGCCGCCGGCGCAGGGCAGCAAGCCCACCGAGGCCTCCGGCAACCCCAGCTTGGCCTGCTGCTCGGCGATGCGGATGTCGCAGGCCAGCGCGACTTCGAGCCCCCCTCCCATGGCATAACCGTTGATGGCGGCGATGCTGACCCCGTGAAAGCGGGCCAGCGCCTCGAAGGCGTGGCCAAAGGCCTCGGCCACCTCGCGGGCATGCGCCAGGCTGCCGTCGGCGAACATCTTGAGATCGGCGCCGGCGCAGAAGAATTTCTCTCCGGCACCGCGGATCACCAGGGCCACCACGTCGGGGCGACCATCCAGCTCCACCATCATCTGCAAGAAGGCTTTCAGGCTGGCGAGCGTCCAGGTGTTGGCGGGTGGGTGATCGAGGGTGATGTAGGCCACGTGGCCGTGATATTCGAGCCTGATCCTTGTCATTGCGTTGTCCTTGTCAAAAAAACTGCCCCATGATGACAGGGTTGAATGGAGCCAACCTGCACCTGGCTCACAAAGCATGAGGACGCGCCGACTGCGTCCTCAGGGCCGGCCCCTCCCGCTACTCCAGCGACAGGCCGGGGTCGGCCAGCAGGCGGCGGGCGATGATGAGCCGCATCACTTCATTCGTCCCTTCCAGAATGCGGTGTACCCGGGTGTCGCGCAGATAGCGCTCAAGCGGATACTCGCGGATATAACCATAGCCGCCAAAGAGTTGCAGGGCGTCGTCGCAAATGCGGTGACCCACATCGGTGGCAAAACGCTTGGCCATGGCGCACCAGGCACTCTTGTCCGGGCTGCCCTCATCGAGTTTGGCGGCCGCCTGGCGCACCAGCAGGCGGGCGGCGGCGAGCTCGGTGGCCATGTCGGCCAGGCGAAACTGCACACTCTGGAATTCGCTGATCGGACGCCCGAATTGCTGACGCTGGCGCACGTGCTCCAACGCGTCGTCTAGGGCCTGCTGGGCTGTGCCCAGAGAACAGCTGGCGATGTTGATGCGCCCCCCATCGAGCGCCTGCATGGCGAACTTGAACCCTTCCCCCTCCTCCCCCAGCCGGAAGCGAGCGGGAATGCGCACGACATTGAAGTTCACCTCCCGGGTCGGCTGGCTGTTCCAGCCCATCTTCTCCTCCGCCTTGCCGTAGCTCACGCCGGGGGTCTGGGCCGGTACCATGAAGGCGGAGATCCCCTTGGCCCCCTCGCCACCGGTGCGGGCCATCACCACCAGCACGTCGGTGCTGCCGGCGCCCGAGATGAACACCTTGCTGCCGTCGAGGAGGTAATCTTCGCCATCGCGCACGGCGCGGGTCTTGAGGGCCGCAGCGTCGGAGCCCGCACCCGGCTCGGTGAGGCAGTAGGATCCCAGCAGCTCGCCGCTGGCGAGCCTGGGGACCCACTCCTCGGCCACCTCGGCAGGCAACCAGCTGCCCAGCATCCAGCTCACCATGTTGTGGATGGTGAGATAGGCGGTGGTGGAGGTGCAGCCCATGGCGAGGCGCTCGAAGATGAGGCTGGCATCGAGCCGGCTCAGGCCCAGACCGTCATACTGCTCCGGGGTATAAAGGCCGCACAGGCCCAGCGCCGCCGCCTGCTTGATGGTGGGGATGGGGAACTCGTGCTCCCTGTCCCAGCGCGCGGCGTGGGGTTTGAGCGCCAGATCGGCGAAGGCGCCGGCCGACTCGACACAGGCCCGTTGGGATTCGGTCAGGGTAAAATCCATCTTGTTCGCTTCCTTTGTACTTGTTCCGTCGATCCGTTGCTGTCAATGGGGGCACCCGGGCAAAGTGGGCAACCCCTGCCGTCAGCGCAGCTGAATGGTCATATTGGGGCCGCTGGGAATGTCTTCGTCGAACCAGCGCTCCGTCACCGTCTTGGTCTCGGTGTAAAAACGCACCGCCTGCTTGCCGTAGGCGTGCAGATCCCCGTAGAAGGAGCCGCGCCAGCCGGTAAAGGAGAAGAACGGCAGCGGCACCGGGATGGGCACGTTGATCCCCACCTGGCCCACCGCCACCTCGTGGCGAAACTTGCGGGCGGCGGCGCCACAGCCGGTGAAGAGGGAGGTGCCGTTGCCGTAGGGGTTGGCGTTGATGAGGGCAAGCGCCTCGTCGAGGCTCTCCACCTCGAGGCAGGCCAGTACGGGCCCGAAGATCTCCTCCCGGTAGATGCGCATCTCGGGGGTCACGCCGCGAAACAGGGTTGGTCCCACCCAGTTGCCCACCGGGTAGCCGGGTACGTCGCAAAAACGGCCGTCCAGCAGGCACTCGGCTCCCTCGGCAATCCCCGCCTCGATAAGCCCCTCCACCCTGACTTTCGCCTCCGGGCTGATGAGGGGGCCATAAGCCGCCTCGGGATCGTGCCAGACGCCGGGTTTCACCTTGGCGAACTCGGCGGCAAGCTCCGGGATCCACTCCCGGGCGCTACCCACGAACACCGCCACGCTGATGGCCATGCAGCGCTGACCGGCGGCGCCGACCCCGGCTCCCACGAGGTTGCCGAGTACCTGCGCCTTGTTGGCATCCGGCATGATCACCATGTGGTTCTTGGCGCCGACAAAGCACTGGGCGCGCTTGAGCTGTGACGTGGCGCTGCGATAGACGTGACCACCGACCCGGGCCGAGCCCACGAAACTGACTGCCTTGACATCGGGATGGGCCAGCAGCGCATCCACCTGCTCGGCGCCGCCGTGCACCACCGACAGAATGCCCCTGGGGGCCCCCGCCTCGGTAAACAGCTCGGCCAGGCGCATGGGAGTGAGCGGATCCTGCTCGGAGGGCTTGAGCACGAAGCCGTTGCCGCAGGCCACCGCCAGCGGGAACATCCACAGCGGGATCATGGCCGGGAAGTTGAACGGCGTGATGCCGACGCAGACCCCGAGGGGCTGCACCCAGGAGTGGCCATCCACCCGGCGCGCCACGTTGCCCATGGTCTCCCCCAGGGTCTGGCTCGCAATGGCGCAGGCCTGCTCCACCACCTCGATGCCGCGCCACACATCCCCCTTGGCATCCGCCAGGTTCTTGCCGGTTTCTTGGGCCAGCAGGGTCGCCAGCTCGTCGTGATGCACTTTCAACAGATGCTGGTAGTTGAACATCACCCGGGCCCGCTCGGAGGGAGGCACCTCTCGCCACAGCAGATAGGCGTCGTGAGCGGTGCGCACCGCCAGCTCAATTTCCGCAGAGGTAGCTTTCGGCACCCGCGCCAGCAGATGCTGGTCCGCCGGGTCGGTCACCTCTATCCACTCGTCGCTTGCGGACGGACACGCCTCGCCACCGATGTAGAGCGGCAGATCCCCGTACTGGGTGTGATGCTGGCTCATGCCCCCCTCCTAGCCCGTTGGCAGGCGATGGCAGGCCACCCTGGGCCGGCCACATCCATGTTGCTGTTGCACATCCTGTTCACTCCTTGCGCTCCTCTGCCCGGGTAGCCCCTTGCGGCGGGCTGCCATCGAATTTACCTTAGACTAACAACTCATTTACGTTTACGCTAACGTAAACTTGAATCACGAATGGACTGACCAGTCATCACCCTGATGGCAGGGGAAATCGGCAGTCCACTGCACCAAGGAGAGCACGGATGCATGCCCTGATGGATGAAACCCTCCAGGCCCTGACCGAACAGGTCGAGGCTTTCTGCCAGAAAGTGATCGCACCGCGGGCCAGCGAGATCGATCAGAGTAACGCTTTCCCCCGGGATCTCTGGCCCCGGATGGGTGAGTTGGGGCTGCACGGCATCACGGTGGCGGAGGAGTATGACGGGGTGAACCTCGGCTATCTGGCCCATGTGCTGGTGATGGAGCAGGTGAGCCGCGCCAGCGCCTCGGTCGGCCTCTCCTACGGCGCCCACTCCAATCTCTGCATCAATCAGATCCACCGCCACGGCACCCCTGATCAGAAGGCGAGATATCTGCCTGATCTGGTCAGCGGCAAACACGTGGGGGCGCTGGCCATGAGCGAGCCGGGTGCCGGCTCCGACGTGGTCAGCATGCGCCTCACCGCGGTGCGCGAGGGGGATCACTTCGTGCTGAACGGCAACAAGATGTGGATCACAAACGGGCCCGATGCCGACACCTTCGTCATCTATGCCAAGACCGATGCCGCCGCCGGGCCCAAAGGGATTTCCGCCTTTATCGTCGAGGCGGGAACTCCCGGTTTTTCCACCGCCCAGAAGCTCGACAAGCTCGGCATGCGCGGCTCCAGTACCTGCGAGCTGGTGTTCGACAACTGCCGGGTGCCGCAGGAGAACCTGCTGGGCCCCCTGCACGGCGGGGTCAAGGTACTGATGAGCGGGCTCGACTACGAGCGGGTGGTGCTGGCAGCAGGCCCCCTTGGCATCATGCAGGCCTGCATGGACGTGGTGCTCCCCTATGTGCGCGAGCGCAAGCAGTTCGGCCAGGCCATCGGCGAGTTCCAGCTGGTGCAGGGCAAGCTCGCCGACATGTATACCCGTCTCGCCAGCAGCCGGGCGCTGGTCTATTCGGTGGCGAGCGCCTGCGATCAGGGCCGTACCAGCCGCAAGGATTGCGCCGCCGCCATCCTGTTTGCCGCCGAAAATGCCACCCAGATGGCCCTCGATGCCATCCAGCTGCTCGGCGGCAACGGCTACATCAACGAATACCCCACAGGCCGCCTGCTGCGGGACGCCAAACTCTACGAAATCGGCGCCGGCACCTCGGAGATCCGCCGCTGGCTCATCGGCCGCGAGCTGATGGGAGAGAGCGCATGAGCAGGATCCACTCCCGCCTCGACACCGCGAGCCCCGACTATGAGGCAAATCGGGCCGCCATGCAGGCCCTGGTCGACGATCTCAATGCCCGCCTGGAGGAGATAGCCTTGGGCGGCGGCGCGGCCAACAACGCCCGCCATCAGGCCCGCGGCAAGCTGCTGCCCCGGGAGCGCATCGACCAGCTGCTGGACCCGGGCTCCCCCTTTCTCGAGCTGTCGGCGTTGGCTGGCTGGCAGGTCTATGACGAACCGGTGCCCGCCGCTGGCATCATCACCGGCATCGGCCGGGTCTCTGGGCGCCTGTGCATGCTGGTGGTGAATGACGCCACCGTGAAGGGCGGCACCTACTACCCGCTCACGGTGAAAAAACATCTGCGCGCCCAGGCCATCGCCGAGCGGCTGCGCCTCCCCTGCCTCTATCTGGTGGATTCCGGCGGCGCCTTCCTGCCCATGCAGGACGAGGTGTTCCCCGATCGGGATCACTTTGGCCGTATCTTCTACAACCAGGCCCGCATGTCGGCCCAGAGCATCCCCCAGCTGGCGGTGGTGATGGGGCTCTGCACCGCCGGGGGCGCCTACGTGCCCGCCATGGCGGACGAGTCGATCATGGTCAGGGAACAGGCCACCCTCTTTCTGGCGGGCCCGCCCCTGGTCAAGGCCGCCACCGGCGAGGAGATCAGCGCCGAGGCGCTGGGCGGCGCCGAGGTACACTGCGCCCACTCCGGGGTGGCGGATCACATGGCCCGGGACGATGCCCATGCCCTGGCCATCGCCCGCACCCTGGTAAGCAACCTGGGGGACAACCAGACGGCGGCGTCACCGGCCCCATCCGCTCCCTCCTATGATGAGCCGCACTACCCCATCGAGGAGCTCTACGGCCTGGTGGGCACCAGTCTCAAGCGCCCCTATGACGCACGAGAACTGATCGCCCGGCTGGTGGATGGCTCTGTGTTTGACGAATTCAAGGCGTTGTTCGGCACTACCTTGGTGACGGGTTTTTCCCGCATTGAGGGCATGCAGGTGGGGATCCTCGCCAACAATGGCGTGCTGCACAGCGACAGCGCCCAGAAGGGGGCCCACTTCATCCAGCTCTGCAACCAGCGGGGGATCCCGCTGCTGTTTCTACAAAACATCACCGGTTTTATGGTAGGAAGTACGGCGGAGAAAGAGGGGATCGCCAAGCACGGCGCCAAGCTGGTGACCGCCGTGGCCTGCAGCCGGGTGCCCAAGATCACACTGATCGTCGGCGGCAGCTTCGGCGCTGGCAACTACGGCATGTGCGGGCGCGCCTATGAACCGGATTTTCTCTTCAGCTGGCCCAACAGCCGCATCTCCGTCATGGGGGGCGAGCAGGCGGCCGGGGTGCTGGTGCAGGTGCGCCGGGACAAGCTGGCCGCCGAGGGCAAGACTCTGGGCGAGCCGGAGGCGGCCGCCATTCGTGCCCCGGTGATCGCGCAGTACGAGCGCCAGGGTCACCCCTATTACGCCAGTGCTCGCCTGTGGGATGACGGCGTCATCGACCCGGCCCAGAGCCGCACCGTGCTCGCCCTGGCGCTGGCGGCCTGCCAAGGGGCCGAGCCGGGCCCCGGGCAGTACGGCATCTTCCGGATGTAAGGAGTTCATATGTCAGACCCGCTCTTCAACGATCCCCTTGCCCATTTTCGCCTGGAGCGCCACGGCCCGGTGATCGAGCTGGTGCTCGCCCGCCCGGCCCGTCACAACGCCCTCGATGCCGACCTGATGCAAGGGCTGCTCGACTGCCTCGACGAGCTGGCCCACAGCCAGCCGCTGGCCGACCGCCCCCACGTGCTGCTGCTGCGCGCCGAGGGGCCGCATTTTTGCGCGGGCGCCGATCTCGAGTGGATGCGCAAGATGGCAGGGGAAGCGTTCGACCCCCGCGCCTTTGACAAGAATCGCGAGGACGCCCGGGTGCTGGCCCACCTGATGCAGGCACTGGACGAGCTGCCCTTCCCCACGGTAGCCCTGGTGCAGGGGGCCGCCTACGGCGGAGCCTTAGGTCTTGTCTGCGCCTGCGACATCGTGCTGGCCAGCGAAAATGCCCGCTTCTGCCTCTCCGAGGTGACCCTGGGACTGGTGCCTGCGGTGATCAGCCCCTACGTGGTGCGCGCCATGGGGATGCGCCAGGCCCGCCGCTACATGCTGAGCGCAGAGCCTTTCGATGCCATCACCGCCTGCCGACTCAACGTGGTGCACAGGCTCAGCCAGCCTGATCAGTTGCTGGCGGAGGGACGCGCCATGGCCCTGCGGTTGTGTCGCAACGGCCCCCAGGCGATGAAGGAGACCAAGCGGCTGCTGGCCGCCCTCGAAGGGCGCCCAGGCCACCAGCACGAAGAGCAGACCGTCGAGACCATCGCCCGGGTACGGGTCGGTCTCGAGGCCCAGGAGGGGATCCAGGCCTTCTTCGACAAACGCCCCCCCACCTGGCGCCCCCGTTTCAAGGACGAAGCATGACTCAATACCACCCCATCAAGCACCTGCTGATCGCCAGCTGTGGTCAATATAACGGGAGTGTGGATCAACACGCTTCGCACTTGTGCACCTTGAACAGCAGGGAGGCAGCATGACCAACCACTCTCCCATCAAGCGCCTGCTGATCGCCAATCGCGGTGAAATCGCCGTGCGCATCATCAAGACCGCACGGCGCCTCGGCATTCACACCATCGCCCTCTACTCCGACGCCGACGCCCGCGCCATGCATGCGCGCGAAGCCGACGAGGCCTGGCATCTGGGGCCGGCCCCCGCCCGGGAGAGCTACCTCGACACCGGCAAGGTGCTCAAGATTGCCAAAGAGGCGAATGCCGACGCCATCCACCCGGGCTACGGTTTCCTCTCCGAGAACAGCGACTTTGCCACCGCCTGCGAGCAGCGGGGCCTGCGCTTTGTCGGCCCAAGCGGCGCCGCCATCCTCGCCATGGGGGACAAGTCGGGGGCCAAAGGGCTGATGCAGGCAGCCGGCGTCCCCGTGCTGCCCGGTTATCACGGCGCGGATCAGCATCCCGACTTTTTGCGCGATCAGGCGAGCCAGGTGGGCTTCCCGCTCCTTATCAAGGCGGCCAGCGGCGGCGGTGGCAAGGGGATGCGGCGGGTCGATCAGCTGGCCGACTTTGACGCGGCCCTGGCGGCGGTCAAGCGGGAGGCGAGTGCCGCCTTTGGCGACGACCATGTGCTGCTGGAGCGCTATCTCCCCCGCGCCCGCCACGTGGAGGTGCAGGTGTTTGCCGATGCCCTCGGCAACGCCATCTATCTGGGGGACAGGGACTGCTCCTTGCAGCGCCGCCACCAGAAGGTGATCGAGGAGGCCCCCGCCCCCGACATCTCCCCTGCCCTGCGCCGCGCCATGGGCGAGGCGGCCGTGGCGGCGGCCAAGGCCATCGCCTATCGGGGGGCGGGCACCATCGAGTTTCTGCTATGCGGGGAGGAGTTCTTCTTCATGGAGATGAACACCCGGTTGCAGGTGGAGCACCCGGTTACCGAGGCCATCACAGGCCAGGATCTGGTGGCCTGGCAGCTGGCGGTGGCCGAGGGCAAACCGCTGCCCCTCACCCAGGAGCAGGTGATGCTGCGTGGCCACGCGGTGGAGGCGCGCCTCTACGCCGAGGACGTGGCCGCCGGTTTTCTGCCAGCGAGCGGCCCCATTCACTGGCTCACCTGGCCCAAGGGGGTGCGCATCGACACCGGCGTCACCGCTGGCGATGAGGTGAGCCCCTATTACGACCCCATGATCGCCAAGCTCGTCGCCCACGCACCGAGCCGCAGCGAAGCCTTTGCCACCCTGGCCGATGCCCTGGCAGCCCTGGATCTCGGCCCTCTGGTGCACAACGGCCCGCTCCTGCAGCGCCTGTGCGAAGCGCCAGAGGTGCTGGCGATGCGCCACCACACCCAGTGGCCCATTCCCACCGACACCCTGCCCGTTCCGGCGCTCGCCTGGCCCCTCGCCACCCTCTGGCTCGCCACTTGCGAGCGCGATGCCTCCCCCTGGCAGCAGGCCGCAGGCTTTCGGCTGGGCCCCACCCGCCGCTTTTGCGCCACGGTGCGCATCGGCGAGGAGACCCGCACTCTCACCCTCGCCGAGCGAGGGGGAGCCCTGCTCTGGCAGGGCGAGCAGATCCCGTTTGAACTCGGGTCAGATCAGATCCGCCTGTGCCAGAGTGGACATTGGCAGCGCTATCCGGTGCAGCCCCTCGGCGAGGGTGCCTATTTGCTGCACCTGGCGGGCAGACGCATCCGCTTCTCGCTCGATGATCAGCATCATCAGCTCCACCATGATCACGACACGAGCCATGTCCCGGGCATCCTGGCCCCCATGCACGGCATCGTGGTGGCGTTGCAGGTCGAGGCCGGCCAGCCGGTCAGCAAGGGGCAACCCCTTCTGGTACTGGAGGCGATGAAGATGGAGCACGTCCTCAAGGCCGACCGGGACGGGGTGATTGAGGCCCTGCAGTGCCGCCAGGGGGAACAGGTGAGCCAGGGCGCCGTGCTGGTGCGCTTTGCCGAGGACCATACCGCGCAGGAGGAGCGCTCATGAGCCACACGCACGAGAGCCGGGACGACAAAGTCAGCCTGGTGGAGATGGGGCCGCGGGACGGCCTGCAAAATGAGACCGCCACCCTCTCCCTGGCGCAGCGGCTGGCGCTCATCGCCCGCCTGGCCGAGAGCGGGTTGCAGCGCATCGAGGTGGGGGCCTTCGTGTCGCCCAAAAAGGTGCCGCAGATGGCGGATTCCGCCGCACTCTTCAACGCCCTGCCGCGCAGGGGGCCAACCCGCTATGGCGCCCTGGTGCCCAATCTGCAGGGTCTGCAGGCCGCCATCGCCGCACGCGCCGACGAGATAGGCCTCTTCACCGCCTGCTCGGACGGCTTCACCCGGGCCAACATCGGCATCAGCGTGGAGGAGTCCCTGGTGCGCTTTGCCCCCCTGGTGCAGGAGGCGCGCAGCCTCGGCATCAAGGTGCGCGGCTACCTCTCCACCGTCATCGCCTGCCCGTTCGACGGCCCGACCCGCCCGAAACGGGTCGCCGCCCTGGCCGAGCGGCTGCTGGATCTGGGTTGCCACGAGATATCCCTCGGCGACACCATCGGCGTCGGCACCCCGGGCACCGTGGCTCCCATGCTGGATGCGGTGCTGCACGAGATCCCGGCGGGCCGGCTTGCGGTTCATTTTCACGACACCTATGGCCAGGGGCTGGCCAACCTGCTGCCGGCGCTCGAGCGCGGGATCCGCACCATCGACTGCTCGGTGGCCGGGCTCGGCGGCTGCCCCTATGCCCCCGGTGCCTCCGGCAATGTGGCGTCGGAAGAGGTGGTCTATCTGCTGCACGGCCTTGGCATGAGCACCGGCGTCGACCTCGACCAGCTGGCCGCCACCGGACAGTGGGTGAGCGAGTTGCTGGGGCGCCCCAACGGCTCCCGGGTCGGCCAGGCCCTGCACGGGAGGGGACAGCGCCAAGAGCGCGAGCAGCGCCTCTCGGGAGGCCATCATGCATCATGACCCCGGCCCTTGCCGTAGTGCCAGGACCCCGCCAGCTCATCAGGAGGGTGCACCATGAGAGCCAGACACGCCAGTGGCAAGGAGAGGACCTACAGCATCTCTGAGCTGGCCCAGGAGTTCGACATCACCCCCCGCACCATCCGCTATTACGAGGACGAGGGGCTCATCACCCCGACCCGGGAGGGGCAGACCCGCATCTACAGCCACAAGGACAGGATCCGCCTGAAATTGACCCTGCGCGGCAAGCGCCTCGGGTTCAGCCTGGCGGAGATCCGCGAGCTGTTCGACATGTACGACACCGACCGCTCCAGCCGGATGCAGCTTCACTCCATGATCCAGCTCATCGAAGCCAGACGCCACTCCCTGCGCCAGCAGCTGGAGGACATCCAGATGGTGATGGCCGAGCTCGATGCCGCCGAGCAGCGCTGCATCCACTCCCTCGGCGGCTTGAAAACCGACGGGGATTGACAGACTCTGGGGGTATCTCGCCCCCGGTATCCCGGTTTTCCAGTGGATATTCGCAGTGGCAGGCCCTGACCCGGCAACCCCCTTGTTCCCCACATCGCCCGTCGCGACATGCCGGACAGAGTGGGCGGTTTGGGCAAGCGGCGAGGTGGGGCAAACGGGGGAAATCCGGCCTTGGTCGCACAATAATTCCCCAGCCCGGTCAGAGTGCGGCGCACCTCATGAGTCCTTCCCATGAACCGGGCACGATTAATTGCTACCATATGCGCATCAAATGGAGACCATCATGCTCAAGCCTCTGCCCGCTCGTCTGCTGCGCTATGCCCTCTATCTTCTCGCGCTCCTGCTCATCGGCATCACCATCCTGCTCTGGCAGGCGCCGACCCTCATCCAGCGCCATCTCCCCGGCTGGCTTGCCACCCATTACGGTCTGCACCTCTCCCTTGGCAAGATAGAGGTGGGGATCCGCTCCCCCTCCCTCGTGCTGGGGCCCAGCGCCCTGCTCGATGACCAGCAGCAAGCGCTGGTGTCGTTTGAAGAGCTGAAGCTCATTCCCGCCTTGAAAGCGAGCTGGCAGCAGCGCGCCCTGGTACTGGAAGAGGCCACCCTGACCGCCCCCAGGGCAGATATGGTGCGCCTCGAGGATCTCAAAGGGGAGGCGCGCTTCAACCTGACCGATGCACTGGCCTCCCTGCTCTCCCCTGCGCCGGAGCAAACACCGCCAGCTAGCGCCGAGCCCGTGCTGGTGACCATCGGCAAGCTGTCCGTCGAGCAGGGCCGGCTCAGCTACCGGGACAGCCGCAAGCAGAGCAGCCCGGGGTGGGTGCCGCCCCTCACCCTGGACAAGCTCGCCCTGCACCTGCCCGGATTTTCCAGCGCAGAGGGGGTGCTCAACCCCTATCGCCTGAGCGCCACCGTCAACGAGAAGAGCCCCCTCAAGGCCGAAGGGGAATTCGACATGATGAGCGGTTCCGGCAAGGGCAACCTCAGCCTTGGCAAGGTGGCCATCGCCCCCTTCGCCCCCCTCTGGGCCCCCTATCTCAAGGCGACCCTCGCCAAAGGGGAGGCCAGCGCCGAGCTCGCCTATCGCCTCACCCAGGGCAAGCAGGGACTGGACTGGCAGTTGTCAAAGGGCAAGCTGACCCTGGCCAACTGGCAGCTCACACGCAACAAGGGGGAGGAATTTGCCCGCTTCAAGCAGTTGGCACTGACCGGGATCCGCATCGATGGCAACAAGCAGCGCCTTGAGCTCGATGCCGCCACCCTCAAGAGCCCCGCCATCACCGCCGTCCTCGACCACCAGCAACAACTGGATCTCGCGGACCTGCTGATCCCCCAGAAGACCCCCAAGGGGGGCAAACAACCGGCCACCCCCGCCAAGCCCTGGCAATGGGCCCTCAAGCAGACCCGCATCGACCAGGGCAGCCTCACCCTGACCGAAGCCACCAGCGGCAAGCCCCTGAAACGGGCCATCTCCGCCCTCGCCCTCACCCTGGGGCCCCTTGGCAGCCAGATCGCCCAACCCAGCCCCCTCACCCTCAACGCAACCCTCGACACCAGGACGACGGTGGCGTTTGACGGCACCCTGGGGCTGACCCCCTTCACCCTGAACGGCGCCATCCGCCAGCAGGGGCTGCCGCTCATCCTGGCTCAGCCCTACCTGCAGGATCTGCTGCGCATCAGCGTGCGGGACGGCGAGCTTACCAGCCGCACCAGGCTTGACCTGGTCACCGACCGCCAGGGGGCCATCAGCAAGCTGGAGATAAGCGGTGGACTCGAGGTCGCGGGGCTCAACGTGCTGGATCGAGCCGACAACCAGCGCCTGCTCCAGATAGAGAATCTGCAATTGAGCGGCCTGCACTATGATGGCCTGAGCCAGCAACTGCGCATCGCCGACATCCTGCTCAGCAAACCCTATGCCCGTATCGAGATCAACGAAGAGGGGATCACCAACGTGCAGCAACTGCTGCTGCCGCAACCCGCCGCGAACGCCAGGGAGAGCGCCCCCGCCCCGCACATCGTCATCGATCAGATCCGTACCGCCCAGGGCAACCTGCGCTTCGCCGATCGCAGCCTGAGCCCGGAGTTCGTGGTGGACATCGCCTCCCTCGACGGCCAGAGCCGCCATATCAGCAACACCCCGGGGCAGCGCTCCGAGCTCGCCTTCAACGGCAAGGTGGACCGCTACGCCCCCGTCACCATCCGGGGGGGCGCCAACCTGCTCATCGAGGATCCCGTGCTGGATGTGGCCGTGGCCTTCAACAATCTGGAGCTCACCACCTTCACCCCCTACTCCAGCACCTATGCAGGCTATGCCATCGACAAGGGGCAGCTTTCCATGAAGCTCAACTACAAGCTGCAGGGCAACCGGCTAGAGGGGGACAACGACATCACCATCAAGAAGCTGCAACTCGGGGAGAAGGTCAAGAGCGAGCAGGCCAAGGATCTGCCCCTCGGCCTCGCCATCGCCCTGCTGAGCGATTCGAGCGGCGTCATCAAGATGAACCTCAAGGTGAAGGGCAATCTGGATCAGCCTGATTTCAGCCTGGGCAACATCTTCTGGGACGTGCTCGGCAATACCCTCGGCAAGGCCATCACCTCCCCCTTCTCCCTGCTTGCGTCCCTGACGGGGGGCACCAAGGATCTCGACGAGCTCCCCTTCCTGCCTGGCGATCCCGCCCTGACCCCGACCCAGCAGACCAAGCTGACCACCCTCGCGCAGGCCCTCAAGGAGAGGCCCAAGCTCAGCATGAACATTCGCGGCAAGGTCAACTTCAACGAAGAGCGTCCCATCCTCCAGCGTCAGAAGCTTGAGCGGCTGCTGGCCAAGATCACCGGCAGCCCGGTGGATTTGACGCTGCTGGAGCAGGATCCCGCCATGCAGTCCGCACTGGCAGAGGCTTATGAGGCCAAGTTCAACGAAGATCTCGGGGATCTGGCCGACCGGTTGCGACTCGATGAAGGGAGCGAGGCCCTGCGCGCCCAGGCGGTGCTCCTGCTGCGGGATCAGCAGCTCATCACCGCCAAGTCCCTGCGAAACCTCGCCATGCGCCGCGCCCAGAACACCAAGGAGTATCTGGTGGATACCCAGGGCATCGCGCCGGAGCGCCTCTTCGTGCTCGACAGCCAGGTGAAGGAGACGGACAAGGAAGCCAAGGTGGTGCTGACCCTGGACAACTGATCCGGCGCCCGCCGGATGCCCCTCTTGTTTGCCCCGACGGCACATGGCCCGAGGGGCTCCCTCCCCCGACCCCTGCCATCAGGATATGTCTCTCGCTAGCCGCCCCGAACAATCCGGTTATCCCTTTATCCAGCATGTCGGCATGTCGGCATGTCGGCATGTCGGCATGTCGGCATGTCGGCATGTCGGCATGTCAAAATAGATGGCCCGATCAGATAGACAGTGTCTAATCGGGCCAATCCTGAACACCCTCTCCCGCACGCCACAGGGCCAACCCCGCGCCCCCTCTTAAATTTCGCAGCCTCTTCACTGGCCCTCCGTGCTGCCGTGTCTGCATGTTGAAGCCTTCGGCCACAGGGCGATCCCTTGGCTCAACCTCTTGCGTCTTGGTTTTTGTCATCTGGGCCCATGGCCCATCCCGCCTCTGGCTTTTTGACAAGGGCAGCCTCTGATCCTGCCCGTTGATCTTGCGCCCCTTTCGCCCGTGGCAGTCAACACAGCGCGCTTGCGGGTTTCTCAGGCGCCCCGCCCTTGTGTAGGGAACACGGTGGCGAGCGCGGGGTTGACGAGAAAATGGGGAGCGCAACGGACACTGCGATGGCAAGCGATACGGGAGGCCGATGGGCTACAAACAGGAGGTAAACACTCTTGTCTGATGGCATATGAACTCATTTTTCAATCAAGCCGCCATGACGCGACCATCCGGGGCGCGTTTCCCTCACCAGTCCCAGTCACCATCGTCGTTGCCGACTTTCATGCCAAGGTGCCTTTTATACAAAATTGCAACGTTGAAAACGTTTTTCATTCACCGCTCGTCTACCTGAATGGCACGAATGGTTGGCCACTTAAACTTTCGTGTTCTTTTTTTACCATTTCTGTGTGTCCCCCCCTTGCCCGGGACCCTGAGCCTGCCTAAAATCGCGCGTCTTTTATCAACCCCACCTCTATTGTTGGAGAACACCACGTGAGCGAAAAATTGGCCAACCCTGCCCCTCTGGGTCTGATGGGTTTCGGTATGACCACCATTCTGCTGAACATCCATAACGCAGGTTTCTTCCCCATCAGCGCCATGATCCTGGCCATGGGTCTGTGCTATGGCGGTCTGGCCCAGATCATCGCCGGCATCATGGAGTACAAGCGTGGTAACACCTTCGGTGTCACCGCCTTCATCTCCTACGGCACCTTCTGGTGGAGCCTGGTGTTCCTGCTGGTGATGCCGACCATGGGTCTGGCCGAGGCCACCCCGCACGCCTACATGGGCTGGTACCTGCTGATGTGGGGCATGTTCACCCTGTTCATGCTGATCGGGACCGTCAACTTCCCCCGCGTGAAGCAGTTCGTGTTCGCCTCCCTGACCGTGCTGTTCTTCCTGCTGGCCGCCCGTGACTTCACCGGCAGCACCCTGATCGGCACCATCGCCGGTTTCGAAGGCATCATCTGCGGCGCCAGCGCCATCTACCTGGCCATGGCCACCGTGATCAACGAGCAGTTCGGTCGCACCGTGCTGCCCATCGGCGAGCAGAAGAAAGCCGCTCCCGCCCAGCTCAAAGCCGCTGCCTAAGCACCCGGCGACATCGCTGTCACGAAAAAGGCACCCTCGGGTGCCTTTTGTGTTTCTGCCGCCCGGACACAGTGCCGGTCAGCCCTGCGCCCCGGGATCCCCAGCCAGCAATCGGGTGGCGGGGTAGCGGGCGGCGGGATCCTGGCCGTAGAAGCGGGCGAACTGGTCATAGACCGCAGGGTAGACGGCGCGCAGACGCAACGGATCGGTGAAGAAGCTCTCGCTGCACACCGCGAAGAATTCGGCGGGGTGCGAGGCGGCGTAGGGGTCTATCTCGGTCACCTCCTCTCTGGTCAACTGATCGTTCATCTCGTCAAACGCACCTTGCAGCGCCCGGGTCCATTGCTGGGGATCCATGCCCCGCGGCAGGGGCGGTGCACCGTCCGCATCCCCTCCCAGCATGTCGAGCTTGTGGGCAAGCTCATGGATCACCAGGTTGAATCCGTCCCAGTCCCCGTCCTGCTGCAATTCGCTCCAGGCCAGCACCAGCGGCCCCTGGGGCCAGGATTCACCGGCGTTCTCCTCTTCAAATTGGCTCACCAGCCCGAACTCGTCCTGCACCTCCTGACGACGGGTCACGGGCTCGGGGATGATGATCACCTCGTGGAAACCTCGATACCAATCGAACCCCAGGTGCAGGATGGGCAGCACTGCCTGCAGGGCCAGCACCCCCTGCTGGCGGGGCGTCAGTTCCACCCCGATCTGGGTGAGGGTCTTGCGCGAGAGAAAATGGCGCGCCAGCTCCATCAGCCTCTGCGCCTCTTCTTCTTCAAGCCCCTGCAAGATGGGCACCGCCGCCAGCGCCTCGCGCCACTCCTGCTCTTCGGGGAGACGGGGCTCCCGGGGAGATGCACCACCCAATACCTCTTTCAACCTGGACCAGAACACACAGACTCCTCTTGCCAATCAGACAGCTTTCACAAAACGTTTCGGACGCTCGCAATACCCTTGCGCCAGATAAAATCGGTGCGCCCCTTCGCGCTTGAGGCTGCTGGAGAGCTCCAGCTGGCCGCACCCCAGGGCTGCCGCCCGCTGCTCTGCCGCCGCCAGCAGCAGGGCCCCGATGCCCCCGCCCCTTGCACCCTCATCGACAACCAGCGCCGAGATCAGGCCCCAGGCTGGTGCAAGGTGCATGGGCTGCAGGCGATGCCACACCAGCACCCCCACCGGGATCCCCTCGCACAGGGCCAGCAGTACCTCCCGAGCCGGATCGGGCTGGGCCAGCCTGGCGCTGACCGCCCCGTCAGGGTTGGGGTAGCCCAGCTGGGCAAACAACCCCGTCAATCCGGTCCCATCTTCCTCCCCGGCGAGGCGAATGATGCACCTGTTTTCCCTTGTTGCCACTCCTGGCCTCCTATTTGCATTACCTCAATCAGCCCTCTGGGCATGGCAAAGCGGCAGATGATGGGTATGTACCGAATCTTGTCCAGTTCCATTCACCATTTGTTAATGTCAATTCACAAATTAACAAAGTCACAACACTTTTCACTAGGAAGGCCCTGAACAAACCGATATGTTAAATCCCGCGGACTAACCAGTCGAAAGTCCCGCACAATCCTGAGTGACCCCCTTGGTCACCGCATATTTCAATGTTAAGGGAGCGAGGCATATAGACCTCGCCAAGACAGCGCAACAAAGGAGTTGTTGTACATGAATGAGATCGTCAATGCCATCAATGGCGTGATTTGGAGCCCAGCGCTCATTTATCTGTGTCTGGGGGTAGGCCTCTACTTCTCCCTGCGCAGCCGTTTCCTGCAACTGCGCCACTTGAAAGGCATGATACGCCTGATGTTTCAGGGCAAGGGCAACGATGCCGGTGTCTCCTCCTTCCAGGCACTCTCCATGACCCTGGCCGGTCGCGTCGGTACCGGCAACATCGCCGGTGTGGCCACTGCCATCACCTTCGGCGGCCCGGGCGCCCTGTTCTGGATGTGGATGGTCGCCTTCCTTGGCGCCAGCTCCGCCTTCGTGGAGTCCACCCTGGGCCAGGTCTACAAGGAGAAGATCAACGGTGAATATCGCGGCGGTCCGGCCTTCTACATCGAGAAGGGCCTGGGAATGAAGTGGTATGCCTGGACCTTCGCCATCGCCACCATCTTCGCCTGCGGCGTGCTGCTACCGGGTGTACAAGCCAACTCCATCGGCTCCAGCCTGCAGACCGCCTTTGACATCGATCCCAACGTCACCGCCGCCGGTCTGGCGCTGCTGCTCGGTTTCATCATCTTCGGCGGCGTCAAACGCATCGCCAATTTCGCCAGTACCGTGGTGCCCTTCATGGCGCTGGGTTACATCATCGTGGCCTGCGTCATCATCGCCCTGAACATCGGCCAACTGCCGGGCGTGATCCTGCTCATCTGGAAGAGTGCCTTCGGGATGGAAGCCGGCTTCGGCGCCATTCTGGGTCTGGCCATCATGTGGGGTGTCAAGCGCGGGGTCTACTCCAACGAAGCCGCCCAGGGGACTGGCCCCCACGCCTCCTCCGCCGCGGCGGTGAGCCACCCGGCCAAGCAGGGCCTGGTGCAGGCGTTCTCCGTCTACATCGACACCCTGTTCGTCTGCTCCGCCACCGGCTTCATGCTGCTCATCACCGGCCTGTACAACGTGCAGGGCCCGGACGGTGCCGCCCTCTACACCGGCATCGCCGGCATCGCGGCAGGCCCCGGCTATGTGCAGACCGCCATGGAAAGCATGATGCCAGGCTTTGGCAACTACTTCGTCGCCATCGCCCTGTTCTTCTTCGCCTTCACCACCATCGTGGCCTACTACTACATCGCCGAAACCAACATCGCTTTTGTCAACCGCAAGATTAACCGCCCCTGGCTCACCTTCTTGCTGAAGATTGCGCTGATGGCTGCCACCGTCTACGGCACCGTCAAGACCGCCGATCTGGCCTGGGGCCTGGGTGACATCGGCGTCGGCCTGATGGCCTGGCTCAACATCGGTGCCATCCTGATGCTGCAAAAGCCGGCTTTCGCCTGTCTGAAAGACTACGAGGCACAGCTGGCCAAGGGTCTGGATCCCGTGTTCCACCCGGAAAAGCTCGGCATCAAGAACGCCGACTACTGGATTGAAAACCGCGCCGAAGTGAACCTGATGCGCGAGCAAACCGGCCACCCCTTCGAGGCGGACCCGGATACCGTTGCCAAGTAATCAGACGGCACAATGCAAAATGGCAGCTTCGGCTGCCATTTTCATTTGTGTTGGATGGGTGAGGGGTTCAAAGCGCGTTGCGGCGCGGTCCGAATGGCAGGCGCCAGCGAAACAGGCTGTTGAGGGTCGCCCGCCACTGGTTGGGGCGCCCCAGGATCTGCCTCTGCAACCGGGTCTCTTCCTTGAGCATGGCCTCGTCACTGCGAGCCCAGGCCTGGGTGTAGAGCTGCTTGATCCCCGCCAGCGCATCCGGCGACTTGGTGATCAGGGTCCGGGCAAAGGCCCGCGCCTCTTCCAGAGGATCCGCGCACACCCGGCTCACCAGGCCGAGGGACTTGGCTTCGCTGGCTTCCAGCTCGCGCCCGCTCATGGCAAGCTCCATGGCGGTATCCATCCCCATCAGGTTGCGCAGGGTGACGCTGCCGCTCATGTCGGGGATGATGCCCCACTTGATCTCCATCACCGAGAAGCGGCAATCCGGGGTGCTGAAGCGAAAATCGGCGCCGAGCGCTATCTGCAGGCCGCCGCCAAAACAGACCCCCTGGGTCACCGCAATCACGGGCACCGGCAGTTGATGCCAGCCATAGGCCACCCGCTGGGCCAGGTTGGTCGCCTCGTCCGCCTCGCGCTTGAGGATCTCAAGCGCCGCCACCGGCTGCCTCAGCATGGATTTCACATCCAGCCCGGCGCAGAACGCCCGCCCCTCCCCGTGCAGGATCACGGCCCGCAGCCCTTTTTGCCGGGATACCGTGTTCAGCGTCTCGTCGATGGCGTCGAACATGGCCCGATCCAGCGCGTTGAGCTTGTCTCCCCGGCAGAGCATCACCTCGGCGATCCCCTCCTGAAACACCCATTTGACCCTTGGCTTTTCCATCTCCGTCTTCGTCCTTTTGATTCAACTGGTCATACCACAACGTTACCAGAGTGTTATGGGCAGGTACAGGGAGGCCGCCCCGGGCCTGCGACTAAAGTCGGCTGGCCCGGTGGTGGAGCCTTTGTCAGACTGGCCCCATGGTCACGGTGGAGCCTCTCATGTCACTTCTGTTCAATTTTGCCCGTCCACCGTTCGACGGCCTGGACGAGGAGGCACGCCAGCGGCTCGGTCAGCACCTCAGCATCTGCTACTTTCGCGCGGGCCAGACGGTGCAGCACGCCGAGGAGGAGCCCGCCGGGCTCTACCTCATCATCAAGGGGGCCGTGGAAGAGTCTGCCCCCCATCAATCCTTTGGCGACTATGGCGAGGGGGACATGTTCGACGTCCGTGCCCAGTTTGACGGGCACTGCCGCCACCGTTTCGCCGCCCTGGAAGATACCCTCTGCCAGCTCATTCCCCGCCCCGTCTTTCTGGCCCTGTGCGACGCGCACCCCCATATCGCCCGCTACTTCACCGCCACCCTGGCGGAGCGCCAGCGGGAGCAGGAGCGGCGCGGCCAGCTCGGACAGCAGAACCTGGCAGAGTTCATCCTGACCCGCATCGCTCCCGACCATCTGCAGGCGCCGCTCATCGTGGAAAGCAGCCTCTCACTCCTGGCCGCCACCGAGACCATGGTGGCCAGGGGCACCGACTGCCTGCTCTATCCCGGAGCAGATGGCAGCCTGAGCCTGGCGACCCGCAAGACCCTGCTCCACGCCCTCACCCTCAAGGGATTGCCGCTCAGTGCGCCGCTGGCGGTGCTGACCCCCACCCCGCTGACGGGTCTGCCACTGGGGAGCTATCTGTTCGATGCCCTGCTGCTGATGACCCGCCACCGCATCAAGCGCCTGGTCATCTGGCAGGGGCAGGAGGTGGCAGGCATCCTGCATTTGACCCAGGTGCTCGGGCTCTTCTCCACCCACTCCCATGTGTTGACCCTGCGCATCGCCCGCGCCGACTCCCCGGCCGCCCTCGAGGCGGTCGCCCGGGAGCAGCAGCAGCTCATTCGCTCCCTGTTTGCCCAGGGGATCCACACCCTGTTCCTGATGAAGCTCATCGCCACCATCAACGAGCAGTTGATCGCCAAGGCCTTTTCCCTGGTGATCCCCGCGGCGCAGCAAGAGCAGGTGTGCCTGCTGATGCTGGGGTCGGAGGGGCGTGGCGAGCAGATCCAGAAAACCGATCAGGACAATGCCCTGATCCTGCCGGATGGCCTGCCGTGGCCCACCCAGTCGGCGGATCTGGCCGCCTTCAGCGCCCTGCTGGCGCGCCTGGGTTATCCCCCTTGCCCGGGCAAGGTGATGGTCAACAACCCGGCCTGGGTGAAGCCGCTTGACGGCTGGCTGCAAGGGATAGAGCAGGCCTGTGTGCGCGCCAGCGAAGCGGATCTGCTCTGGCTCGCCACCCTGGCCGATGCCCAGGCCATCACGGGAGATCGCGCCCGGCTCGCCCCCGTCGCCCGTCACCTGCGGGCCTGCCTCGCCGACCGGCCGGATCTGCTGGCGGAGATGGCAAGGGCCGCCGTCGCCTTTCACGCCCCCCTCACCCTCTTTGGCAGACTGGAGCAAGCCCCGGAGGGGCTGGATCTCAAGCGGGGCGGCCTCTTCCCCCTTGTCCACGGCGTCCGGGTACTCTCCCTGGAGGCGGGGATCCTGGAGACCTCGACCACGGGGCGCATCGAGGCCCTGGTGGGCCAGGGACGCCTCAGCCGGGACTATGGCACCAATCTGGCGGAGGCCTTCCGGCTGTTCATGCGGCTTCGGCTGCGCAGCCAGTTGCAGGAGGGAGACGGACGGGTGCGGGTGGCAGACCTCGGCCCCGCAGAGCGGGATCTGCTGCGCCATGCCCTGCACCAGGTGAAGAAGTTCCAGCAATGGCTCACCTTGCACTTTCGTCTTAGGCAATAGCGATGTGGATGCACTGGCGCCGTCGCTGGCTTGGCAGGATGTTTCGGGAGGGGGAGTTTGCCCCGCTCTTTGCCCGCCCTGCTGGCGACGAGTGGGTGGCGCTGGACTTCGAGACCACCAGCCTGGATCCGGCGCTGGCGGAGATCGTCTCCATCGGGGCGGTGCGCATCCGGGGCAACCGGATAGAGACGGGCGATGCCCTTGCCATCCGGGTCCAGGCTCCCGCCAGCCTGAGCGCCGGGTCCGTGGTGATCCACGGCCTGCGCCATCAGGATCTGCAACAGGGAATGGCACTGGAGCCCGCGCTGCGCGCGCTGCTGGAGTTCATCGGCCCCCGTGAGCTGGTGGGATATCACATCGCCTATGACCTGCGCATTCTCAACCTCGCCTGCCAACGGCTGTGGGGGCTCACCCTGCCCCAGCGCGGCATCGAGGTGAGCCGCCTCTATCACGATCACCTCTATCGCCGCTATCCCGATGCCGCCATCGATCTGCACCTGGCCGCGATCTGTCGCCATCTGGCGCTGCCAGCCCTGCCCCCCCACGACGCCCTGAGCGATGCCGTCACCGCCGCCCTTGTCTTTGTACGCCTGCATCAGGGCGGCCCCCTGGCTTATCCCAAAGTCTAATTGTTCGGAAATAACATTTAATTCACATTTTGCTTACATGGACAGCCGTGCTGTCCGGTAGGGAACCCCTCATCCACCGCTGACATTCACTGTCATGGAGAACTGCAATGGAACAGCAACCGTATCTTCGGATCCAGCAAGATCCCAACTTCCAGGCACTGGTCGCCAAACGCCAGCGTTTTGCCTGGACCCTCTCCATCCTGATGCTGGGGCTCTACCTGGCGTTCATCCTGCTCATCGCCTTTGCGCCGGGCTGGCTTGGCACCCCCTTGAGTGAAGGCTCCAGCATCACCCGTGGTATCCCGGTCGGGATTGGTCTCATCGTATCGGCCTTCGTGCTGACCGGTATCTACGTATTTCGTGCCAACGGCGAGTTCGACGAACTGAACCAGAAGATCCTCAAGGGAGCGCAATCATGAAAGGCAAGTTTCTGCTGCCGCTGGCAGGTCTGATCTCCACCCCTTTGCTGGCGGCCGACGCCATCAGCGGCGAGGTGCAACGCCAACCCCTCAATATCTCGGCCATCGTGATGTTCGTGATCTTCGTGGCCGCGACCCTGTTCATCACCTACTGGGCCTCCAAGCGCAACCGCTCGGCTTCCGACTACTACGCCGCCGGCGGGCGCATCACCGGCTTCCAGAACGGTCTGGCCATCGCCGGTGACTACATGTCCGCCGCCTCCTTCCTCGGCATCTCCGCCCTGGTCTATACCTCGGGCTACGACGGTCTCATCTACTCCATCGGCTTCCTGGTGGGCTGGCCCATCATCCTGTTCCTGATCGCGGAGCGGCTGCGCAACCTCGGCAAGTACACCTTTGCCGACGTGGCCTCCTACCGCCTCAAGCAGACCTCGGTGCGCAGCCTCTCCGCCAGCGGCTCCCTGGTGGTGGTCGCCCTCTACCTCATCGCCCAGATGGTCGGTGCCGGCAAGCTCATCGAGCTGCTGTTCGGCCTCCAATACCATGTGGCCGTGGTGCTGGTCGGCATCCTGATGGTGCTCTACGTGCTGTTCGGCGGCATGCTGGCCACCACCTGGGTACAGATCATCAAGGCGGTGATGCTGCTCTCCGGTGCCTCCTTCATGGCCATCATGGTGATGAAGTCCGTCAACTTCGACGTCGGTACCCTGTTCAGCGAAGCGGTCAAGGTGCATGCCAATGGTGCGGCCATCATGAGCCCGGGTGGCCTGGTCGCCGACCCCATCTCCGCCATCTCCCTTGGGCTGGCCCTGATGTTCGGTACCGCAGGTCTGCCCCACATCCTGATGCGCTTCTTTACCGTGAGCGATGCCAAGGAAGCCCGTAAATCGGTGTTCTATGCCACCGGCTTCATCGGCTACTTCTACATCCTCACCTTCATCATCGGCTTTGGCGCCATCCTGCTGGTCAGCACCAACCCGGACTTCAAGGACGCCACCGGCGCCCTGCTGGGGGGCACCAACATGGCGGCGGTCCATCTAGCCGACGCCGTGGGTGGCAGCCTGTTCCTGGGCTTCATCTCCGCCGTGGCGTTTGCCACCATACTGGCGGTCGTGGCCGGGCTGACCCTGGCGGGGGCCTCCGCGGTCTCTCACGACCTCTATGCCTGCGTCATCAAGGAAGGCAAGGCCAACGAGGCCGACGAGCTGCGCGTATCCAAGATGACCACCCTGGTACTGGGTGTGGTCGCCATCGGCCTTGGCATCCTGTTCGAGAAGCAGAACATCGCCTTCATGGTGGGCCTGGCGTTCTCCATCGCGGCGAGCTGCAACTTCCCGGTGCTCTTCCTCTCCATGTTCTGGTCCCGCCTGACCACCCGTGGCGCCGTCTATGGCGGCTGGCTCGGTCTCATCAGCGCCGTGACCCTGATGATCCTGGGCCCCACCGTCTGGGTGAAAGTACTGGGCCATGCCCAGGCGATCTTCCCCTACGAATACCCGGCGCTCTTCTCCATGGGGCTGGCCTTCATCGGGATCTGGTTCTTCTCGGTCACCGACAAGTCCCAGGCAGCCTCCGACGAGCATGCCAAGTTCTTCCCGCAGTTCGTCAGATCCCAGACCGGGCTCGGTGCCTCCGGCGCCTCCGCCCACTAAGTGGCATCCCACGCATCCAAGCCGGCCCAGTGCCGGCTTTTTTCATGACCGCCCCTCGCCTCGCCTCTGCAAGAGAGGCCGGAGCCCGTTGCCGGCCTGGTCGTGAAACCTTACCCCCTGCAATGGGGCCAGATCACAGTTCCTGCTAAAACTTTCGGGGGATCTGTGCCATAATGCGCGCCATTTGACAGACCAACCGGGACATTCCAGTGCTTTCAAGCAACAACATCACCATGCAGTTCGGCGCCAAGCCGCTGTTTGAGAACATCAGCGTCAAGTTTGGCGGCGGCAACCGCTACGGCCTCATCGGTGCCAACGGCTGTGGCAAGTCCACCTTCATGAAGATCCTCGGCGGCGATCTCGAACCCACCGGCGGCAATGTGAGCCTGGATGTCAACGAGCGCATCGGTAAGCTGCGCCAGGATCAGTTCGCCTACGAAGAGATGCGCGTGCTGGACGTGGTCATGATGGGCCACACCGAGCTGTGGGCCGCCATCGCCGAACGCGATGCCATCTACGCCAACCTGGAGGCCACCGACGACGACTACATGAAGGCCGCCGAGCTGGAAGGCCTGGTCGCCGAATATGATGGCTACACCGCCGAATCCCGCGCAGGCGAACTGCTGCTGGGTGCCGGTATTCCCATCGAGCAGCACAACGGCCCGATGAGCGAAGTGGCCCCGGGCTGGAAACTGCGGGTACTGCTGGCGCAGGCGCTCTTCTCCAACCCCGACATCCTGTTGCTGGACGAACCGACCAACAACCTGGACATCAACACCATTCGCTGGCTGGAGCAGGTGCTCAACGATCGTGAAAGCACCATGATCATCATCTCTCACGACCGTCACTTCCTGAACTCCGTCTGCACCCACATGGCGGATCTGGACTACGGCGAGCTGCGGGTCTACCCGGGCAACTACGACGAGTACATGCTGGCTGCCACCCAGGCCCGCGAGCGCCTGCTGGCCGACAACGCCAAGAAGAAGGCCCAGATCGCCGATCTGCAATCCTTCGTCTCCCGCTTCAGCGCCAACGCCTCCAAGTCCAGCCAGGCTACCTCCCGCCTCAAGCAGATCGACAAGATCAAGATTGAGGAAGTGAAGGTATCCAGCCGTCAGAACCCCTTCATCCGCTTCGAGCAGGACAAGAAGCTCTACCGCAACATCCTGGAAATCGAAGGCGTCTCCAAGGGTTATGGCGACGGTCCCCTGTTCAAGGGGCTCAACATGATGCTGGAAGTGGGCGAGAAGGTCGCCATCCTGGGTACCAACGGGATCGGTAAGTCCACCCTGATCAAGACGCTGGTCGGTGCCCTGGCACCGGATACCGGCACCATCAAGTGGTCCGAGAACGCCCAGATCGGCTACTACGCCCAGGATCACGCCGAAGATTTCGACACCGATCTCAATGTGTTCGACTGGATGGCCCAATGGAAGCAGGAGAACGAAGACGAGCAGGCGGTGCGCTCCGTGCTGGGTCGTCTGCTCTTCTCCCAGGACGACATCAAGAAGCCGGTCAAGGTGCTTTCCGGTGGTGAACAGGGCCGGATGCTGTTCGGCAAGCTGATGATGCAGCGCCCCAACATCCTGATCATGGATGAACCGACCAACCACCTGGACATGGAATCCATCGAATCCTTGAACCTGGCGCTGGAGATGTACAAGGGCACCCTGATCTTCGTCTCCCACGACCGCGAGTTCGTCTCCTCCCTGGCGACCCGCATCCTGGAGCTGACCGAAGACGGCATCCGCGACTTCGGCGGCACCTACGAGGATTACCTGCGCACCCAGGGTGTGGTGTAATCCCCCGCCTTCAAGCAAAGCGATCAGAACCGGCGCCTCGTGCGCCGGTTTTTTTTATGCCTCCTTAATCACGCCACAGCAAGAGAAGAATTGGGGATAGGGAGAGCAAGAGTACAGCGCGCTGTCATACACCTGTCCCGCTCATCCCCAGCCAGGATAGGCAGCACAAGCCCGTGCCTGGCCCTTCCCTCCTGCGCCCGCCCGCTCTGCCGGGCTGTCGATGGCACAAAAAAACGGCTCCATCATGGAGCCGTTTTCACACTTGGGGCCGTGAGGCTGACTTACTCGACAGTGGCTTCCACGTCGGTGAAGTATTCGATCTTGGCCGCCTTGCGCAGCTCGTCGATCAGCGACTTGTAGTCGGCCTGTGCCTTGCCCTGACCCAGCTGACCTTGCAGCAGGCTAACCATCTGGGACGGCTCCTTGATGACGTTGACCTTGTCCAGCGCCACCACCACACGATCACCGTTGGCTTCGGTCACCAGCTCGACGCTCGGCTTGCCATCGGTCGGATGGGGCATGCGGAACGCCTGGGTCACCAAGTTCTGGTCCATCTCCTGGGCGAAACGGGATACACCGGTATGGGTATCCACTTTCAGACCCAGCGCGGTCAGGTCGGCCTGAACGTTCTCACCGGCCTTGAGCTTGTCCAGCAGACCCTGGGCCTTGCCACGGGCCACTTCACTGGCCTTGTCGTGCTTGATGGCGGTGATCACCTGCTCTTTCACCTCGGCAAGCGGCTTGGCCGCCTTCGGCTGGTGACCCATGATGTGCAGCACCAGCGCCTTGCCGTCGGCCAGCTCGATCACGTCGGAGTTGGTGTTGTCATCGCGCAGCTGTTCGGAGAATGCCACGGAGAGCACCTTGGGATCATTGAGCGGTGCCGGCGCATCGGCCTGGCTGAAATAGCCGGTGGACTGCACCTGGAGGCCCATGGCTTCGGCGGTCAAGTCCAGGGAGTCCGGGTTCTCGAAGCTGCTGTCGGCCATCTTCTGCTGTTCGGCGAAGAACTGCTCCTTGGCCTTCTCAGACTGCAGACGGGCGATGGTATCGCTCATCACGTCCACGAAGGGCTTGGTCTTGGCCGGTTCGACTCCCAGCAGCTTGATGATGTGGAAGCCGAACGGGCTCTTCACCACGGCGGAGAGATCGCCGGCCTTGGCCAGCGCGAACGCGGCTTTCTCAAAGGCAGGATCCATCACCCCTTTCTCGAACCAGTCGAGCTCCCCGCCCTTCTTCGCGGAGAAGGTATCGGAGGAGTCGGCCTTGGCCAGCGCGGCGAAATCGTCACCTGCCTTGGCCTTGGCCAGCACGGCCTCGGCTTTCTGCTCGGCGGCCTTTTCATCCTTGCCAAACGGGATCAGGATGTGCGCCACCTGACGGCGCTCGGGACGCTGGAACAGATCCTGATGCTGGTCGTAGTAATCCTGGGCATCCTGCTCGGTGACCTTGATGTTCTTGCCAAGGTTCGCGGCATCGAGCAGCAGATAGTCGACCTTGACCGTCTCGTCGTTCATGAAACGAGCGCTGTTGGCCTTGTAGAACTGCTCCACCTCGGCATCGCTCACCTCGATCCCGTCCACATAGGCGGAAGCGGCCAGACGGATCAGGCGCAGGTCACGGGTCTGGTTGTAGAGGCGATCCAGTTGCTCGGCTTCACCCTTGAGGGCGAACTCCGATCCCAGCACGGCGCCCATCAATTGCTGGCGCACCATGTCCTGGCGCAGGGAGTCGCGGAACATCTCGGGGGTCATGCCGGCACGGCGAATGAGCTGCAGGTAGCGGTCATTGCTGAACTTGCCGTTCTCGGCAAACTCGGGCATGGCGACGATGGCCTGCTTGATCTGCTCATCGCTGACGCGCAGACCCAGGGAGCGAGCCTTGTCATCGATCAGCGCCTGATCGATCAGACGGTCCAGCACGCCACGGCGGAACTGTTTCATGTAATCGGGATTGGCGGCCAGCTGGTTGAAGGCCTCACCCATTTGGGATTCCATGCGGGCCCGCTCATTGCGGTAGGCATTCTCCAGTGCGGGGGCACTGATGTCATTGCCGTTGACGGTGGCGGGGGCGGTACGTGCCGGGCCATTGAGGTAGCTGCCTACGCCGGCCAAGGCAAAGGAGAGGATGATCAGGCCCAAGATAACCTTGGCTACCTTGCCCTGCGCCCCTTCGCGTAGTTTATCCAACATCATGTTTGTACTTATGCTCCCGAACTCGATGGGCGTAAATAATGAAAAGGCGCACCGATTGCGATGCGCCTTGGTCAAGCAGTATGAGGGAGAGCCCTCTCACTTGTCTGGTCAGAGACCAAGGACGGTGCCGATAGATATCAGCGACCGGCTTAGTTGACCGCGTCTTTCAGGGCCTTGCCGGCTTTGAAGGCAGGAACTTTACCGGCAGCGATTTCGATGGTCGCACCAGTTTGCGGGTTGCGGCCGGAACGGGCTGCACGCTCGCGAACGGCGAAAGTACCGAAACCAACCAGAGCAACCTGGTCACCCTCTTTCAGGGCTTCGCCCACGGCATCGATGAAGGCATCCAGCGCACGGCCAGCGGCAGCTTTGGAGATATCAGCACCGTCTGCAATCTTGTCAATCAGTTGAGATTTATTCACTCTTATATTCCCCTTTTATCGAACATCGCTGCGGCGCTGATTTCCCTGGCCACAACAAGTGGAGGTTTTATAACAAGCCTCCTGATCAGTTGCAAGTGACAATCTGGCGCAAACCCGCGCCACATCACGCATTGCGACTCATCATGAGTACCCGATCGGTGGTCAAGGCTACTTCCGTTGTCCGGTGCATGCAAGCCTTAACCACCCCCCGAATGCGCCAAATTTGCGGCGCATCAACATTTACACGACAGAAACGCGTTCGAAACCTTGCGGATTGTCCTGCAACGCCAGTGCAAGCACCTCATCAATCCAGCGAACCGGATAGATTTCAAGATCTTGTTTGACGTTGGCCGGGATCTCCTCGAGGTCACGTTCGTTCTCTTTCGGGATCAGCACACGCTTGATGCCACCACGGTGGGCCGCCAGCAGTTTCTCCTTGAGACCACCGATGGGCAGCACCTCGCCACGCAGGGTGATTTCACCCGTCATGGCCACGTCGGCACGCACCGGGTTGCCGGTGAGGCTGGAGACCAGGGCGGTACACATGGCGATACCGGCGCTCGGGCCGTCTTTCGGGGTCGCCCCTTCCGGCACGTGCACGTGGATGTCTCGCTTCTCGTAGAAGTCGCCGTTGATACGCAGCTTCTCGGCGCGGGCCCGCACCACTGTCATGGCCGCCTGGATGGACTCCTGCATCACGTCACCGAGGGAACCGGTGTAAGTGAGCTTGCCCTTGCCCGGCATGTTGGTGGTCTCGATGGTGAGCAGATCGCCCCCCACTTCGGTCCACGCCAGCCCGCACACCTGACCAATCTGGTTCTGGTCGGTGGCCTTGCCATAGTCAAAGCGCTGTACCCCCAGGAACTCCTTGAGGTTCTCCTGGTTGATCTGAACATGCTTGATGCTCTTGTCCAGCAGGATGCGTTTGACTGCCTTGCGACAGATTTTGGAGATTTCACGCTCCAGGCTGCGTACACCCGCCTCGCGGGTGTAGTAGCGAATCACCCCGATCAACGCCGAATCCTCGATGGTGATCTCGGAAGGCTTCAGGCCGTTGCGCTGGATCTGCTTGGCCACCAGGTGCTGCTTGGCAATGTTGAGCTTCTCGTCCTCGGTGTAACCGGACAGACGAATCACTTCCATCCGGTCCAGCAGCGGACCCGGGATGTTCATGGAGTTGGAGGTGGCCACGAACATCACGTCCGACAGGTCATAATCCACTTCCAGATAGTGATCGTTGAAGCTGCTGTTCTGCTCGGGATCCAGCACCTCCAGCAGGGCGGAAGCGGGATCGCCACGCATGTCCGAGCTCATCTTGTCGATTTCGTCGAGCAGGAACAGCGGGTTCTTCACGCCGACTTTCGCCATCTTCTGGATGAGCTTGCCGGGCATGGAGCCGATGTAGGTACGGCGGTGACCACGGATCTCCGCCTCGTCACGCACCCCACCCAGGGCCATGCGCACATACTTGCGGCCGGTTGCCTTGGCGATGGACTGGCCCAGGGAGGTCTTGCCCACCCCGGGAGGCCCGACCAGGCAGAGGATGGGGCCCTTGAGCTTGTTCACCCGCGCCTGCACCGCCAGGTATTCGAGGATGCGATCCTTGACCTTGTCCAGGCCATAGTGATCTGCATCCAGCACCTCCTGGGCCTTGCCCAGGTCTTTCTTGACCTTGGAGCGGGCCTTCCAGGGCACCTGCACCATCCAGTCCACATAGCTGCGCACCACTGTGGCTTCCGCCGACATGGGGGACATCATCTTGAGCTTGGCGAGCTCGGCCTGGGCCTTCTCGCGAGCATCCTCCGGCATCCCGGCCTCTTCAATCTTGCGATTGAGGGCTTCGAATTCATCCGGGCTGTCTTCCAGCTCACCCAGCTCTTTCTGGATGGCCTTCATCTGCTCGTTGAGGTAATACTCCCGCTGGCTCTTCTCCATCTGCTTCTTGACCCGGGAGCGGATGCGTTTCTCGACCTGCAACAGGTCGATCTCCGACTCCATCATGGCCATCAGAAACTCGATGCGCTCGGACACGGAGGCGATTTCCAGCACCTTCTGCTTGTCTTCGAGCTTGAGCGGCATGTGGGCAGCCATGGTATCGGCCAGGCGCGCCGCATCGTCGATCGCCGAAATCGAGGTGAGTACCTCGGGCGGGATCTTCTTGTTGAGCTTGATGTAACCTTCGAACTGGCCGATGGCAGAGCGCACCAGCACGTCCTGATCCTTCTCCTCGATGGGGGCGGACGCGATGTACTGGGCCTCCCCGACAAAGAAGTCGCGATCGTCGATCATCCGCTCAAGGCGGGCACGCTGGCCCCCCTCCACCAGCACCTTGACGGTGCCGTCCGGCAGCTTGAGCATCTGCAGAATATTGGCCACTGTCCCGACGGAGAAAATTTCCTCCACCGTCGGTTCGTCAGTCGACGCATCCTTCTGGGCCACCAGCAGGACTTTCTTGTCCTGCTCCATGGCCGCTTCCAGACAGCGAATGGATTTTTCCCGCCCCACAAAGAGTGGAATGACCATGTGGGGATAGACCACCACGTCACGAAGAGGCAGGACGGGAATCTCGATGCGTTCTGAACGCTCTAGGTTCATATATGTCCTCTCGGCTTGTTATACCGTTGGCAAAGGCTTGGCTGAGTATATGGGGGCGCAAAGATGAGATTCAATCGCCTTGGCCGTAAAAAGCATGAAAGGGGCAAAATGCCCCTTTATGTGATTAAAAATCAGACAGTTACTCTGAGGCTGCGGCCTGAGTCTCGGGATTGTCGTAGATCATCAGGGGCGCGGAGTCTCCCTTGATCACCGTCTCGTCGATCACCACCTTGCTGACCCCTTTCAGGGAGGGCAGGTCATACATGGTGTCAAGCAGCACGGCCTCGACAATGGAACGCAGACCCCGGGCACCGGTTTTGCGCTCCATGGCCTTGCGGGCAATGGCATTGAGCGCGTCATCACGAAACTCCAGCTCCACCTCTTCCAGGGCAAACAGCGCGGCATACTGCTTGGTCAGCGCGTTCTTTGGCTCTTTCAGGATCTGGATGAGGGCAGCCTCGTCAAGCTCGGTCAGGGTCGCGACCACCGGCAGACGACCGATGAACTCGGGGATGAGACCGTACTTGATGAGATCTTCCGGCTCCACCTTGGCAAAGTTCTCGCTCAGGGTGGCCTTGGCATTCTTGGATTTCACCTCGGCGCCAAAACCGATGCCGGTGCCCTTGACGGAACGCTGCTCGATCACCTTGTCCAGCCCCGCGAAGGCACCACCACAGATGAAGAGGATCTTGGAGGTATCGACCTGCAAAAACTCCTGCTGCGGGTGCTTGCGACCGCCCTGGGGCGGCACGGAGGCGATGGTGCCTTCGATCAGTTTCAGCAAGGCCTGCTGCACCCCTTCCCCGGAGACGTCGCGGGTGATGGAGGGGTTGTCCGACTTGCGGGAGATCTTGTCGATCTCGTCGATGTAGACGATGCCACGCTGGGCCTTCTCCACGTCGTAGTCGCACTTTTGCAGCAACTTCTGGATGATGTTCTCCACGTCCTCGCCCACGTAACCGGCTTCGGTCAGGGTGGTAGCATCGGCCATGGTGAAGGGCACATCCAGCAGACGAGCCAGGGTCTCGGCCAGCAGAGTCTTGCCGCTGCCGGTGGGGCCAATCAGCAGGATGTTGGATTTGCCCAGCTCCACGCCACCGGACTCGCTGCCGCTGCGAAGACGCTTGTAGTGGTTGTAGACAGCCACTGCCAGCACCTTCTTGGCGTACTCCTGACCGATCACGTAGTCGTCCAGATGGGCGCGGATTTCATGAGGGGTCGGCAGCTCGCTACCATCGCGCTTGGGAGAGATCTCGCGGATCTCCTCGCGGATGATGTCGTTGCACAGCTCGACACACTCATCACATACGTAGACGGAAGGGCCAGCGATCAGCTTGCGCACTTCATGCTGGCTTTTGCCGCAGAAAGAGCAATACAGCAGCTTGTCGCCCTCACCCTTGCGTTTCTCTGTCATTCAGCGACCTCGTTTTATCAATAGAGGATGGATCGTCCTGTTGAGTTTACAACAGGACGGGGTACCCTGCTCAGCCGCGCTGGCTCAGGATGCCGTCAACCAGACCATAGGCAACGGCCTGCTCGGCGGACATGAAGTTGTCACGGTCGGTGTCGCGCTCGATGGTGGCCATGTCCTGACCGGTATGGAACGCCAGACGATCGTTCAGGGTATTCTTGATTTTCAGGATCTCCTGGGCATGGATCTGGATGTCAGAAGCCTGCCCCTGGAAGCCGCCCAGCGGCTGGTGGATCATCACTCGGGCATTGGGCAGGCAGAAACGCTTGCCCTTGGCGCCACCGGCCAGCAGGAAGGCCCCCATGGAGCAGGCCTGCCCCATGCAGACGGTGCTCACGTCCGGCTTGATGAACTGCATGGTGTCATAGATGGACATACCCGCAGTGACGGCGCCACCCGGCGAATTGATGTAGATGCTGATGTCCTGATCCGGGTTCTCGGACTCCAGGAACAGCAGTTGGGCCACCACCAGGTTCGCCATGTGATCCTCGACCTGACCGGTCAGGAAGATCACCCGCTCTTTCAGCAGACGGGAATAGATGTCGTAGGAACGCTCCCCTTTCGCGGTTTGCTCTACCACCATCGGGATGAGCGCATTGCGTGGGGATTCAGTCACATCGTTATAGTTCTTGTACATAAGGCATTGTCCCTAAAATAAAATGGCCCGAGTGGAGATCACACGAGCCATTATACTTAACAGTTTTGACCTTAAGTCAAATGTTCTTAGGCAGCGGCACCGGACTTGTTGATCACTTCGTCGAAGGCAACTTCTTTCTCGGTGACTTGCGCCTTGGACAGGATCAGATCGATGGCTTGATCTTCAATGGCCAGGTTGCGCACGCCGTTCAGCATCTGCTCGTTCTGCTGATAGTACTCGATCACTTCTTTCGGATCTTCGTAGGCAGTGGCCATGGACTCGATGATGCTGGTCACACGGGCGTCGTCAGCCTTGATCTCGTTGGTGCGGATGACGTCACCCAGCAGCAGACCAACGCGGACACGGCGCTCGGCCTGGGCCTGGAACAGCTCGGCCGGCAGCTCGGGGGCGTTGCCGCCCTGGAAGCCACCGAAGCGCTGCAGAGCCTGCTGACGCAGGGTGTCGATTTCCTGGGTAACGGCAGCCTTCGGCAGATCGATCTGGTTGGCTTCAACCAGGCCGTTCAGTACCTGCTCTTTCACGCTGTTTTTCAGGGCCTGGGCCAGTTCGCGCTCCATGTTCTTGCGCACTTCTGCCTTCAGTTCTTCAACGCTGCCGCTCTCGATGCCGAAACGCTTGACGAACTCTTCGGTCAGCTCGGGCAGCACTTGCTCTTCAACCTTGTGCAGCTTGGAAGCAAATTTGGCAGCCTTACCCTTCAGGGCTTCGGCGTGGTAGTCAGCCGGGAAAGTCACCTCGATGGTGAACTCGTCGCCCGCTTTCTTACCCAGGATGGCGTCTTCGAAGCCCGGGATCATGCGGCCAGCGCCCAGTTCCAGGGTGAAGCCTTCAGCCTTGCCACCGTCGAACTCTTCACCGTCGATGGAACCGACGAAGTCCATGGTCACACGCATGCCGTTGGCGGCAGCCACAGCGGCTTCAGTCCAGGTGGCGTGCTGCTTGCGCAGGGTGTCGATCATGTTTTCCAGGTCGCTGTCCTTCACGGTGGCAACCGGCTTCTCGACCTTGATGCTCTCCAGACCGGCAACTTCGAACTCCGGATACACTTCGAAAGTGGCGGTGAATTCGAAATCCTGACCTTCTTTGATCTCTTTCGGATCCATGGTCGGGGCGCCAGCCGGGCTCAGTTTGTTCTCGATGATGGCCTTGATGAAGTTGTTCTGCATCATTTCATCGGCAACGCGGGCGTGAGCCATGGCACCGAACATCTTCTTGATGATGGCAACCGGAGCCTTGCCAGGACGGAAACCGTCGATGCGACGGGTTTTGGCCAGGCCATTCAATTCTTTGCGCACGGCGGCGTCAACGGTAGCGGCCGGTACAGTGATGGTAAGACGGCGTTCCAGACCCTGGGTTGTCTCTACAGAAACTTGCATTCTTTTACCTCGTTCAACTCAGCACTGCGTGCTGACCCTTTATTGCCCCCGGGCAAGCCCGGAGTCTTCCTGTTTATAAAGACAACGACTGTCTTTGTGATGAGAAAATATGACGCGACATTATAGCGGCGTGCAGTGGTCGCGTCGAGCCGCACATCCCCCATCCGGGGCACAGACAGCACAATTTGCGCAAGACTTTCTCCTATATGGGGAAGCCTTGCACCGAGTTCAAGCATTCCATCCGCAATAATTTGCACTGGCTCACTCTTTTTCACGGCGAACGGGCCATTTTGATCGCCATCCACCGCCAATCAGGCACAAAAATGGCGTGCTGCGACCCAAATTGTCCACCTTCTCGCCTGTGCCATTGCGTCCCCCGGCAGGGCTCGCTATGGTGACAACCAATTCACGTGCTGCTGGAGTCACCCACATGTCCTTTTTCCGCTTCTTGTTCAATCTGCTCTGGTTCGTGCTGGGAGGCGTCTTCATGGGGCTGGCCTGGTGGCTGGCGGGGCTGCTCTGCTTCATCTCCCTCATCGGGATCCCCTGGGGACGCGCCTGCTTCGTCATCGGCACTTTCACCTTCTTCCCGTTTGGCAAGCAGGCAGTGAGCCGCAAGAGCATGACGGGCCAGAGCGACATCGGCACCGGTGCCCTGGGGCTGATTGGCAACATTCTCTGGTTTGTGCTCATCGGGGTCTGGCTGGCCATCGGCCACATCGCCTCGGCGCTGGCCTGTTTCGTCACCATCGTCGGCATCCCGTTCGGCATCCAGCACCTCAAGCTGGCCCTCATCAGCCTGGCCCCCATCGGCCAGATGATAGTGACCAACCACGAGGCCGAATCGGGCCGCTACATCCGCTGACGGCCCATCTCAGGCTATCCTTGCGGGTGGAAAAAAGGGCAGACTAGGGTCTGCCCTTTTTCATTGCCCCATTCGAGGTCTTCCATGCTGCCCAGCCATTTTTTTGCCAACCTCGCCCGTATGCGCCTCATCTACCGCTGGCCCCTGATGCGCAACATCCAGCCCGAAAACATCGCCGAGCACAGCCTGCAGGTCGCCATGGTGGCCCACGCCCTCGGTCTTATCAGCAATCGCCTGTTCGGCGCTCAGGTGGATGCAGACCGGGCCGCCGTCATGGCCCTCTACCACGACAGCAGCGAGGTGCTGACCGGGGATCTGCCCACCCCGGTCAAGTACTTCAATCCCGAAATCGCCCGCGAATACAAGAAGATTGAGCTTGCCGCCGAGCAGCGCCTGCTCGGCATGTTGCCGCCTGAGCTGGTCGAGGACTTTCGCCCCCTGCTCGACTCCGGCGCCCAGGACGAGGCCCTCACCAGCCTGGTGAAGGATGCAGACACCCTCTGCGCCTACACCAAGTGTCTGGAGGAGCTGAGCGTCGGCAACCGGGAGTTCGAGCCCGCGCGAAAGCGCCTCGAGCAGATGCTGGACGCCAGGATGAACCCCGCCATGCGCTACTTCATCGATGTCTTCGTGGGGAGTTTTTCACTGCCTCTCGATGAGTTGAATGCCCATTGATGCCATCAACACGGCACCGGGCATCATCTCCTCCTGCGTATTACCCCGATAACCGCCACTTCGGGGGTTTCCCCACAAAAGAGTGACAATAAAAAGGGCCCCGCAGGGCCCTTTATCACATCCATGGGCATCAATGCCCCAGTTCCCGGGACGGCACCAGGCCGCTCGCCCGCCAGGCGGGATAGAGAGTCGCCACCAGGCTCATCAGGATGGCGGCGCCGGTCACGATGAGCAAGTCCTGCATGTGCAGCTCGGTCGGCAGGAAGTCGATGAAGTAGATGTCCGGATTGAGGAAACGGTGCCCGATCACCCCTTCAATGGCGCTCAGGATCTGGGTCAGCTTGCTGGAGAGCAGGCCGCCCAGCAGGGCGCCTAGCAAGGCTCCCGCCACCCCGTTCACCATCCCCTGGATGACGAAGGTAAGCCGGATCTGGCCCGGGCTCGCCCCCATGGTCTTCAAGATGGCGATCTCGCTGCGCTTCTCGTTCACCGCCATCACCAGAGTGGAGACGATGTTGAAGCAGGCCACCGCCACCACCATCAGCATCACCACGTACATCACGGTGCGCACCATCTGGATGTCCTGATAGAGATAACCCTGACGGCTCATCCAGCTACTGATATAGACGTAGTGCGGAAATTTCTGGGCAGCCGCCACCGTGATGGACTGGGCCTTGAGCACGTCGCTCACCTTGAGGCTGAACCCTTCCACCGCGCTGCCCATGCCGGTGATGGCCTGGGCGTCCGCCAGGTGCATGAAGCCGAGCAGGCCGTCGAGCTGGCCACCGATCTCGAGCAGCCCTACCACGGTGAGCGCCTCCCGTTTCGGGTTCTTGATGCCGGCGGCATCACCCGCCTGGGGCAGCAGCAGGGTGACGGTGTCCCCTGTCTTGACCCCCAGCTTGTCGGCGATGATCTTGCCGAGGATGACTCCGTGTTCACCCGCCTGCAGCTCGCGAAGGCCCCGACCCGTCATGAAGTTGCCCGCATCGGAGAGATTGGCTTCCAGCTCCGGCAGCACCGCACGCAGCTGGACCCCCTTGAGGGCGGAGCCGTGCTCCAGCAGGCCGTCCAGGCGAATGACGGGCGCAGCCGCCTCCACCCCGGGCTGGGCCAGCAGGTAGTCCCTGAGCCTCGGCCAGTCAGGCAGCGGCGCTTCCATGCCGATGAGCTCGCCGTGGGGGACCACGGAGAGCACCCGGTTCTTGAGCTCCCGCTCGAACCCGTTCATGGCGGAGAGGCCAAGAATGAGGGCCATCACCCCGAGGGCGATGCCGATGAGGGAGGAGGCCGAAATGAAGGCGATGAAGCCGTTGCGGCGGCGGGAGCGACTGTAACGCAGGCCCAGGAACAGGGGCAGCGGCTTGAACATCAGGCGACCTCCGCCATGATGCCGCTCACCAGGGTGACCCGGCGGTGGAGCTTGGCGGCCAGGCTCAAGTCATGGGTCACCACCACGAACGCGGTGCCAAGCTCGCGATTGAGCTCGCACAAGAGCTCATAGACGGCGGTGGCGCTGGCGTGATCCAGGTTGCCGGTGGGCTCGTCCGCCAGCACCAGGCTGGGTTCGTTGACCAGGGCACGGGCGATGGCCACCCGCTGGCGCTCGCCACCGGAGAGCTCGGACGGTCTGTGGTTGAGACGGTGGGAGAGCCCCACCCGCCCCAGCATCTTGCTCGCCTTCTCGGTGGCGCTGGCCACCGACTCACCGGCGATCAGCAGCGGCATGGCCGCATTTTCCAGCGCGCTGAATTCCGAGAGCAGGTGGTGGAACTGGTAAACGAAGCCCAGCTCCTGGTTGCGAAACCTCGCCTGGGTGCGGCTGTCCCAGCCATGGATGTCCTGCCCCTTGAACAGCACGGCGCCGCTGGAAGGGTTGTCCAGCGCCCCCATCAGGTGCAGCAGGGTGGTCTTGCCGGAGCCCGAGCTCCCCACCACCGCCAGCATCTCCCCGGGGGCGACGTCCAGCTCGATCCCCTTGAGTACCTGGGTCTCCAGATTGCCCTCTTTGTAGACATGATTGAGGGCCTGGCAGCGCAGCAGCGGCTCGCAGGAGACGGATTGATTCATAACGGGGGCTCCACTTGCACCAGTAACAACAGAAGATGAATTATTCATAACGCAGCGCCTCCGCCGGTTTGACCCGGGCCGCGCGGGAGGCCGGGTAAAGGGTGGCACTGAAACTCAGCAGCACGGCACCCAGCAAAATGGTCATGACCTGGGCCGGCTCGACGATGACCGGCAGACCGCTGCCCCCCGCCGCCATATAGAGGTTGAGCCCAAGGGCGTTCAGCAGAGGATTGAGGCCGAAGCAGAGCGCCAGCCCCGCCAGCCCCCCGAACAGGGCGCCGATGACGCCGCTCGACGCCCCCAGCACCATGAAGATCTTGACGATGCCGGATTCGCTCATGCCCATGGTACGCAGGATGGCCACCTCCCCTTCCTTGTCGGTGACCACCATCACCAGGGCGGAGAGGATGTTGAAGGTGGCGACCGCGATGATCAGCACCAGCATCAGCCCCATCATCCGTTTTTCCATGGCCACCGCCTGGAACAGCTCGCCGCGCTCGCGGCGCCAGTCCTGCCACTCCAGCCCGTCCGGCAACGCGGTCTTCACCACCTCGTCGGCGGCGAAGGGATCGTCCAGCCAGAGGCGGATGCCACCCACCTTGTCTGCGGGCAGGCGCAGCATGCGCTGGGCATCCCCGAGGGCAATCAGGGCCACCTGGCTGTCCACGTCGGCGCCGACCCCGAAGATGCCGGAGACGGTGAAAAGACGCTGGGCCGGCACCCGGCCAAAGGGGGTAAAGCGGGTACCTTCGGTCAGGATGAGACGCACCTGGTCGCCGATAGAGACCTTGAGGCGGCTGGCCACCCCCTGCCCCAGCACGATGTGGTATTCACCGGCCTGCAGGCTGTCAAGGCGCCCTCCCAGCATCTGGGCGTGCAGGATGTCATTCTTGGGCCAGCGGGCGGGATCGATCCCCTGCACGCTCACGCCGGTGAGCTGGCCCGGGCTTTGCAGCATGCCTTCGCTGTCGAGCATGGGGGCCGTGGCCACCACGTGGGGCAAGCGGGCCAGGTCGGGCAGACCTTCGGGCTCGGCCTCGATGCGTCCGGCCTGATTGGTCACCACCACATGGGGGATCACCCCGAGGATGCGCCCCTTGAGCTGGCCTTCGAACCCGTTCATCACCGAGATCACCACCATCAGGGCGGCGACCCCGATGGCGATGCCAAAGGTGGAGAACAGGGAGATAAAGGAGACGAAGCGGTTACTGCGTCGCGAGCCTGCATAACGCAGGCCGATGGCCAGCGACAGTGGCTGAAAAAGTCCGGTCTTCAAGGATATCTACGTTGCCAACGAAATAAGATACCGGATAATAAAGGGAAACCGTCTATGACAACAAGGGATAGCCTCCATGCAGGAACAGTTCTTCAGCGTCACCCATGCCACGCCGGTCAATGTGATCCCCATGCCGGCCGACTTTCGTCTGCCGACGCTGGAGGCCCTGGAGGCCGAGTTGCCCGAGCCGTTTCGCATCGCCTCCGCCATCACCTCCATCGATCTGGTGAGCAGCCGGTTGCTGCGCAGCCAGAACGAGTCCATGCACGATCTGGTGGAGATCATCAATCAGCAGTCCCGCAAGATCGACATGATCATGGGCTATGTGCTGGCGGCCCAGGATCACCCCGAGCACCGCTTCCACACCCTGCGCTTTGGCGCCGGGCAGCTCACCTACCTGCACCCCCACCAGGGGCACGGGGAGGCCCCCGCCCTGCACCAGATCGTGCGACTCAAGATCTTCCTGCGGGAAGAGGCCTCCGCCGTCTACTGCTACGGCGAGGTCGTGCAGCGGGACGCCGGAGAGCATGGCACCCACGTGGTGCTCGACTACGTGCGCATCCGCGAGGATGACCGGGAGCTGCTGGTGCGCGCCAGCCTGCATGTGCAGTCGAAACAGCTCAAGCTGCGTGCCCAGGAACGTCAGCGCTAACCCAGGTCCATGTCAAAAGAACGCCAACAGTAAAAGACTCCGATGATGCCAATGACCCTCCCCGCCTTGCCCGCCAAAGCGGGCCAGAAGACAACGTTCGGCCAGCTGGTCGGCAGCAGCCTGGCTCTGGTTGCCGCCCGCCTCACCCGGGAAGCCCGAAGACCCGTCCTGCTGGTCACCGCCGATACCCCGAGCGCCCTGCGCCTTGAACAGGAACTGGGGTTCCTGCTGGCGGATCAGGATTGCCCGGTGCTGCTGTTCCCGGACTGGGAGACCCTGCCCTACGACAGCTTCTCTCCCCACCAGGACATCATCTCCCAGCGCCTCGAGACCCTCTACCAGTTGCCGCAGATGCGCCACGGCGTGCTCATCGTGCCCATCTCCACCCTGATGCTGCGCACGGCGCCCCAGGCTTATCTCGACAAATACAGCCTGATGGTCACAAGCGGCCAGCGCCTCAACCTGCAGCAGCTGCGCGGGCGTCTGGCGCAGGCGGGCTACGTGGCGGTGGAACAGGTGCTGGAGCATGGCGAATTCGCCGCCCGCGGCTCCCTGCTGGATCTCTTCCCCATGGGGAGCAGCCGCCCCTATCGCATTGATTTTTTCGACGACGAGGTGGACTCCATCCGCCCGTTCGACCCCGAGACCCAGCGCTCCAGCGAGCCGGTGAAGTCGGTGAGCCTCCTGCCCGCCCGGGAATTTCCCACCGACGAGGGGGCCATCGAGCTGTTTCGTGGCCAGTATCGCGAACAGTTCGAGATCTCCCGGGCCGAGGGCTCCGTCTATCAGGAGGTGAGCAAGGGGCGCTGGCCCGCCGGCATCGAATACTACCTGCCGCTCTTCTTCAACCAGACCGCCAGCCTGTTTGACTACCTGCCCGAAAACACCCTGCTGCTCACCGTGGGGGAGATCTACCCCGCGGCCCAGCGTTTCTGGAACGACATCGGCCAGCGCTATGAAGACAGACGCTGGGACAACACCCGTCCCCTGCTGCCGCCCCAGCAGATCTATCTGCCGGTGGAGCAGCTCTTCGCCGCCCTCGGGGACTATGGCGCCGTGCGTCTGCAGGAGGCGACCGTTGACGGCGGAGCGGGTCAGCAGGATCTGCCCCTCGCCCCCCTGCCGGATCTGCAGCTCGACCACAGCAAGGAGCAGCCCCTGCTGGCCCTTGACGGCTTCCTGCAAGGCTTTGCCGGGCGCACCCTGTTTGCGGTGGAGTCCGAGGGGCGGCGCGAGGGGCTCGGGGATCTGCTTGCACGGATCAACCTGCAACCCCGGGAGTTTGCCTCCCTCGACGCCTTCCTCTCGAGCGATGCGCGCCACGGGCTGCTGGTCTGTCCCCTGGAGCGGGGCTTCCTGCTGCAAGAGCCCGGCCAGATGCCCCTTGCACTCATCACCGAGGCCGAGCTGCTCGGCGGCAAGATCCGCAGCAAGCGCCAGCGGGACAAGAGCAAGAACCTGAGCTCGGATGCGGTGATCCGAAACCTGGGCGAGCTGACCCAGGGCCAGCCGGTGGTGCACCTGGATCACGGGGTCGGTCGCTACCTGGGGCTCGAGACCATCGATGCCGGCGGCCTGCCCACCGAGTTTCTGACCCTGGAATACGCCGGCGGCGACAAGCTGTTCGTGCCGGTCACCAGTTTGCACCTGATCAGCCGCTACACCGGCTCCGACAACCCGCCCAGCCACAAGCTCGGCGGCGAGGCCTGGGTCAAGGCGCGGCGCAAGGCGGCCGAGAAGGTGCGGGACGTGGCGGCCGAGCTGCTGGATGTCTATGCCATGCGGGCAGCCCGTCACGGCTTTGCCTTCAAACACGACCGGGAGGCCTACCGCCAGTTTGCCGCGAGCTTCCCCTTCGAGGAGACCGAGGATCAGCTCAATGCCATCAACGCCGTGCTCGGCGACATGTGCCAGGCCAAGAGCATGGATCGGCTGGTGTGCGGCGACGTGGGCTTTGGCAAGACAGAAGTGGCGATGCGGGCGGCGTTTGTGGCCGTGCACGGCGGCAAGCAGGTGGCCGTGCTGGTGCCCACCACCCTGCTCGCCCAGCAGCACTACGACAACTTCCGCGACCGATTCGCCAACTGGCCGGTGCGGGTGGAGGTGCTGAGCCGCTTCCGCTCCGCCAAGGAGCAGAGCGCCGTGATGAAGGAGATGGCCGAGGGCAAGGTGGACATCATCATCGGCACCCACAAGCTGCTCGGCGCCGAGCTCACCTTCAAGGATCTGGGGCTGCTCATCGTCGACGAGGAGCACCGCTTCGGGGTGCGCCAGAAGGAGAAGATCAAGGCGCTGCGCGCCGACGTGGATATCCTCACCCTCACCGCGACCCCCATTCCCCGCACCCTCAACATGGCCATGTCCGGCATGCGGGATCTCTCCATCATCGCCACCCCGCCCGCCAAGCGGCTCGCCATCAAGACCTTCGTGCGCCAGCACGAACCTGCGGTGGTGCGCGAGGCGGTACTGCGGGAATTGAAGCGTGGCGGCCAGGTCTACTACCTGCACAACGACGTGGAGAGCATCGAGAAGTGCGCCGCCGATCTTGCCGAGCTGGTGCCGGAGGCGCGCATCGGCATCGCCCACGGCCAGATGCGCGAGCGGGAGCTCGAGCGGGTGATGTCGGACTTCTACCACCAGCGCTTCAACCTGCTGGTCTGCACCACCATCATCGAGACCGGCATCGACGTGCCGAGCGCCAACACCATCATCATGGACCGGGCGGATCATCTTGGTCTCGCCCAGCTGCACCAGCTGCGGGGCCGGGTCGGGCGCTCCCACCACCAGGCCTATGCCTACCTGCTCACCCCCCATCCCAAGCTGATGACCAAGGATGCGGCCAAGCGGCTGGAGGCCATCGCGTCCCTCGAAGATCTCGGTGCCGGCTTTGCGCTCGCCACCCACGATCTGGAGATCCGGGGCGCGGGCGAGCTGCTCGGCGACGATCAGAGCGGCCAGATTGAATCGGTGGGCTTCACCCTCTACATGGAGATGCTGGAGCAGGCGGTGGAGGCGCTCAAACATGGCAAGGAGCCGTCGCTGGAGCAGCTCATGAGCCAGCACACCGAGGTAGAGCTGCGCCTGCCCGCCTTGCTCCCGGACGACTACATCCCGGACGTCAACATGCGCCTCTCCATGTACAAGCGCATCGCCAGTGCGGCGGACGAGCAGGAGCTGCGGGAGCTCAAAGTGGAGCTCATCGATCGCTTCGGCCTCTTGCCGGAGCCGACCAAGACGCTGATGGAGCTGGCCGCCTTCCGCCAGCGCGCCACGGCGCTGGGCATTCGCCGGGTGGAGATGAGCGAGCGCGGCGGCTATCTGGACTTTACCCAGGAAACCAAGGTCAACCCGGCCTATCTGGTCAAGCTGCTCTCGGAGCAGCCGCGCATCTACAAGATGGACGGGCCGACCCGGCTGCGCTTCCAGGTACCGACCCAGGACAGGGCCATGCGCCTCAAACTGGTGGACGGCCTGCTGGCGGATCTCGCCCGCCATGCCACCCCCTGAGGGGAAGCATGACGTCAGCAGGGCGCGACCTGCCGCCTATAACAACGGGAGCCCCAGGGCTCCCGTTTCGTTGCTGGCAAGGGGCGGCATCTCGCCCCCGGCCCGCTTTCTTGCCTCCCGATGCCTCGGTTCGCCCTCCTGGCAGCACCATTTTGCCGCCGCATCCATCTGTTGATACGATGCATTGAGTCATAATCCATCTTAAAAACAGATGGATGTGGGGATGATCGTGGGCAAAAAACGGGTTCAACGCGCCTCGATAGCCCCGCAGATGGCCCGTGCCGTATTTATCCCGCCCACGTATCCAGACCAGATATCCAGGCCAGGCATCCCGGCAAGGGGCCACCAGCCATTGCACCGCGACAACCGAGGCGCCGCGTCAGTCCGTCAGCCCGTCAGCCCGTCAGCCCGTCAGCCCGTCAGCCCGTCAGCCCGTCAGCATATCAACCTGATTCAGCCCGCCTGCACGCCAATAAAAACGGGAGCCTTGACGGCTCCCGTGACGAAGGGATGCTGGCTCGGGCTCAGCCCTGGTTGGCCGGATCCTCGTGGGCGGAGAACTCCCGCATGAAGGCCTCGGCCCGCTCCACCATCCTGGTGGACCCGACGAAGTAGGGGGTGCGCTGGTGCAGAGCGGTAGGCTGGATGTCCATGATGCGGCCAAAGCCATCGGACGCCTTGCCACCGGCCTGCTCCACCAGGAAGGCCATGGGGTTGCACTCATAGAGCAGGCGCAGCTTGCCGTTCGGAGAGTTGGTGCCGGACGGGTAGATGTAGATGCCCCCCTTGAGCAGGTTGCGGTGGAAATCCGACACCAGGGAACCGATGTAGCGGGAGGTATAGGGCCTGTGAGTCGCCTCGTCACGCTCCTGGCAGTATTTCAGGTACTTCTTCACCCCGTCCGGGAACTTGATGTAGTTGCCCTCGTTGATGGAGTAGATCTTGCCCTCCTCCGGAATGCGGATGTTCTCGTGGGAGAGGCAGAAGCAGCCGATGGAGGGGTCATAGGTGAAGCCGTTGACCCCAAAGCCGGTGGTGTAGACCAGCATGGTGGAGGAGCCGTAGACCACGTAGCCCGCCGCGACCTGACGGTGACCCGGCTGCAGGAAGTCCTCCAGAGTGACCCCGGCGCCCGGTTTGCTGACCCGGCGGTAGATGGAGAAGATGGTCCCGACCGAGACGTTGACGTCGATGTTGGAGGAGCCGTCGAGGGGGTCTATCAGCACCACGTACTTGGAGTGACGAGAGAGCTCGGAATCGAAGGAGACGAAGTCCTCCTCCTCCTCAGAGGCCATGCCGCACACCTCGCCACGGGCCTCCAGCGCCGCCTTGAAGCGCTCGTTGGCATAGACGTCCAGCTTCTGCTGCACCTCGCCCTGCACGTTTTCGGCGCCGATGGAACCGATGATGTCCGCCAGACCCGCCTTGTTGATCTCCCGGTTCACCACCTTGGCGGCCAGGCGGATGGAGCTGAGCAAGGAGGTCAGCTCGCCGGTCGCGGTCGGGTAGTCCGCCTGCTTTTTGACGATGAACTCGCCCATGGTGATCATGTTTCGCATTCTTGTTCCTTTAAGATCGTTTCCGTTGGCCGTTGAAAACGTTTGCAAGTGTCGGCAAAAAAAGTGCCGATCCCCGGCAGCGTTGTTTTGTAACCCAATGTAACGCCTGTTTTTTGTTTTTGCAGCGAATTAAGCCGTTCTTTAAATCGCCAGAAAGCCGCGCCACCACGGGCTTTCGCCGTGAAAAAAGGGTGCCATCCGGCATCTTTTGGGGGGTTAATTCGTGACAAGAATTCATCCGGGCCGACGCGGCTGCCCGCCTTGCTCCCCCTGGCGCCCGGCAATGTTGCGCCAGAGGCGCCCCTCTTGAGATCTGCCCCCCAATCCCGCACACTGGCTGCGCTTTGGAAGCAAAAAAACATAAGGATATTCAATGAAAAAGTCGCTTATCGCCGGGGCGGTTGCCGCTCTGCTCACCCTCCCCGTCCTCGCCGCCCAGGTGCCTGAAGGCACCCAGCTTCTGCCAGCCGCCCAGCAAGTGTTCGTGCGCAACATCGGCACCGAGCCTGCCTCCATCGATCCCCAGATGGTGGAAGAGAGCGCGGGCAGCGACGTCGTCAACGATCTGTTCGAGGGGCTCTATACCCTGGATGGCAACGGCAAGCTGCAGGCGGCGGGCGCCCTTGGCTACGAGCTCGATGCCACGGGCACCGTCTACACCTTCAAGCTCAGACCCGATGCCAAATGGTCCAACGGCGAGCCGGTGACGGCGGCGGACTACGTCTATGGCTGGCAGCGGGCGGCGGACCCCAAGAACGCCTCCAACTACGCCTGGTTCATCGAGCTGACCGGCGTCGCCAATGCCAGCGACGTGGTGCAGGGCAAGCAGAGCCCGGATGCCCTGGGGATCAAGGCGCTCGATGACTACACCCTGCAGATCACCCTGAAAAACCCGGTCCCCTTCTTCCTCAAGACCCTCTCCCACTACACCACCTTCCCGGCGCCCAAGGCCACCATCGAGAAGTTCGGTCATGAGTGGGTCAAACCGGCCAATATAGTCTCCAACGGCGCCTTCGCCCTCAAGGAGTGGACCCCGAACGAGCGCCTCATCGCCGAGCGCAACCCCCACTACTGGGACAACGAGCACACCGTGCTGAACAAGGTGATCTATCTGGAGATCGTCTCCGATACCGCGGCCTACAACCGCTATCGTGCGAGCGAGCTGCACTACACCACCTATCCCCTGGAGCAGTATCAGCAGATCAAGCGCCAGAGCCCGGAGGAGCTGGTGAGCGCCCCCATGCTCGCCACCTACTACTACGTGTTCAACACCCAGCGCAAACCCTTTGACGACGTCAGGGTGCGCAAGGCACTCTCCCTTGCCATCGACCGGGACACCATCACGGAGAAGATCCTGGGACAGGGGCAGCTCTCCGCCTTTAGCCTGACCCCGCCGAGCGTGGACGGATTCGAGCTCAAACGCCCCGCCAGCGAGCTGATGAGCAAGGAAGAGCGCATCAAGCAGGCCAAGGCGCTGCTTGGCGAGGCGGGTTACGGCCCGGACAAGCCGCTGACGGTGGACATCCTCTACAACACCAACGAGGGGCACAAGAAGATAGCGCTCGCCATCTCCTCCATGTGGAAGCACAACCTGGGGGTCAAGGCGGAGCTCAACAACATGGAGTGGAAGACCATGGTGTCGGCCCTGAACGAGGGTGACTTCGGGGTGAGCCGCTACTCCTGGAACGGAGACTACAACGATGCCTCCACCTTCCTCGATATCATGACCTCCAGCAGCAGCGCCAACAGCGGCAAGTGGTTCAACAAGGAGTACGACGCCCTCCTGGCCAAGGCCCATGACGCCAAGGACCCCGCCGAGCGCAACCGCCTCTATCAGCAGGCCGAGGTGCTGATCGACGAGGAGGCCCCCATTGCCCCTGTCTACTTCTACGTGAAATCACGGCTGCTCAAACCCAACGTCAAGGGCTACCCCTACCAGAACCCGCAAGACCTGGTCTATGCCAAGGATCTCTATCTGACGGCGCAGTGACGCTGGGCACCGAACCAAAAAGACCGCCTCGAGGGCGGTCTTTTTTTATCCTACTTTTCCTGACAGCCCGCCACCGCGAGCCGGGCGCCCCTTCGCACCGTCACGGGCCTCACCAGCAACTGCGCCAGCAGCACCCCCATCAGGGTCATGCCGCCACCGATGAGGTGATAGCTGGTGAGCCGCTCCCCGAGCCAGCTGATGGCAAGGGCGGCCGTCATCACCGGCAACAGGTTCATGAAGATGGCGGTGCGGCTCGCCCCGAGCAGGGCAATGCCCTGCATCCAGAGCCAGGGCGAGAGGGCCGAGGTCGGGATCCCCGCATAGAGGATGAGCCAGAGGGCGCTGCCATCGGGCCAGTGCCCGTCCACCAGCAGATAGAAGGGGGTGAGGAACAGGAGGCTGCACAGCACCTGACCGTAGAGCATGGACCAGTTGTCCAGCCCCAGATCCCAGCGCTTGAGCAGCACGCTGTAGAGCGCATAGGTGGCCGCCGAGAGCAGCATGTAGACGGAACCGATATGGATGCCCTGGGTCAGCAGCCGGGCCGGATCCCCCTGCCCCAACAAAATCGCCAGCCCCAGAATGGAGATGGCGCCTCCCAGCAGCGCCCCCCAGGTGGGCCGCTCGCGCAGCAACCAGATGCTGAGCAGCACCGTCATCAAGGGGGTCAGTCCCATCATCAGGCCAATCTCGGTGGCCCCCAGGGTCTGGGCCGCGTAATAGCCAAAGGTCTGGTTCAAGACCATCCCGAGCAGGGCCAGCACCGCCAGCTTCGAGAAACCGGCCCGCAGTTTGCGGCGCTCGCGCCAGGCCCGGTGAGCCAGAAACGGGGTCAGCACCAGGGCCGCCACCATCCAGCGCGACCAGGCGAGCGCCGCAGGAGACAACACCCCGACCGCCAGCTTGCTGACGATGCCATTGCCGGCCCAGATGGCCATGCAGGAGAAGGGAAACAGGAAGGCAAGGGGCATTGCGATATCCAGAATAAAAAGGCGGGTATTGCGCGCGAGTATAGAGAGGCAATCAGGATAAGCAAGCCTGCCAACGCAGGAAGAAGCGCCATGACGCGAACGGTTGGCACCGCGCCCAGGCTCCATCAACAATCATGCCCGCACAGGGGCGGGCATGAGGGGGACCAGGGTCAGCCTGAGGCGCCTCAGGCGGCATCCATGTGGAGCCTTGAAATCAGTTCATTGACCTCGAGCACCGTCTGGCGATGGGGAATGTCGGCTTGCAATGGCATCATCAGCAAGCCCGACTGGAAATCGAAGCGCCCCCTGCCGTGGATGTAAATCCGCCCCTTGAAGAAGGTTTTGACATGTTTTGCCACCATCAGTGGCAGGTACTTCTTGAACACTCTCATCGTTTGCAACCTCTTGAAGTTGTATCCGTATGACAGCAGCTTATGCGAAATAATTCCGTTAAATTTATATAAAAAACCGGAAAATTCGACTCTCTCTTCCCCAAAAAACCAAACTGTAACTTATTATTAACTTTTACCGTATTGTATGCGGTCCTTCCAGCCAGAGCAAGACTCCTTTGCCATCTTGCCATTCGATGCAGGCCAGCCCGGACGTCGCGAACATGGGGGCCCCTGCCGCCGGGCAGAGACTCTGGACCAGATACCCCACCAGCGGCAGGTGGCTGACCATCAGGATGTTGTCATGCTCCGCCGCCAGCGCAGTGAGGTAGCTCGCCACGAAAGCCGGATCCCCGTAGGGGGTGATGTCGCCGCTCTCCTCGACCTTGAGGGCCTTGGGCAACTCGGGGGCGATGGCCTGCCAGGTCTGTCTGGCTCGCAGGTAGTTGCTGTGGATCACCAGGTTCAGGGAGCCTGCCAATTGGGGAGCCAGCCAGCCCGCCATGTGGATGGACTCTTCGATGCCTTGCTCGGTCAGTGGACGCTGTTCATCAGTCTTTGCGTTCATGCCAGCCTGGCCATGACGCATGATGTAGATTTTCATTACAACCTCGCCCAGGGGGCCTGTTTAAATAGCGGGGGAATCTTACCCCGCCATGCCGGGGGAAACAATTGCGCCACCTCTCAGAAAAGGGTTTGCCTCGCAAGATAGCGGGGTCGATAATCATGTTTAAATTCAAATAAATTCATCGCGAGCCCCTCCCCAATGAGCCCATATGCCAGTCCCAATGACCATCGGCGGTATCACTATCTGGAGCTGGCAAACCGGCTCAGGGTCTTGCTGATCTGTGATCCCGAGACCGACAAATCCGCCGCCTCCCTGGCGGTGAATACCGGCCACTTCGACGATCCTGCGGATCGCCAGGGCATGGCCCATTTCCTCGAGCATATGCTGTTTCTCGGTACCCGCACCTACCCCAAACCCGGTGAATACCAGCAATTCATGAGCCGTCACGGGGGCAGCAACAACGCCTGGACCGGTACCGAGTTCACCAACTTCTTCTTCGACATCGACAACGGCTTCTTCGAGGCGGGGCTCGACCGGTTCTCCCAGTTCTTCATCTGCCCCACCTTTGCACCGGAGTGGGTCGACAAGGAGCGCAACGCGGTGGACTCCGAGTACCGCCTCAAGCTGCAGGACGATGTGCGCCGCAGCTACCAGGTGCACAAGGAGACGGTCAATCCGGACCACCCCTTCTCCAAATTCTCGGTGGGCAACCTCGACACCTTGGCGGATCTTCCCGGCCGGGATCTGCGCTCGGACCTCATTGCGTTCTACGAAACCCACTACAGTGCGGATCGCATGGCGCTGGTCATGCTTTCACCGGCACCCATCGAGACCCAGCTGGCCTGGTGTGATCGCTTCTTTGGTGCCATTCCGGATCGCCGACTCGGCCCTCCGGTACTGAGCCATCCTCTCTACCGGCTCGATGATCTCGGCATTCGCATCCAGCTGACCCCGGTCAAGGAGACCCGCAAGCTGGCGCTGACCTTCCCGCTGCCGTGCGTGGATGAGTATTACGACAAAAAACCCCTCACCTTCCTGAGCCACCTCATCGGCTATGAGGGAGAAGGCAGCCTGCTCTCCCTGCTCAAGGGGCGGGGCTGGGTCAATCAGCTCGCCGCCGGCGGCGGCATCAGCGGCGCCAACTTCAAGGACTTTGGCGTGAGCTTTGGCCTCACCCCCCTTGGGCTTGAGCATGTAGACGAGATCATCGCCGCCCTGTTTGGCTATCTGAAGCTCATCGAGCGGGACGGGGTGCAGGCCTGGCGCTATGAGGAGAAGCGCAGCGTGCTGGAATCCGCCTTCCGCTTCCAGGAGCGGGGCCGGGCCCTCGACACCGTCTCCGGCCTCGTGCTCAACCTGTTCAGCTACGGGCCGGACGACCTGCTCTATGGCGACTACATGATGCGCGAGTTCGATGAGCCGCTGATCCGGCGCTTCCTCGCCAAGCTGACGCCCCACAATCTGCGAGTGACCATCCAGGCCCCGGAAGTGAGCACGGATCGCCTCGCCCGCTGGTACCAGACACCCTACAGCGTCCAGATCATCAGCGAAGCCGAGAAGATCCGCTGGCAGCAGAGTGAACCGGATCCCGCCCTGCACCTGCCGGCGCCCAACCCCTTCATCAGCACCCGCCTCGACGCCCGTCTGCCGGCGCTGTCCGCCGACATGCCGTCCTGCCTCATCGACAGGCCCGGTTTCCGGCTCTGGCACCTGCACGAGCATCAGTTCAGCGTGCCCAAGGGCAGCCTTTACATCTCCGTCGACAGCGAACATGCGGTCAAGAGCCCGCGTCACATCGCCATGGCGCGTCTGGCCGTGGAACTGCTCACGGATCACCTCAACGCCCTCACCTACCCGGCGGAGCTCGCGGGCCTTGGCTACCAGATTTATGCCCATCAGGGGGGCTTTACCATCAACCTCAGCGGCTTTGCCGACAAGCAACCGCTGCTGCTCGACATGATCCTCGGCAACCGCACCCTGGGGTATCCGGATCCGGCACGCTTTAGCGAGATCAAGGAGCAGCTTATCCGCAACTGGGAGAACCAGTCCAAGACCCGCCCCATCTCCCAGTTGTTCAACCAGCTCACCAGTTTGCTGCAACCCAACAACCCGCCCTTCGAGCAGCTGTTGCGCCACCTGCGCACCGTCGAACTCGGGGAGATGCCCGGCTTCGTCTCCGAGCTCTTTGCCAGGGTGCATCTGGAGGCCCTGGTACACGGAGACTGGACGGCCGCCGAGGCCCTCGAACTCGCGGCCCTGCTGGAGCGCCACCTCGGTGCCAACAGCCAGCCCAGCGCCGAGACCCGCCGCCCCCTCATCTCCATCCAGGATAGAGGCACCCTCATTCGGGAGCAGGGGTGCGATCACGAGGACTCGGCGCTGCTGGTCTACTACCAGTCGCGCACCACCCGGGCGCGGGATCTCGCCTGCTTCACCCTGGCCAACCACATCATGTCATCCACCTTCTTCCACGAGCTGCGCACCCGCCAGCAGCTCGGTTACGTGGTGGGAGCTGGCAACCTGCCCCTCAACCGCCATCCCGGTCTCATCTTCTATATCCAGTCGCCGGTAGCGGGGCCGCAGATCCTGCTGGATGCGGTGGAGGAGTTCATCGATCTCTTCCCGCTCGCCATGCTGGAGTTCACCGAGCAGCAGTGGCAGGAGAGCAAGGCGGGGTTGCAGGCCCAGCTCAGCGAGCGGGATGCCAACCTGCGCAGCCGCGGCCAGCGGCTCTGGGTCAGCATCGGCAACAAGGATCTGGGTTTTGATCAGCGCGAACGGGTACGCGAGGAGGTGGGCAGGCTCAGCCGTGCCGAGCTGGTGCGCTTCATCACCCAGCTGAGATCCCGTACCTCGGATCGCCTCATCCTCTGCAGCTATGGCCTGGGCCACGAGCACGACGAGCGGATCACCGGCCAGTTTGTCGACGATCCCAGGGCATTTCGGCTCAACGCCGCCACCTTCGAAGGCTGACCTCCCCTGTTGGCCACGCGCAGGCAATAAAAAGCCGACCCCGTGGGGTCGGCTGGAAAAACCATAATCAATTGCGACCAGAGTCGCCAAAAGTGAACATGAGCGTGAAAATCAGACACTGGGTTGATGTTCGGCCGGAGTTCAAACCAGAGCTCACCGGTCGGCACCAGCAGTGATTGAGAAACAGCCTCATCTTAGGCATTTCCCTGATTTTCCACGTTGATCTATGTCAAAGGAGGTAAAACAAGCGCCACTTCCCTCGTTGGCAGCGGCCTCGCGCCCTCTCAGCCCCGGCGGATCAGCCGGTAAGCCACCTCGTCGAAATAGGAGAGCTGCCCCGAGAGCACCCTGGGGTGATCCAGCTCCGCCCCTCGGCCCAGCACCTCGACACCAAAGTCGCGCTCAAACAGGGTGCGCACCTCCATCTCCCCCACCGAGAACGGCGGCTGTTGCTGCTGCTCGGGCTGATATTCGAGGGTCACCAGCAACACCTGCCCCCCCGCCTCCACCAGGCGGCTCATCAGGGCGGCATACTGGCGGCGCATGGCGCCCGGCAAGGCGATGAGGGCCGCCCTGTCATAGACCAGGCGATAACGCTGACCAAGCTCCGGAGCGGCGAAGAAGTCCCCCTGATAGATGCGCAGATCCTCGTGCCGGTGGCACTGATAGGGACCCACCTCGCTTCTCTCTGCACTCAGGTTGTTCTCGTCAAAAAACTGGGTAATGGCGAGCTCGGAGAGCTCGAAACCATCCACCGGATGCCCCTGCTCACGCAGCCAGAGCATGTCCCGGGACTTGCCGCAAAGGGGCACCAGCACGGGGTCGCTCCCTTGCTGGGCCGACCACCAGGATTGCAGCCAGCGGTTGAAATCTGCCTGATGAAAGCCAATCCGGTTCTCTTTCCACTTCTGGTGCCAAAATGCCGCTTCCATCATCTTCCTCTCGTCATCTGCAATGGTGCATCACTATCACAACTTCACCGAAGTGGCGCAAGCCCCATGATCCCGCCCCTGTGCAAGAGAACGCCCACGATGGGCAGGCCTCAGGCCACGACCCCAGGCAGGCTTGTCGCCATCGCTGCCAGCCGGGTCAGGATCTGCGCGAAGGTGGGTCGCCGGGAAGGCACCTCAAAGCCGCACTCCCCGGCCAGTCGATGAAGGGGGTCGAGGTCGGCGTCCCCCCCATCACAACGCGCCAGCAGCTCGGCCAGCAGGCAGCCAAAGGCCCGTACTTCCAGGCGCTCCAGCCGCCCGGCCAGCACCTCATCGACGCGGTCGTAACAGGAGGCGGCACCAAAGTCACCGAGCAGCACCCAGCCCGGCGCCTCCTGCGACGAGTGAGGCATCGCGGGCTGCAAGGAGTACAGCAGGTTGTGTGCGTAGAGATCGCCATGGAGGATGCCCCGCTCGTGCAGGTGTCGGGCGGCCGCAGCCACCCCCTGCACCATGGCCATCACCTGGGCCGGAGTGAAGTTCAGATCCGCCCCATAGACATCCCGGGTGCAGGAGTCCAGGCTTGGGGGCCCCGCCAGGGTGGCAAAGGCGGGGTCTATCAGGGGCATCACCAGTGCCGGGATGCCGGAGGGATGATCGCTCACCCGCCCCATCACCCCGACCAGGTTTGGATGGCGACCGGCGGCCAGGGACGCAGTCATCTCGCTCAGGGGCAAGCCATCGCTGGTGACGGCCCCCTTGAAGAGCTTGACCGCCACCGCCCCGGGCCCTTCAGCCCTCGCCCACTCGGCGCGATAGATGACGCCGGATGCTCCCTCCCCGAGCACATCCCCCAGTGAGAGCGCCTGCCAGGGGATCTCGGTAGTGAGCTCCGATGTGCCGTTCAGACACGCCTGCTCATCACAGAATGGGTTGCCCGCAAAGGCCAGCCAGGACAGACGCGGCATCGAGGGCAGCCAGCTCGGCAGCGCTGGCAGGCGGTTGGCGGCGATGCGCAAAAGCTCCAAACGGTGGCAACCGGCAAGCGTCTCGGGAAGCCCAGCGAGCCGGTTGCCCGAGAGCATCAGCTTTTGCAGGGCGTCGCACTGCCCCAGCTCGTCCGGCAGTCGTTCAATGGCATTGTCGGTCAGGATCAGCCAGCGCAATCTGGCGGGCAGGGAGGCGGCTGGGACGGTCGCGATGCGGTTGGCCTTGAAGCCCACCATGGTGAGCGCAGGGCAGCGCCCCAGCACCTCTGGCAGTTCGGTGAAGTTGTTCTCGGAGCAGAAGAGGATGCGCAGCTTCTTGCATTCGGCCAGCGCGTCAGGCAACTCGCTCAGCTGGTTGCCGGTGAGATCCAGCACCTCCAACGTTTCTTTGAGGCTCAGGATCTCGGGAGGGAACACCGCGAGATTTTCAGCAAGTTTGAGGTGGCGGGCGCCACAGAGCTCGCCTGCGCGAAGCTGTTCCAGGGTATGCATGGGATCGTCTCTGTCAACATTCGGGCTTGCGGTGGCTCACTGCGGGGCACTCCCCCCAGACCACAAAGGAGGGGCATTATAGGGAATGATGGCCAAAGATGGCCGATTTTCTTGCAACGCCTTCTCTTGCAAAGGCCCCCCATCGCCACACTCCCGCTCCCCGTTGCCATGAACCATCCCGGTCGCGCGCTTGGGTGGTTGATCATTTGGTTGGCGCCATATAGTATGGCGCCATACAAAGTCATTCGAGACTCACCATCATGATCACGCTGGAACAGAAACACCTCGCCCTGCTCGAGGATGCAGAGCGCCGCGGACACGCAGACACCCAAAACATACGCGTTTGCTTTGAGGTGTTGACCCTCGCCGCTGCCATCGCTCAGGCGTGCGCGGCGCGCCTGGCTCCCCACCGCCTCTCCGAAGGCAAGTTCGTGCTGCTGTTTTTGCTGCGCGACCTGCCACAAGGGCTGGCTCCCCACGAGCTTGCCGACAAGGCGGGGGTCACACGGGCCACCATCACCGGCCTGCTCGACGGTCTGCAACGGGACGGCCTGTTGGCTCGCCACAGCGACAGCCAGGACAGGCGAAAGATCTCGGTGCGCCTGACAGAGCAGGGCCAGGCCCTGGCGCAACACCTGCTCGATGAGCACAGCCAGTGGATAGGCTCCCTGTTTGCCGGGTTCGATCAGGCAGAGCGAGAGACCCTGAGCGCCCTGCTCAAGCGGGCCTGGCTCAATGTCCTCTCATCCCGGACAGGCTGCACTGAGGCCGCCACAGAGGAGCACCCATGACACGCAATCGCATCACGGATATCGCCCCCTCGCGCCTCGCCCAGCTCAACCGGGGAGAGGCTGAGGCAAGCAACCTGACCGAATGCCTGGCGGTGGATTTTGCCGCCCTGATGCAGTGTACCCTGCCTTCGCTCGGGCCCCAGGCGCTGGCATCAATGCACGCCGCATCCGGGGAGGGCATTACCCGGCGCATGGCACTGGCCGCCAGGCTGCTCCTGACCGAGAACGGCATGAGGGATCTTGCGACGCTCAGCCGTCATCCCTCCGATACCGTGCGGGGCTGGGCCTGTTTCATGGTGGGCGCGAGCGAGGGGCTGTCGCTCAGCGACCGCCTGGCCCTCATTCGCCCCCTCGCCGATGACCCGCACTTTGGGGTGCGCGAGTGGGCCTGGCTCGCAATGCGAACGACCATTGCTGCGCAGCTCGAGGTGGCCATTGCCGCCCTGGTGCCCTGGACGGCGGAGCCGTCCGAGCGGCTGCGACGCTTTGCAAGCGAAGCGACCCGGCCCCGCGGCGTCTGGTGTACCCATCTTGCGTCCCTGCGACAAGCGCCGGAGCAGGCCCTGATGCTGCTCGAGCCCCTCAAGGCCGATCCCGCCCCCTATGTGCAGGACTCCGTTGCCAACTGGCTGAACGATGCGAGCAAAGACAGGCCACAGTGGGTCACTGACCTCTGCGCGCGCTGGTCTCGCGAAAGCCCCTGCCCCGCGACAACCCGGATTTGTCAACGCGCCTTGCGCACCTTGCGCAAGGGCCAACTCCCGAAGGAACCCCTATGACCCACTATCTGGCAGAGCTCTACACCCCCACTCCCGCCTGGCTGGCACTGAGCCAGACGGCCCGTCAGCAGTTCTTCGAGGCCATTGGCACAGGCATGGCCAACCTCGCCGCCCTCGGGGTGGAGCCCATCGCCCTGGGCGAGACCGATGCTGCCACCCTCCATGGTGCGCCCCACCCCTTCTTCGCCATCTGGCGCGGGCCGGATGCCGCAGCCATCGAGGCCCTCGTCCAGGGAATAGCCGTATCGGGCTGGCACGACTACTTCGAGACGGTCAACGCCACCGGCGCCGGTGTCTCCCTGGGCCAGCACCTTGCACAGTTGGCCGCCCTGCCCTGCGCCGCCACATCCAGCCCCGCCCTGGCCTGATAACCCCTAAAAGAGCGTTATCCCACCAGACTTTGCGTCAGTGCCGCCGACACCGGTGGCACTGTTTTCCATGCCCTGCCCTTGCAAACCCAGGTCACCACCACCTGGGAAAGCGGCGCCACCACCCCGCTCCCTTCCACTCCCTTCAATAAACGCTGATATCTCCTGATACCGTGATGGCCCATCGCCGATGGGAAAAGTGAGCAAGATCCGGGTCGTCGTGACGAAGGTTCGCCGCCATAGTGCTTTCAAACCAACAGTGCTTTCGACCCCCCAAAGCTTTGAACCAAAGGAGGGTTGAACCAAAGGAGGTTTGAACCAGGAGGGGGTTGAACCCATCCACTTGTCTGCCAATCCTGCATGAGCGTCGCCACCTGGCGCCATGCGCATCTCGCGAGGGAACTGCCATGTCATTACTGTCCAACAAGGTCGCCATCATCACGGGCGCCAGCTCCGGTATCGGTCGCGCCAGCGCCATCCTGTTTGCAAGGGAGGGGGCCAGCGTCGTCGTCGGCGCCCGCCGCCAGCCCGAGCTGGATCTGCTGGTGGAGGAGATCAGGGAATTCGGGGGCCAGGCGGTGAGCCTGGCGGGAGATGTGAAAAGCGAAACCTATGCCCGCGCCCTGGTGGATCTCGCGCTGACCCGTTTCGGCGGACTCGATATCGCCTTCAACAACGCCGGCACCACGGGGACACCGGGCAGCGTGCCGGGGCTTGGACTGGCGCAGTGGCAGGAGACCCTGGATACCAACCTCACCAGCGCCTTTGTGGGGGCCAAGTACCAGATCCCCGCCATGCAGGCACGCGGGGGCGGCTCCCTTATCTTTACCTCCACCTTCGTCGGCCATACCCTGGGGCTGCCCGGCATGGCGGCCTATGCCGCGAGCAAGGCGGGCCTCATCGGTCTGACCCAGGTGCTGGCCGCCGAATATGGGGCACAAGGGGTGCGGGTCAACGCCCTGCTGCCGGGGGGCACCGACACCCCCATGGGGCGGGCCTTTACCGATACACCGGAGAGTCTCGCCTTTGTGCAGCATATGCATGCCCTCAAACGGCTGGCCCAACCGGAGGAGATCGCCCGCTCGGCCCTTTATCTCGCGTCCGATGCATCGAGCTTTACCACCGGCATTGCTCTGCTGGCCGATGGTGGGGTATCTATTTGTCGCACATGACCTTGTCGCACCCAAGATCCTGCGGCTGCAAACCTATCGTGAGAGCGCCTTATGTCTGATTACGCCCGCATCGCCGATGCCATCCGTTTTATCGCAAGCCAGGTGGCGCGCCAGCCCACCCTGGACGAGATAGCGGCGCACGTTCACTTAAGCCCCTTTCACTTCCAGCGGCTGTTCAGCCGCTGGGCCGGAGTGACACCCAAACGCTATCTGCAGGTGCTGACCCTGGAGCGGGCCAAGGCGCTGTTGCAGGAGTCGCGCCCGCTGCTGGAGGTAGCCGACACCCTGGGCCTTAGCAGCGGCTCGCGGCTCTACGATCACTTCGTGCAGCTCGAGGCGGTGACGCCGGGCGAATACAAGCAGCGCGGGGCCGGGCTGGTGATCGATCACGGGGTGCACGACACCCCCTTCGGCCAGGCGTTCGTCGCCCTGACCCAGCGGGGGGTATGCAACTTCTCCTTTCTCGATGACCAGGCCCCAGAGGCGCCCCTGGCCGCCCTCGCCCAGCGTTGGCCAGCGGCAGAACTGCGAGAAGCGCCATCACGCACCCAGGAGGTCATCCACACCATGTTCGATGGCAGCAAGACGCCGGATCGCCCCCTCTCCTTGCACGTGAGCGGCACCAACTTTCAGATCAGCGTCTGGCGGGCGCTGCTCGCGATCCCGCCCACCAAGGTGGTGAGCTACGCCCAGGTGGCGAGCGCCGTCGGCAACCCCAAGGCCGCCCGCGCCGTGGGACTGGCGGTGGGCGCCAACCCCGTCGCCTTGATGATCCCCTGCCACCGGGTCATCCAGCAAAACGGCAAACTCGGCGGCTATCACTGGGGCGAAACCCGCAAACAGGCGATACACGCCTGGGAAGCGGCGAGATATGAGTGAAGTTCGCCGGTCTGATAGGGGGAAAAGAGCCGACTGATCATGAGGCAACAGACCATCAGATATAGCCGGACAGTCGTCCGGCTATATCCAGGGGGGGATTACCGTACCAACAAGGGCCATCAGAATGCCAAAGGCATGGCCCTTGTTGGCGTCCGCTTGACCGACTAGTTAGGCGTGGCGCGTTACTAGTACTTCTCGTAATGTGCTGCTGCATAGCCGTCTTCCCATTCGCATTGAGGGCAAAGCTCGGCTTCTTCGTATTCCACATTCGAGTAGAGATAGTCTGCCTTGCATGACTTGCACTGGAGCACGGGTTCATTGTGACCACACAGCACACAGACCTCTGCCTCCATGTCGAAAGTCTCATTGCCGCACATCGGGCATTCCATCGTAGGAATACCGCTGCCGTTTAGCGCCTCTAAGACGCGAGCCTTTTCAAGTTCATAGAACTCGGCATACTCATTGAGGCGCTTCCACGCCGGATCTTCAATCCTGCGGCCAGCCCAATCGAGCCCTACTTCATCTGTGGCGAAGCGAAAGATAAAAGCGAGCACGCTACCAATGACAACCTTTGCCTCGGTTGCGTCAATGGAGAACTCATAGTGCTCAATTTCATTCCTCTTCTCTCTGATGGTTTTTAATGCGCTTTGGTCAGCCTCAGTGAACTCAACCTCTCCAATTCTTTGAAGGCGGCGTAAAGCATCCGCAGCCGTCACGGTGTGAGCTGTAGCAGAGGGGTACTTATCAACGTCAGACAGAATAAACGCAGGGTGAATTTGGCGAAGACGTTCTTTGAAAAGAAGTTCTGCTACGTGAGAGAGGTCCAGGATGATGCGCTTGAAGGTTCCTGCTGTTGGCGCCTTGGGCATTGCGTTGAGATGCGAAATCGCATGCTCAAGGCTGTCGAACGCGTTTTCTACCAGTGTGAGCTTCTGTGTTGCCATGGCTTTGAACTCAAGCGCCTAACAGTGATTAGATGGAAGGCGGTACTAATCCAATAGCAGAGCCTTCTGTATAACTCCGCTTCATCTTCATAACCGCCATAAAACTCATTTTAAATCATAATATTACCAACCAATTTCTGACAGCTGAGCATATTCGCCTGACTTCCTCTTTTGGCTCTATGACTTACGCCGTATGAAATACAGAAAAGAAATCAGCCATGGAAAGCACCACCAAACCCGCCTGCGTGAACAAGTCAAAATAGTGATGCATTTGCATCACTGAAACATCCGAATAGAAGATCCTGCTGGTACTGACTCGCTGTTGCATTCGCTTCTATCCACTGCGACACCCACTGGTACCCAGTCCGCCCGTGCCATTCCCGAATAACAGCCAAGCTACCGCCCGACAGCCTCCAGTTTGCTGCCTTTGGCCCACGCGATGTCTCTTGGCCTGACTCATAGGTGACTCCAAAGAAGTCATTTCCAAACGACTATCCTAGCGAGCGAGAGAGACAAGAAAAAGCGGAGGGTGGGTGTTTCCCAAGCCAGATCAAGAAATGACCCCGTCTTGGGGGGGCGCATCAGCCACTCGCATCACCCTCTTGCATCAAGATGGGGCATCCAAACGGCGGGTATCCGGCTCCATTACCCACATGGCAACTGCGGACAGGGGTTGCTCCCCCTCCCCGTCTGGATAAACCACAGCCTGCCGCCTTGTGTGGATGCGATGGATGGCGCTCTTCCGATCGACTCGGGCACTCACCGCGACAACGTTGGCAACAGAGCCCTCACCCCCTGCGCCAGGGACAAAATTTTCTCGCAAACGATTGGAAAAAGAAAAGGCGCCTCAAGGGCGCCTTTTTGACAGTTTTGCGTGATCGCAGGGAGAGGCGTTAGCCGCTTATTCCCATTCGATAGTCGCGGGCGGCTTGCCGGAGACGTCGTACACCACGCGGGAGATGCCGTTGATCTCGTTGATGATGCGATTCGACACGTGGCCGAGGAAGTCGTACGGCAGGTGAGCCCAGTGGGCGGTCATGAAGTCGATGGTCTCGACGGCGCGCAGGGCAATGACCCAGTCGTACTTGCGGCCATCGCCCATGACGCCGACGGAGCGCACCGGCAGGAAGACGGCAAACGCCTGGCTGACCTGGTTGTAGAGGTCGGCCTTGCGCAGCTCTTCGATGAAGATGGCGTCAGCCTTGCGCAGCAGGTCGCAGTACTCTTTCTTCACTTCACCAAGCACGCGCACGCCCAGACCCGGGCCCGGGAAGGGGTGACGGTAGAGCATGTCGTAGGGCAGGCCGAGTTCGAGGCCGACGCGGCGCACTTCGTCTTTGAACAGCTCGCGCAGCGGCTCCACCAGCCCCATCTTCATCTCTTCCGGCAGGCCGCCGACGTTGTGGTGGGACTTGATGACGTGGGCCTTGCCGGTCTTGCTGGCAGCGGATTCGATGACGTCCGGGTAGATGGTGCCCTGGGCCAGCCACTTGGCGTTCTTGAGCTTCTTGGACTCGTCGTCGAACACTTCGACGAAGACGCGGCCGATGGTCTTGCGCTTGGCTTCCGGCTCGTCGATACCCGCGAGAGCGGAGAGGAAGCGCTCTTCGGCGTCGACCTTGATGATGTTCAGGCCGAAGTGATCGCCGAACATGTCCATCACCTGCTGGCCTTCGTTCAGGCGCAGCAGGCCGTTGTCGACGAAGACACAGGTCAGGCGATCGCCGATGGCGCGGTGCACCAGCATGGCGACCACGGAGGAGTCCACGCCGCCGGAGAGGCCCAGGATCACCTCGTCGTCACCCACCTGCTCGCGGATGCGGGCAACGGCGTCGTCGATGATGGTGGCCGGGGTCCAGAGGCATTCGCAGCCGCAGATGTCCTTGACGAAGTGTTCCAGCATACGGGCACCCTGGCGGGTGTGGGTCACTTCCGGGTGGAACTGCACGCCGTAGAAGCGCTTGGCTTCGTCGGCCATGGCGGCATGGGGGCAGGTCGCGGTCTGGGCGATGGTGGTGAAACCGGCGGGGATCTCGGTGACCTTGTCGCCGTGGCTCATCCAGACATCCAGCAGGGCATTGCCGTTGTCGGCAATGGCGTCTTCGATGTTGCGCAAGAGAGCGCTGGTCTTGCCGGACTGGCCCAGCACTTCGACCTGGGCGTAGCCGAATTCACGCAGGTTGGAGGACTGCACCTTGCCGCCGAGCTGCTCGGACATGGTCTGCATGCCGTAGCAGATACCGAACACCGGCACACCGGCGTTGAACACGTACTCGGGGGCGCGCGGGCTGCCCGCCTCGGTCACGGATTCCGGGCCGCCGGAGAGGATGATGCCGCTCGGGTTGAACTCGCGGATCTGCTCTTCGGTTACATCCCAGGCCCACAGCTCGCAGTAGACGCCGATTTCACGGACGCGACGGGCGATGAGCTGGGTGTACTGGGAACCGAAATCCAGGATAAGGATACGGTGGGCGTGAATGTCTTTAGTCATTTTATTCCTGCATCAGGCTGATGTTGTCACAAAAAGCACGGGATAAAAAAAGGGTGGAAAAACGGGGCGCAGAGCCCCGTTTCATCAGCCCATCCGGTAGTTGGGGGCTTCTTTGGTAATGGTCACGTCGTGAACGTGGGACTCTTTCATCCCGGCGCCCGAGATGCGCACAAACTCGGCCTTGGTGCGCATGTCGTCGATGGTCGCGCTGCCAGTCAGACCCATGGAGGAGCGCAGGCCGCCCATCTGCTGGTGGATGATCTCTTTGAGGCGGCCCTTGTACGGCACGCGCCCTTCGATCCCTTCCGGCACCAGCTTGTCGGCGGCGTTGTCGGTCTGGAAGTAACGGTCGCTGGAGCCCTTGGACATGGCACCCAGAGAGCCCATGCCGCGGTAGGACTTGAAGGAGCGGCCCTGATAGAGCTCGATCTCGCCCGGCGCCTCTTCGGTACCGGCAAACATGGAGCCCACCATGACGCAGCTTGCGCCCGCGGCGATGGCCTTGGCCACATCGCCGGAGAAGCGGATGCCGCCATCGGCAATCACCGGCACGCCGGTGCCTTCCAGGGCGTCCACAGCGTCGGAGATGGCGGTGATCTGGGGCACGCCCACGCCGGTCACGATACGGGTAGTACAGATGGAGCCCGGGCCGATACCGACCTTGACGGCGTTGACACCCGCTTCCACCAGCGCCTTGGCGCCAGCGGCGGTGGCGACGTTGCCGCCGATGATTTGCAGGTCAGGATAGGCTTCACGGGTCGCCTTGATGCGATCCAGCACGCCCTGGGAGTGGCCGTGGGAGGAGTCAATCAGCAGCACGTCCACACCGGCTTCCACCAGGGCGGCGACGCGCTCTTCGTTGCCGGCACCGGCACCGACGGCGGCACCGACCCGCAGACGGCCACGCTCGTCTTTACAGGCGTTGGGCTTGCGCTCGGCTTTCTGGAAGTCCTTCACTGTGATCATGCCCTTGAGCTTGAAGTCGCCGTTGACCACCAGCACCTTCTCGATGCGGTGCTTTTGCATCAGGGCCACCACCTCTTCACGAGGGGCCCCTTCACGCACGGTCACCAGACGATCTTTCTGGGTCATGATCTGTTCGACGGTCTGGGAGAGATCGATGACGAAGCGCACGTCACGGCCGGTGATGATACCCACCAGCTGGTTGCCGTCAGTCACCACGGGGTAACCGGCGAAACCGTTCTTGTGGCTCAGCTCCTTGATCTGGGCGATGGTCATGTCAGGGCGCACGGTAACGGGATCGCTGACCACACCGCTCTCGTACTTCTTGACCTTGCGCACTTCGGCAGCCTGCTGCTCGATGGACATGTTCTTGTGAATGAAGCCGATACCGCCTTCCTGGGCCAGTGCGATAGCCAGACGGGCTTCGGTCACTGTGTCCATGGCAGCGGAGATCATCGGGATATTCAGCGTGATCGCAGACGTGAGCTTGGTACGCAGGTCGGCGGTATTGGGGAGAACAGTGGAGTGGGCTGGAACCAACAGTACATCGTCGAAGGTCAGCGCTTCTTTGGCAATCCTGAGCATGGCAATATCTCACCGTTGAGGAGTGGGGGTGTAAAATATTGCCGACAAATTTTACTCATGCATTGGGCAGTGGTAAAGAAGTTTTTTGAATTTTTTATGGCGTAGCCCGATTTAACGCCACCAACAGGGCAAAAAACCAATAAATTCAGCCGTAACCATGCCGTTTTTCCCGACAAGATGATCTTTTTTGCCGTTGAGCCCCTTTCTGCCGCCAGTCTCCCGGAACGGCCTTTTTCCCTCTCAGCCGTCAGCCAGACCGGCTGTCAGTTCCCCTGATAGCGGCCCGGCTTGTGCCAGTTCATCAGCATGGCGTTCATGGCCAGCGCACTCAGGGTTGACCAGAGCAGCAGGGGAAGCGGCAGGGTGAGCAGAGAGAGCGCAAACACCAGCACATCCAGCACCATCTGGCTCTTTCCCGCATTGATGCCGGTGCGCCGTTGCAGCCAGAGCGTCACCACGCCGGTGCCCCCCACGGAGGCATTGTGACGCGCCAGAGACAAGACCCCCATGCCGAGGAAGGTTCCCCCCACCAGGGCGGCAAACAGGGGATGGACATAGCTCACCGTCAGCAGCAGCGGCACCGCCTGGGTGGCCGCCGAGAGGGCGACGTTGACGATCAGCGTCTTGAGGGTGAAGGCGCGCCCCATGGTGACGTAGCAGAACACCATGAAGGGCAGGTTCACCAGGAAGAAGAGCACGCCGATGGGCAGGGTGCTGACATGGGCGATCAGCAGGGCGATGCCCGCGATGCCACCGGTGATCATGCCGGAACACTTGAGCAGATTGAGCCCCACGGCGATAAACATGACCCCGAGCACCATGCCGTAGACATCGTCCTTGAGGGTATGGGCCAGCCCCCTGCCCGCAGCCGCTGGCTGCATGGTCATTTCACCTTCCATATGACTCCTTAGATCCGATTTGATGGTGGCATCCGTTGCCCGACAACCAGGCCGCGTTGGGGCTGATGGCGGCGACCCGTTCACCTTGCCGTCCCCACCCCCCAATCTTGCGCTCCCCCGCCCCCTGATCTCGCCATCATGGGGATGACAAGGCACAGCAAAAAGAGCGCCAATCAAAACAAGAGTCCGCGATAACATAAATAATCGGATTTAAATTCCGACAAATGCGCAATATGCAGGTAGAATCCACCACTTCCGTGATCGGCCATCACAGTGGCGCAGCATGTTTACCCGCGTCACCGAAAAAGGCCTCGTGCTATCCCCTTCACAGCCCGGTTTTTCGGCAGATCATGTCGATAGGATGCCGCTTTTCAGCATGGATGATGCTTGTCATGGGGGAAGCCCGGGGGCCATACGGCGTGTTTCTTCGGGGCGGGTTCCAGGGGCGGATGTGGATGTCGCGCACCAATAAAGAGCAATTGCACCAATATAGAGCAGCCGAGTGGCACAGTTTGCCTTGCACCGCAGCGCAAAGACGACATGGGCACCGCTTTGCTCACTGCCATGAGCACAGCAATGAGCACTCCAATATGCAGAGCATGAAGTGACTCGGGCGGCGGATGCACCACTCCCCTTCCCTCTAGCCCCCTGCCCATGAGCGTGCTGGTCGCGAGTCCACAGGTCTGCCCATCCACCAGCCCCCGCAGCCAGAGCCAGAGCCAGAGCCAGAGCCAGAGCCAGAGCCCCATCAGGATGGGGCATCCATTCAGGCATAGGCAGAAGGCAGAATAAAAAAGTCGGCCCGAAGGCCGACTCGCTGCACCCTGTGACAGGGCTTCCTTACTTGAGGTATTTGCCGTCAGCACCGACCTTGCCCGGGCCGTTCAGTACCCAGACCCGCGCCGAATAGGCGGGCACCGCAAAGCTCAGGCTGCCGTTGCTGACGCTCTGGCTCGCACCGGTTACCGCGTCCGTGTAGGTGCCGTTCTTCAGGCCACTCAGGTTTATCTGCTGGGCCGAGTTGGCCGCAAGGCCCACGGCGGCGTAGCTCCCTTCGGCACTCAGATCACGCACGAAGCTGATGCCGCTCCCCCACTCGTTCACCTGGCTCATGGGCGCTTTTTGCAGGGCGGGCACCGCCTTGCGGATCTGGTTCAAGCGCTTGATGTGCTGATAAAGCGGGTGGCTCGGGGTGGCGGGGTTGTCCAGCACCTCCCCGTAGTAGGCACGACCGGTCTGATCCACCGTCATGGTGGCCCCATCGATATCCTGGGGCTTGCCCGCCTGGAACATCACCTCCTCCCCGTAGTAGAGGGTCGGGATCCCCCGCGCCGTCCAGAGCAGGTTGTAGGTCATGGCCGCATTCCCCTCTTCCCCGCCGTAGCGGTACTTGAAGTCGTTGTCCGGCCCCACGTCATGGTTCTGGAAGAAGGTGATGAGCTTGGTGGCATCCCCATAGACCCAGTCCATGGCGAAAATCCCCCCTACCCCGCCAAAGTTCCCCCGGGTGACGTTGTCACGGAAGGTGGAGAACAGCGAGAAGTCCAGCACAGAGAGGCCGGAATCGCCCCCTGCACGGGGATTGGCCGGGTTCGGCGTGGTGCGGGTATACCACCAGGGGCGGATCACCGCCGAGGCATTGTCGTTGGCCAGCTCAGAGCCCCAGCCGGTGCCCTTGACCAGGTTTTCGCCAAAGACGAACAGCCCCGGCTTGTGGGCCTGCCAGTCATGGACATAGGTCAGCAGTTCGTCCCGCTCGATGTGCTTCAAGGTATCGATACGAATCGCATCCACCCCCATGTCGAGGTACTGACGAATGGCGCCGTTGAGGTAGTCCTTGACGTTCTGGTTGCCGGTGGCGAGATCGATGCAGTCCCCCGCCATGTGCTTGCGCTGCAGGGCGAGCGGGCTCTCCCAGTCACCGCCGGACATGAAACCGTCCAGGTGATACCAGGCGGGATCCAGGGTCTGGGCGTCGATGCCGAAGAAGCGGTTGGGGTTGTAGCCTGCGCTCGGCACGGTGGCGCCGGTCTTGGGATCTACCAGGGGCTGGGTGCCCGCCGGATCGGACTGGCAGCGAGCCTTGTACCAGTCGGGCGCCGCCGGGTTGTCGTCGTCACAGCGGTTGGCACTGGCGTAATCCCCAAGATTGCCCTGATAGGGGCCATTGTTGATGAGTCCCTGGCTCGACCCCGCCGGTACGTAGTATTTGACGGGCAGGCGATCGATCCAGGTCTTGCCGCGCAGGCCGTACTGGCTCGAGTGGTTGAGCACCACGTCCTGGATCACCTTGAGCCCCTTGGCGTGGGCCGCCTGGATGAACTCCCGGTAACCCGCCCCCGGCGACTCCAGACGGGGATCGACCCGGTAGAAGTCGTAGGCATGGTAGCCGTGGTAGTCGAGGCCGGAGCGGTTCTCCACCGGCGGCGTCACCCAGATGGCGGTGAAGCCGAGATCCTTGATGTAGTCGAGCTTGGCGATCAAACCCTTGAAGTCGCCACGCCACTGGGGATCCCCCGCCTTGTAGCGATCCCGGTTGTAGTAGTTGTTGCTGGCATCGCCATCATAGAAGCGGGCAGTCAGCAGGAAGTAGATGCTCTCGGCGCGAAAATCGCCGCTCGCCACCCCCTGCTCGCCGATACGGTACTCGAAGCGCTGCTCGCGCTGATTGCCGCTGGCGTCGATGGCAAGGGTGCGGATCACCAGATCGGTGCCGCTCCCCTTGTCACTCGCCACCAGGGGCTGACCTGCATAGCGGGCCGATGCCGTGGTGGGCTGGCTGCCGTCCGTCGTGAAATGCACGGCGGGGGCGCTGTCCTGATCGTCGCTCACTCCCAGGGTGATGGACTGACTGTCCACATAACTCCCCGGGGACGGGGTGGCCGTCACCGTGGGGGCCTGCAGATCGGCCCCGGCCAGCGTCTCCACCTCGATGGCCTTGCGCAGGCTGTCAAAGCAGATGCGATAACTGGTGTTGGCGCTGACCAGGTAATCCTGGGCCGGATACGCCTCGGTCCAGTCCCCCTTGTGGTCAATCTTGAAGCGGGGGTTGTTGCTGCCAAAGGCCTGCTCGGTGCAGAAGATGGTGCCATCCTCGCTGGTCATGGGGGTGAGCCCCCAGTTGTTGGCCGTGCCCCGGAAGTACCAGCTGTCGCTGCTCTGTCCTGCCCCGACCACCACGCTCACGCTGCTGCTGCCCTTGGCGCCCTGATCGTCGGTGACCGTGAGGCCATAGGTGAAGGTGCCGGTCTGGGTGGTGTTGACGACGATGCTCTCCGTGGTCTCGCCGCTGCTCCACAGATAGCTCGCGATCTGGCCGTCGGGATCCGTGGAGTCGCTGCCGCTCAAGGTGAGCGACGCCCCCTGGGTCACGTTCACCGTCCCCCCCGGGGTGATGACCGCGAGCGGCGGCTGGTTGTCATCCCCAAGGGGGGTGATGCTGTAGGCCAGGGTCTGATCGTTGACCTGGATGCGCACCGTGCCCACGGCGCTCCAAAAGATGTCGCCGCCACTTTTCTCCAGCACGCCGTCGCCGTTGCTGTCGCCAAAGTTGACGGCCCAGTCCCCAGCCTGATCAAACTTGAGGCGCTGGCTCGCCTTGCCATCCAGGTAGGCTTCCACCTGCCACAGGTGATCCGCCACCAGGGTCATGGGGAGGCTGGCCCAGCCGTTGAAGGTGCCGCGCACGTTGAGCTGCGGCAAGGTGCTGGCAAACCCCGAGGCCTCGCAACTGGCCACCGCCGTCGCGCTCACCGCCTGGGTGCTCGCGTTGATGCGGATCTGGTACGCCGTGTTGGCATTGACCCCGTAGTCGGCCGCCGGGTAGCTCTGCTGCCAGTTGCCGTACCTGTCTATCTTGAAGCGCGGGCCGCCGCTGGCATCCCCGCTCACGAAGCGCTGGCAGGTATCAAAATTGACGCCGTCCGTCGACGTCATGGCGGTCGCCGCCCATCCATTCGCGGTGCCCCGGAAGAACCACTCCGCCGCCGTGCTCGGCGCCGTGATCAGGGTTCCCAACAATCCGGCCGCGAGTATCCATCTAGCCATTGATAGTCCTTTATTTTCATTGTTTGTGTGTGATGCCGGTGTGTCCCGGCATTCCCCCATCCGCAACGTCCCGCCTTCAGATGAGCCCGACCAGTCTAGAGTCCCCCATGGCCAATTCATGGCCAACACGCGCAAAATGTGACCACTGTCGACCTCATCATGGGCTGTATGTGATTGATAGCGCTTTCATTTCCTGGCGCAGAAGTGAGGGGCCCCCCCATCGGGGAGAGCAAGATGGCCGCCCTCCGCGACCACCTCGGGCACAGGGTCAGCCCCTGCCTCCTGCACGGCGCCGTTGCCATCGGGGACACTTGCCCCCATGATGCAATCCCTCTTGCCATCTCGGGCAACAGGGCGGTTCATTCAGGGAGAAACGATGAGACCATCGGATTACGGGAGATTGCTCGCGCTGGCAGCCATCTGGGGTGCCAGCTTCTTGTTCATGCGCATCGCGGCGCCGGCGTTCGGCTCGGTCAACACCACCTTCCTGCGGGTCTTCTTCGCCCTCGTCGGGCTCGCCGCCATGCTCCTGCTGCTGCGCACCCCCATGCAGTTTCAGGGCAAGCTCAAATCCATCATGGTGCTTGGCATCATCAACTCCGGCGTCCCCTTCCTGATGTATGCCGTGGCGGCCCTCTGGCTGCCCGCAGGGTATTCCGCCATCCTCAACGCCACCACGCCCCTGATGGGCGCCCTCATCGGCTTCTCCTTCTTTCACGAGGCGCTGACCTTGCGCAAGTGGGCCGGGGTCATGCTGGGGCTGGTGGGCATCGGGCTCATCACCACCACCGGGGAGGTCGACCTGAGCGGCCAACTGGCCATCGGGGTGCTGGCCTGCCTCATCGCCACCGCCTGCTATGGCTGCGCCGGCTTTCTGACGAGACGCTGGGTCACCGAGCGGGGAGGCCTGGACGCCAAACTGGTGGCCTTTGGCAGCCAGATAGGGGCCGTCCTCTTCCTGCTTCCCTTCTTCGGCTACACCCTGGCGACCGGCCCCGCCGTCGACTGGGCCCAGCCTGGGGTCTGGGCCAGCGTGCTGGCGGTCGGCTTCCTCTGCACCGCCTTCGCCTATCTGCTCTATTTCAGACTGATCGCCGACATCGGCCCCCTGCGAAGCCTCACTGTCACCTTCCTCATTCCGCCCTTCGGCATCCTGTGGGGCTATCTGGTGCTGGGGGAAACCCTCACCGGCGGCTTCGTGTTCGGCGGCGCCGTGGTCTGCCTCGCGGTCTGGCTGGTGACCAGCCCCGCCAAAGCCATCAAGTCGGCCAAGGCACAAGCCTAGGCTCCGCGTCATCTGCCGGGCCCATGGCTCGGCAGATGGGCGCAACTGGGGTATGATGACCCCCATCGTTTCTCCCGCCCCGGCGGACACCACAGCAGGGACAGCCTTGAATCACCTCGAACCCGCCAGTCAGAGCAGACAACAGCAGATCTTCACCGTCACCCGCCTCAACAGCGCCGTGCGCATGATCCTGGAGCAGGATCTGGGGCTGGTGTGGCTCACCGGCGAGCTCTCGAACCTCGCGATGCCAAGTTCCGGCCACTGGTACTTCTCCCTCAAGGACATGTCGGCCCAGGTTCGCTGCGCCATGTTCAAGGGCAACAACCGCCGGGTGCCGTTCCGTCCCCTGGATGGCATGCAGGTACTGGTGCAGGCGCGAGTCTCCCTCTATGAACCCCGGGGCGACTACCAGCTCATCATCGAGTCCATGCAGCCCGCCGGGGATGGCATGCTGGCCTTGCGCTTCGAGGAGCTCAAGCGCCGCCTCGGGGCCGAAGGGCTCTTTGACGAAGGGCGCAAGCGCCCCTTGCCCCGGGAACCCCGCGCCGTCGGGCTGGTCACCTCCGCCACCGGCGCCGCCCTGCACGACATGCTGACGGTGCTTGAACGCCGCGCCCCGGACTTGCCCGTTTTCATCTACCCGACCCAGGTGCAGGGGAGCGCCGCCACCGCCCAGATCGTCTCGGCCATCATGCTTGCCAACCGCCGCGCCGAGGTGGATGTGCTCATCGTCGGACGCGGCGGCGGCTCCCTTGAAGATCTCTGGTGCTTCAACGAAGAGGCGGTGGCACGGGCCATCGCAGGCTCCGCCATCCCCGTGGTGAGCGCCGTAGGACACGAGGTGGACGTCACCATCAGCGACTTTGCCGCCGACCTTCGTGCCCCCACCCCCTCTGCCGCCGCCGAGCTGGTGGCGCCGGACAGGCGCACCCGCGCCCAGCGCCTCGTGCACCTGCGCCAGCGGCTCACCCAGGCCATGAGCCGTCACCAGGTCGCCGCCCGCCATTGCTTCGTCCTGCTGCAGAAGCGGCTCGATCATCAGGATCCCAAGCGACGGCTGGAGCAGCAGTCACAGCGCCTCGACGAGCTCGACCGCCGCTTGCAGCAGCACCTGCGTGATCGCCTGCACCAGGGGGAGCGGCGCCTCGCGGGCCTCGCCATGCGCCTGCAGGCCAGAAGCCCCGAAAAGCGGCTGGCCATCGGCAAACGTCGTCACCAGCTTGCCGAGGAGCGCCTCCATGCCCTCATCGCAAAACGCCAGGATCTCGCCCGCCACCGCCTCGCCATGCTGGGAGCCCGCCTCGACGGCATCAGCCCGCTGGCCACCCTGGGGCGCGGTTACGCCATCGTGCGCACCCCCTCCGGGGAGGTGATCCGCCGCGCATCCCAGGTCAATGCAGGCCAGACCCTGATCACCACCCTCGCAGAGGGAGTGCTGCGGGTACGGGTGGACGAGGTCGACAACCGCTGACAAAAAGCGGGGGCCTGCACCAGGCCCCCGCCTCCTTTCTGTGCTCCGATAGCCCGTTATACCCGGGCATGACCGGCCATCTTGCCCGGGTGGCCGGATGGTTTCGCGCCCTCCTTGCTCCCCCCCGGTGGATTGCACCTCAGATACTCGAACAACCCGGCCTGCAAATTCACGTTCCAGAAACGCCCCGCCAGGGTGAGGGCGAGACGCTCGGCCGAGAGCCGTGCCAGCCCGTGTCGCTGCCAGGCCTCAAAGAGCGGCATCAGGTGGGAGACCAGCCCCTGTGGCAATTGCGACAACGCCAGCCATCCGGTATCGAGCCCCCCTCGCAGCAGCCCGTCGAGACGGGCATCGGGATTGGGCCTCATCACCATGCCGGGAGCACGCACGCCCCCCGCCTGCGCCTCATGCCAGGGCGCCAGATCCCGGCCATACATGAGGCCGTGGCCGTGAATGTTGCCCCCCGCCCCTGCGCCGAAGGGCAGGATCTCGGCGCCCCACTTGGCCATCTGGTTGTAACGGCTCTGCTCGGCATCGGTGCGCCGCCAGTGGCTGCAGGAGAGCCGCTCCCAGCCCCCCGCCTCCAGCGTCCGTGCCCCGTCGGCATACATGACTGCCCGCTGCTGGCCATCGGCGGCCCAGCCCAGGGTGCCTTTCTCGTCGGCGCGCGCCAGGTTGGTGCCCGCCATGGAGATGAGTTGATAGAGATCCACCCCGTGCACCCCGCTCGCCATCACATCCGCGATATCCTGGCGCCACACGGCCTCATCCTGCCCCGGCAGACCGAAGATGAGATCCGCCACGATCACCGCCTCGTTGTGGCGGGTCAGCGCCGCCAGCCGGGACAGCAAGGTCTCCCTGTCATCGAAGCGGGCCGCCTGCTGGCGCACGCGGGTATCAAAACTCTGCACGCCGAACGAGAAGCGATTGAAGCCACCCGCCAGGGCCGTCTGCCACTTCTCGTCATCAAAGCCGTTGAGCCGCCCCTCCAGGGTCAGCTCCGCATCTACGGTCAGGGGAAAACGGCGGATGGCGCTGGCCAGGCGGGCGAGATCGCCCGCCGCCATGTCGGTTGGCGTGCCGCCCCCCACATAGACCGCCGAAAAAGGCCGGCTCTGGACGAGCGGCGTCTCGGCTGCCTGGTGCAGCGACCCGCAGAGTGCCTCCATGTAGCGGCTCATGCGCGCCGGATGGGCGCCGTTTTCGAAGAAGTTGCAAAAACTGCAGCGCTTGCGGCAAAACGGGATATGGATATAGAGCGCTCGGGCCTTGGCCTCGCTCTCCTGCTGCCACCAGGCTTGCCAGCCGGCATCGTCCAGCATCAGGGGGGCGGTCCCTCCCCGGCTGGCATGGGCCGACGTCTTGGCGGTGAAGGCGAATTTGAGGGGATCCGGGGTACAAAGCCCCGTCATGGTCGAAGAAAGCTGGAGAGTCGTCACTGGGGTTACCCTGCGTAAATAACGCAAATGATAACGAATATCAGTTGCAGGTATTTGTGCTGGATCAAGTCGGGAAGGATTGAGCCGTCACTCTGTCCCCATCAGGGCAGCAGCGCGTCAGGCAAGGAAGACGTGAAACAACAAGGGAAGAGAGCCACTCTCCCACTGGAGAGTGGTGGCACACACGGGATCAGGCGGTTGATTCAAGGCTCCCGACGGGAGCGCCGCGCCGATACCGGCTGACGGGGTCAGCCATTGCCGATGATGATGGCAACCCGGCGATTTTCCGCTCGTCCGGCAGCGGTCGCGTTGTCAGCGATGGGCGCCTCTTCTCCGCGGCCACGGATATCCAGGTTCCCCTGGGGCATACCCACCGACACCAGGACATCGGCCACCGACCGTGCCCGCTTGAGGGAGAGTTGCTGGTTGTAGGCCTCATCACCGTTGGAGTCGGTATGACCGTCCACCCGGGCCCGGTTCAGTCCTACCTCAATCAGGGCCTTGCCGAGTTTCTCCACCACCTGGCGGGTCTCGGGGTTGAGGGCCCCCACATTGTTGGCGAACAGCACCTTGTTGGAGATATCCAGGGTCCATCCCTGGTCGGTCAGGTGAAATCCCTGCTCCTTCAAGGCGGCGATCTGCTCCGCCGTGAGCCCCTGGGGAGGGCTCTGGCACGCCGCCAGCACACTCAGCAACAGTGCCACCAGGCCCGCTTTGATCGGGTTCAACATGCGCATTCTTATCATCCTTTCACTATTTCCGGTTCAACTTCACGTGCTCGTTTTTCGTGTTTCTCTCTCCTCCCTGCGTTGTCGTTTGGCTTGATACATGGCGTCGTCTGCCCATTGCAGCAGGGCATCCGCCGTCTTCCCCTGCTCGGGATAGCGGGCAGAGCCGATGCTGATCCCCACCCCGAGATGGCGACCGTCACTCAATACCACGGGGGTGTTCATGGCCTGCTGCACTCGCCCTATCACCTCGCGCACCTCGTCCTCCCCCTGGATCGGGGTCAGGAGGATGACGAACTCATCTCCCCCCAGCCGGCAGACCAGATCCAGGGGCCTGAGCTGATGCTGCACCCGCCGCGCCACGGCGATCAGCACTTCGTCGCCGATGCTGTGGCCCAGGTTGTCATTGATCTGCTTGAAACGATCGCAATCCAGATAGAGCAGGGCAAAACCTTCATGCCCCTTGTTGCCTGCCAGGATGGCCTGCTCAATGCGAGCCTCGAACAGAGCGCGGTTGGGCAGACCGGTCAGGGGATCATGGGTTGCCTGATGCAGCAGGCTGGCGTTCTCCCGCTTCTGGTGGGCCTGCCAGGCTTCCAGCTCATCGAGCAGCGAATTGAAATCCTCGCCCAGCTCGTGCAGCTCGGCGATATTGGCCGCCGGCACCCGCTCCTTGAGGGCCCGCTGGCGGCTGACGTTGTAAGCCACCTCGGTCAGGGCCTTGAGGGGTGCCGTGATGGAGCGTTGCATCCGGCGCGCCACATGGAGTGCCCCGAGAATACTGATGAGCAGGCACACCAGGGTAGCCAGCAAGGTCTGCAACAGGAATCGCAGCAGGTACTGGCCGTGACCGACCAGATGCACCCTGGCTATCTCCTTGTGCTCGCGCACCATGGGGAGCGCCACGGGCCCCGGCAGGATCAGGCGGGCCAGGTGCTGCTCCAGGGTGGTCCAGGGGGTAGTGATGTCCCGGCGCCAGCTCGCCAGCACCTGGCCGTCCGGCAGTACTATGCTGGCGCTGGCTATGTCTTCCCGGGAGGTGATGGTCTCCAGGGCATCCAGTGCCGCCTCCTTGTCATGGAAGACCACGGCCGCCTCAGTGGTGTAGCTGATGGCCCGCGCCACCAGCTTGAGGTTGTGATCCGCATAAAGGCGCAGCGCCAGCAACGCCGTGACGGTCAGAAACAACCCGGCCATGCAGACGGCAGTCAGGGAGATCATCATGTGGGTGCGCCCCAGACTCTGTCGCAGGGTAAGCCGGGGAGTGGCGTGATGGACCGTCATCGCACCTCCTCATCGGCTCGCGCGAGCTTGAGCACGGCCGGGTGCACTCGCACACCGCTGCGGGCCAGCGCATCCAGATTGACCCGAAAACGCACCCTCTCCTCCCCGGCCTGCAGACAGAAGACCGCATCGGCGATGCATTCGCGGCTCTGCTCACTGATGCTGAGGATGGCGTGACCGCGCAGGCGCTCGAACAGGGAGAGGCGCTGCGCCGGTGCCAGCACCCCCAGATAGATGACATCGCAGCGCTGGATCAGCGACTCGTCGCCCATGTCGTAGCGATGGACCTCCACCGGTCGGCCATTGGCCTGCCGTTCGATGGTCAGAAGGGATGACGCATATTCCGTCGGCGCCGTGATGCAGAGCCGAAGTCTGGCGGGCTCGCTGGGCCAGCGGGTGTAACTGAGGATATCGAGCACGGTCTGGCGCACCATGTCGCCGCGCGCCTCGGCGGAGGTTGCCGCCATGGCCTGGTTTGCCAGCATCAGCATGCAGCACAGTGGCGCCAGCCACATCAGTAACCGGAGGTAACAAAACATCTGCATGGTGCCCGCGAGAGTGTCCAGGTCGGCGCCGGGGTAACCCGACGCCCATGATGAGAGTGCCTGCATGGCACCGCACCGAGCTTACCAGCCGGGTGGCCAGCCCCCAGAGGCAAGTGGCACGGTTGCGTCACCGGGTGTCGCAGCCGTGCCTGCAAGGCACTCAATGCCCCAGGCAGACACCGTCCATCGACACTACTTCTTGCCAATCCCATATTCGCGCAGCTTGTTGGCGATGGCGGTATGGGAGACACCGAGCCGCTTGGCCAGTTGGCGGGTGGAGGGGAACGCCGGGTAGAGCCGCTCCAGCAGGCGGCTCTCGAAACGCTTCACCGCCTCGTCGAGCCCCCCTTCGAACCACTCGTCGATGAGCGGCATGGCATCGGCCGCCACCGGCAAGTCCACGTGCTCGGGTCCAATCTCGTCCCCTTCCAGCAGGGTCATGGCCCGATAGAGGCAGTTGCGCAGCTGGCGCACGTTGCCGGGCCAGCGGTAGGCGGTGAGGTACTCGGCCATGTTGCGGGTAAAGCGCGGACGCGGGCGCTGCAGTTCGCTGGCAAAGCGCGACACGAACTGCTGGGCCAGGGCCATGATGTCCGCCTTGCGCTCGCGCAGCGGCGGCAGATTGAGGCTAAGCACATTGAGGCGGTAGTAGAGATCTTCGCGAAACTTCCCTTCATGGACCAGATCCAGCAACTGCTTCTGGGTGGTGCAGATGAAGCGCACGTTGACCCTCACCTCCTGCTCGTCACCGACCCGGCGAAACACGCCATCTTGCAGCACCCGCAGGAACTTGGTCTGCAGATGGGGGGACATGTCGCCGATCTCGTCCAGCATCAGGGTGCCGCCGCTGGCCAGCTCCAGCACCCCGCGCTTGCCCTCGGTGTTGTTGCCAAAGGCGCCGGGGGCATAGCCGAACAGCTCGCTCTCGGCCACGTTGTCCGGCATGGCCGCGCAGTTGAGCGCCATGAAGGGGTGGCTGGAGCGCAGGCTGGCGCCGTGGCAGGCCCGGGCCAGCAACTCCTTGCCGGTGCCGGTCTCCCCCACGATGAGCAAGGGAGCGTCCTGCATCGCGAGCTTGGCAGCCTGGGCCAGCACCTCTTTCATCTTCTGGCTCTCGGCCTGGAGGTGCTCAAAGCCCCCCACTTCCACCGCGTGCAGGGCACTGAAGTGCATGCCGACCCGGCGGGCGGATTTGAGCACCACCACGGCGCCGGCCAGAGCCTGCTTGCCCTTCTCTTCGGCCACGAACAGCGGCATCAGATCGCCCAGGTACTCTTCGCCACCGAGGCTCAGCTTGCAGGTCTGGGGCTTGATCTCCCCCGACTCCAGCCAGCGGCCAAACGAGAAGCCCTTGACCAGGGAGGAGATCGCCACGCCGCGCACCTCGTCCGGTGGCAACGCCAGGGTGGTGAGGGCGGCCTGGTTGGCCTGGGTCACCCGCCCCTTGCTGTCGAGGGAGAAGACCAGGTCCGGCAGTGCCTTGAGCAGGGCCTCTATCTCGTGGTGTTCCCGCTCGGAGGGCATGTAGGGGATGGTCTTGACGTCATAGACGCCGGGAATGCGGCGAATTTCCGGCATCAGATGCTGAAAGTCACGAAACTCCAGCTCGGGGAAATTGAGATAGATGATGCCTGAGGTATCGATTTCGATGCCGCGCAGATCGATGTTGTGCTCCACCAGTCGGTCGAGCAATTCCCGGGTCAGGCCCAGACGGTCTTCACAGCTGACTTCAAGACGCATTCGGCACACACTTCCTAGCTAACATTCTGAATAACGGGATAATACAGACTCGATCCCGCCAGTGCGAGCGCTCCCCCACAAAAATGCGGGCCTGCCCCGCTTTCACCGGGCAGGCCCTGTCTGCGTTGGCGCCAGACGGCGGTTACTTCATCAGACCGTCGGTGCGGGCTGCCATGATGAAATCGTTGCGATGCAAGCCGCCTATCTTGTGGGTCCACCAGCTCACGGTCACCTTGCCCCATTCAAGCAAGATCGCCGGATGATGGAACTCCGCCTCCGCCAGTTCTCCGAGGCGGTTGGTGAACGCCAGCCCCTCCTTGAAGTTGCGAAACACAAATTCACGACGCAGTTGCAGCTCGCCGTTGACCACCAGGGGCTGCCAGTCAGGGATGAGGTGCATCAGCTCCCCCAGCTCCTGATCGCTCACCCTGGGGGCATCGGCGCGGCACGCCTCGCATCGTTGACTCGCCAGTTCAGTCATTCGGGACTCCTTTCATGAAACATCGTGGGAATGAATACGGGTCAGCTCGCCTGCTTGCCGGCAACGGGGGCAAAGCGGGGTGGACGCAGGCCAAGACGACGGGCCTCGGCCACGGCCGCCATGATCCCCTGCCCCTCCAGACCATAGAGGGTATCGAGACGAGGCAGCACGAAATAGGTCGGCTGCATGATGTCGATGCGATAGGGGGTACGCAGGATCTCCAGCAGATCGAAGGGTTGCAGCTCAGGCTTGCCCGAGAGGGCATAAGCGGTCTCGCCGATGGAGGAGAGAATGCCGCCGCCGTAGATGCGCAGCCCCTCCTCCCCCTGCAGGAGACCGAACTCCACCGTGAACCAGTAGAGCCGCGCCAGATAGACCCGCTCCTCCTTGCTGGCATGGAGTCCGAGCCGACCATACAGGTGGGTGAAGTGGGCAAAGGCCGGGTTGGTCAGCATGGCGCAGTGGCCGAAGATCTCGTGGAAGATGTCGGGCTCTTGCAGGTAGTCGAGCTCGTCCCGGCGGCGAATGAAGGTAGCGACGGGAAAACGGCGATCAGCGAGCAGCGCGAAGAAGTGATCAAAGGAGATGAGGGCCGGCACCGCCGCCACCGACCAGCCGGTGGCGGGCATCAGGGCGGCGTTGATCTCGCCCAGCTGGGGGATTCGGTCCAGAGGCAGGTCGAGGCGTGCCAGCCCGGTCTGGTATTCGTCGCAGGCCTTGCCATCGAGCACCGCAAGCTGGCGTGCAATCAGGATCCGCCAGGTGCCGTGCTCCTCGTCCGTGTAGTGGATCCGGCCCTGCCCATCCGGTTGGCGGGCCGTGTAGAGACTTGCCATGAGTGCTCCCATCCTTCGGGTGCCAGCCGCCATCCGGGCGGTCACTGGCCGTTGAGTCATGGGATCACTGTAACGGTTTGCCCCTCAAAAAAGCAGCCGACCCCGGGGTCGGCTGCTTTTGATAATTGTAAATAATTTGTGACATCCATGTCGGGTGCCAGCCACCTCACGACTTGTTGAGATAACCCGCCAACTGGCCGATCAGCCGCTTGCGCAACTCCCCCAGTTTCGGCTTCTCGTCGGCACACCAGGGGAGCGGACGACAGGCTTCCATGGTACGCATCCCGAGGCGCGCGGTGAGCAACCCGGCCCCGACCCCTTGGGCGGCGCGGGCGGAGAGCTTGGCGGTCAGCTCGGCGCCCAGCAGATCCATCCCTACCTCGGTCACCAGCTCGGTGGCCCCCGCATAGAGCATGTTGCGAAACACCTGGCGGATGAGGCGGATGCGGCTCCAGTAGCCGAGCTCGATGGCGTAGACATCGGCGATGTCCTCGATCATCCGCAGGTTGCGCCAGAGCATCAGCATCATGTCGACGGTGGCGAGCGGGCTCAGGGCCACCAGCACGGCGGCCTCCCCCGACCATTTGGCGACGCGGGCCTGGGCCAGCTTGTCCCGCTCGGTGAGCACCAGCTGGCTGTAGAGGGTCAGCACTTCCCGATCGCTGTGGCTCTCGTCAAGCTGTGATAACCAGGTGCGATACCCTTCCCGCCCCTTGTCACCGCTCTTCTCGGCCAGGGCCTCGCAGAAGGCCTGCCCCTGACCGACCCCCTGATGGGCCAGCAGATCCTCGGCTCTTGAGCGCACATCCTGGCGCCGCTTCAAGGTGCGCAGCCGCAGCCATTCGCGCCCCGCCACCCCGGCGGTGCCCACCGCCACCAGGCCAGAGGCGAGCAGCCAGGCGCCGCCCCAGAAGGGGGAGGCGGCAAACTGATCCACCAGAAAAGCGCCAAACTGGCCAAGGGACAACAGCCCCACCCCACCCAGCCCCCAGGCCAGCAGACGATGACGGCGCCGAGGCCTGACGTGAAGCGCGGGTTCCACTTCGGTGAGCTCGTCCAGCGCGTCCAGAGGCTCGAAGCTCTCCTCTTCCAACCGCCGGGCCGGGGCGGGTGGCTTCGCTTCGCTTGCCATCGAAGGCGCGGGCTCCAGCGTCACCTTGCCTTGCAGAGGAGCGGCGTCATCGGTACGCCATCTTGTCTGATCGTTCATCGCATTCTCTCCTGTGGGCGCCCCTCGAGCACAGCGGGCCACCCACCCGTTATTCGAGGTGATCCCCGAGCAGGAATTCCAGCGCCGCATCGAGCCGGATATGGGGGAGCGCCTGATGAGCGCTCATGGGCAGCGGGCGAAAGGCCTGAAAATCAAACCCTTGAGTTTTCCACCACTGCGCAGGCGGGATCTGGGCAGGCACCTCCCCCGGGAAGAGCAGCAAGGGCTCGCCCGAGAGGGTAGTGCCACGAATGGCGGGAAATTCCCGTCCGTCTGCCACCCCCTTGCCCACCTCGGTGGCCTTGATGGCGGCCAGCGCCAGGCATTCGGTCTCTATCCCCTCGAAGCGGGCCTGGCCCCGGCCACGGCTCACCAGGTGCTGCAGGAGCGACACCAGAGGTCCGTGCTGCTCCGGCGTGACGTGATCGGCCTTGCTCGCCACAAACAGCAGCTTGTCGATGCGCGGGGCGAACAGACGGCGCCACCAGTTGCTCTTGCCGTAGGCGAAGCTTTCCATGATGCGGGCGATGGCCTGCTGCATGTCACCAAAGCTCGCGGCGCCGGCATTGAGGGGCGCCAGGCAGTCCACCAGCACGATCTGGCGATCAAAGCCTGCAAAGTGCTGCTCATAGAAGCCCTGTACCAGATGCTGCTTGTACTGCTCGAAGCGCTGCTTGAAGGTGGCGTAGAGAGTGCCGTCTTCGGGGGAGTGCGTGGGCATCTCCCACACCCAGGGCACGAATTGCAACAGCGGCGCACCGGCATACTCGCCGGGCAACACGAAACGCCCGGGCTGGATGAGGTGAAGCCCGAGATCCTGCTTGCAGGCGTGCAGATATTCGGTGTAGCGGGCGGCCAGTTCGCTGGCGGCACGCTCCTCGAAGGCTTGATCTGCCTGCCAGAGCGGCGTCAGCCAGCCTGCCGCCAGGGCTTGCAGCTCGGGGCGGCACAGTTGCTCCCGCACCTGCTCGCTCCACTGCTCGTAGTTCAGATCCAGCAGCGGCAAATCCAGCAGCCACTCCCCGGGATAATCCACCAGATCCACATAGAGGGTGGAGATCTCCCCCAGGTGCCGACGCAGCGGATGGCGGGTGCGATAACGGATCTCGAGGCGTACCTCGGCCACCCCCCGGGTCGGCGCGGGCCAGGCGGGCGGATCGCCAAACAGGGCATCGAGGCCCCGTTCATAGGGAAAGGTGGGAATGTGGGCGTTTTGCTGGGGCACCCGGCGAGCACCAAGGATGCGTCCCTGGCGCTGGGCGTCCCAGAGTGGCAGACGACCGTCGATGGCCGCGTGCTCCAGTTGATTGACCAGCGCCGTGATAAACGCGGTCTTGCCACTGCGAGAGAGGCCGGTGACCGCCAGCCGGATGTGGCGATCCCGGGCCCGGTTCACCGCGTCAACGGCCTTGTGCTGGAGCACCGACCAGGAGTGTTCAAGTTTGTTGCGTATCAAGGCGGGTCTTCTTCTCCTTGTGATCACATCAGAGAGACGGCCGCGAGGCAGTATCCTCGCGGCCCGGCACGATTAGAGCTTGCTGAACTCCCGTTGCAGGGTGAACTCCTTGGAGGTCACCAGCTTCTCGATGCGCTGCACCCTGGGCTCCAGTGCATCCAGCTCCTGGCCGATGCGGGCAAGGGCCTGATGAGGTGTGACGCCTGCCTGCCAGCTGCGCGCCTTCATCCGCACCTCTGCGAACTCGGCATCTTCCTGGGAGTAGAGGGTGACCGGCTTCTTGTCGAGCAAGAACCAGGCGGCAATATAGGCGGTGAAGGTGATGAAACCGGCAAAGATGAGACCACTGATGGCCAGCAGCCGCACGATCCAGGTCTCCACCCCGAAGTACTCTGCCAGACCGGCACAGACCCCGGCAATCTTGCCCCGCTGGGGATCCCGGTACAAGTTGCGCCCTTCACGACTGACACTGTTCATACCTTGTTCCTCCAACCGGGGACTTCCGCATCCAGAATTGACGCCAATACGGTTCCGGCCCGCTCCGGCTTTTTGCCACAGTCATGACATCTCTCATTGAAAACCGTCATACCTTGTTTCTCCAACCAGGAACCTCGGCATCCAGAATCGACTCCAGGGCGCCGACCCGTTCTTGCATCTTCTCGGCACGCACCAGCAAGCCCTGCAGCTGTTCACGCTCACCATCGGCAAGGCCGGCGCCAATGCGTCCCTTGGCGCGGTAGTGCAGCACCAGCCAGATGGGGGCCACCACCACCATGAAGACCACCATGGGAACCATCAATACACCCAGCAGATCTTCCATCTGTTACTCTCCCTGTTTCGGTGCCGGATTGTGCTGGCCCAGCTTCTGGCGCATGGCTTCCAGCTCGCGGCTGATCTGGTCGTCCGCTTCCAGCTCGGCAAACTGCTGGGCGAGCGCCTTGTCGGACTGCCCCAGATCGGCGCGGGCTTCCATCTCGTCGATGCGGCGCTCCATGCGCTCGAACTTGCTCACCACGGCCTGACTGTCGCCACGGGCCACCTGGCTTTGCACGTTGAGACGGCTGCTGGCGGCTTCGCTGCGAATGGCCATCGCCTTCTGGCGGGCACGGGCGTCTTCCAGCTTGGCTTCCAGCTGACGGATCTCCTCCCCCAGCTTCTCGATGCCGCTGTCCACCGCCTGCTGTTCACGAGACAGGGCGTCGGCAAGCTCCGCCTGCTTGCTCTTCTCGATGAGGGCAGCCCGGGCCAGATCTTCGCGCCCCTTGGTCAGGGCCAGCTCGGCCTTGCCCTGCCACTCGGCGACCCGCTCCTGATGGCGGCCCACCTGACGGCCGATCTCTTTTTGATTCGCGAGGAAGCGGGCCAGGTTGGAGCGCTCCTTCACCAGTTCATCTTCCATCTCCTGGATGATCAGACGCACCATCTTCTGGGGATCTTCCGCCTTGTCGAGCAGGGCCGTCAGATTGGAATTGATGATGTCGGCCAGGCGAGAAAAAATGCTCATGATTGTACTCCTGTGATAGGCATCGGGTTGTGTCTCCATTGACAATGGCAACTTGTGTGCCAATCTGGAACAATATTTAACTTGTTGATTTATATGGGCACTCAGAATGCAGTTCAAGTCCCGGGGAAACAAGTGATGATTAAAATAACCAACTTTTGGTAAGATTAACCAGATTTTTCAACTCACAGGGGCAGGGATGACCACGGCCACGGAAAGTCTGTTGGGTGAATCCAACGCATTTCTAGAAATCATCGAGCAGGCATCGCGCCTCGCGCCGCTGCGCAAGCCCGTGCTCATCATCGGCGAGCGTGGGACCGGCAAGGAGCTCATCGCCCACCGCCTACATTATCTCTCGGATCGCTGGGATCAAAGCTTTGTCACCATCAACTGCGCCACCTTGAGCGAGAGCCTGCTGGAAACCGAGCTGTTTGGCCACGAGGCGGGCTCCTTCACTGGCGCCGCCAAGCGTCATCAGGGGCGCTTCGAGCGGGCCGACGGCGGCACCCTGTTCCTCGACGAACTGGCCACCACCAGCGCCCGGGTGCAGGAAAAACTGCTGCGGGTCATCGAGTACGGGGAGTTCGAGCGGGTGGGCGGCGCCAAGCCCCTCAAGGTGGATGTGCGGCTGGTGTGCGCCACCAACGAGGATCTGCCAGCACTGGCGGAGAAAGGACGGTTTCGTCACGACCTGCTGGACCGGCTCGCCTTCGACGTCATCACCCTGCCCCCCCTGCGGGAGCGGCGCGAGGACATCCTGATGCTGGCGGAGCACTTCGCCCACGGCATGACCCGGGAGCTGGGGTATCCGCTCTTTGCCGGCTTCTCGCGCAAGGCGACCCAGCTGCTGCAAGATTACCCCTGGCCGGGCAACGTGCGGGAGCTCAAGAACGTGGTAGAGCGCAGTCTCTATCGCCAGGGCAACCCCCAGTTGCCGCTGGCGGATCTGGTGCTCAATCCCTTTGACTCCCCCTGGCGTCCCCGTGCCCGAGGTGACGCCACCCCTTCCACGGACGCCCCGACCTCGGCAGAGACAACCCCGACCCTGACCCTGCCGCTGGATCTCAAAGGGGCGGTGGCGGAATACGAGATTAATTTACTCAAGCAAGCGATGCAGCAATCCCAGTATAATCAGCGCAAAGCAGCCCAGTTGCTGGCCCTGAGCTATCACCAGTTCCGAGGGATGCTGCGCAAATATCAATTGCTGGACGGGGATGACAACAGTGGCAACCAGGAGGCGGGCTGATGCCTGGCACCGGGTCTGCGCGCGCGGATAACGCGGCGCACGTCACCCCCGACGGGAGCGCCTGCCCGGCCGCCCCCCGCAACGCGCCCGCCCCCTGGCGGGCAACTTTGTCTGAAAACATGGTTCCAACATGAGAATGCTCACCCCCCTGCTGCTTGGTCTCCTGGTCCTGGTCAGCGGCTGTCAGAAACGCGATGAAGCCTCCAAAACCGGGCTCATCTATTGTGCCGAAGGGGCACCCCGAACCTTCAACCCGCAGCTTGCCAATTCGGATGCGACCCTGGATGCCAGTGCCCGTCCCATTTACGATCGCCTGCTCGAGGTCAATGCCAACACCCTCGGCATCGAAGGGGGGCTCGCCACCCGCTGGCAAAGCAGCGAGGACGGCCTCTCCTATACCCTGACCCTGCGCAAGGGAGTGACCTTCCACCGTACCCCCTGGTTCAGCCCGACCCGTCACTTCAATGCCGACGACGTCCTGTTCACCTGGCAGCGTCTGCTGGACGAACACCACCCCTTCCACGCCGTCTCCGGCGGCGAGTACCCCTATTTTTACAGCCTGGGGCTCGGCAACCTCATCAAGCGGGTCTACAAGAAAGGGCCCTATGAGGTGGTGTTCGAGCTGAACCGCCCCGATGCCTCCTTCCTCGCCACCCTGGCCAGCGACTACGCCATCGTGCTCTCCGCCGAGTACGGGGAGCAGATGCTAAAGGCCGGCACTCCGGCGCTGCTGGACAGCCGCCCCATCGGCACCGGCCCCTTCAGCTTCAAGGAGTATCGCCACAACGAGTTCGTGCGCTACCTGCGTCACCCCGGCTACTGGGGCGGCGAGGCCAGAATGGAGCAGCTCATCTACGACATCACGCCCAAATCCTCCAAGCGCCTTGCCAAGCTGCTGACCGGCGAGTGCGACGTGATGAGCACTCCCTCTGCCAGCCAGCTGTCGGTGATAGACAAGGACTCCCACCTGGATCTGTCGGTGCAGTCGGGGATGAACGTCGCCTTCCTCGCCCTCAATACCCGCAAGGCCCCGTTCAACAAGGTGCAGGTGCGCCAGGCCCTCGCCAGCGCCATCAATGTGCAGAATCTGCTGCAGGCGGTCTATTTCGAGACCGGCCAGAGCGCTGCCAGCCTGCTGCCGCCCCTCTCCTGGGGTTACAATCCCTCCCTGCCCCAGCGCAAGCCGGATCTCAAGCTCGCTCGCCAGTTGCTCAAGGACGCGGGCTACCCCAACGGCTTCGAGATGCAGGTGCTTGTGCAACCCGGCGCCCGTCCTTACAACCCGGACGGTCTCAAGACGGCGCAACTGATGCGCAGCGATTTCGCCAAGATTGGGGTGAGCCTCAAGATAGTGCAGCAGGCCTGGCCGGTCATCGAGACCCGGCTCGCCCATGGACAATATGACAGCCTGCTCTCGGGCTGGATCGCCGACAACGCGGATCCGGACAACTTCTTCCGCCAGTTGCTGAGCTGCGCCGCCGTCGAGCGGGGCAACAACTACAGCCGCTGGTGCAGCCCGGCGTTTGATCAGCTGCTGGACGATGCGGTGACCACCCCGCAGCTCGCCTTCCGCCTGCGCAACTATTACTATGCCCAGTCCCTGCTCAACGAGCAGTTGCCGCTCATTCCCCTGGCCCATGCCCTGAGAACCCAGGTGAGTCGCAGCGACATTCAGGGGCTGACCCTGATGCCCTTTGGCGGCACCACCTTCAACCAGGCCCATCGGGAGTGACCATGACAGATAACCACTCCATCGTCGGGCCATCGGCGCACCGCCCCCAGGAGGCATAAGCATGTTTTTCTATATCCTGCGCCGCATCACCCTGCTGGTGATCACCCTTCTGGTGCTGACTCTGGGGGCCTACCTCCTGGAGTTTCGCCTCATCACCCAGGTGCTGGATTTCTGGCACGGCTATCCTGACTTCCTCCAGCGCATCGCCGCCGGGGATTTCGGGCTCTCCAGCGTCTCCGGCCAACCGGTCCTCGACGAGATCCGTCACTACTTCCCGGCGACCCTGACCCTCTGCCTCGCCGCCTTCGCCATCTCGCTGCTGGTGGGCATCCCCCTGGGCACCCTGGCGGCCCTCTATCAGGGGCGCAGCCCGGACCTCTCCATCATGGCCGCCGGCCTCGTCGGCTATGCCATCCCGGTCTTCTGGCTGGGGCTGCTGATGGTGATGTTCTTCTCCCTGGATCTTGGCTGGCTCCCCTCATCTGGCCAGATCAGCCTGCTCTACGACGTGCCCTCCATCACCGGGATCGCCATCGTCGATGTGCTGATGAGCCAAGAGCCCTGGCGGGAGGCGGCCCTGCACGACGCCCTGCGCCATCTGGTGCTGCCTTCCCTGGTGCTGGCCGTGGTGCCCACCACCGAGGTGATCCGCCACGTGCGCAGCTCCCTCATCGACGTGATGAAACAGAACTACATCAAGGCCGCCGCCAGCCGCGGACTCTCCCGCCGCCAGATCGTCTGGCGTCACGGGCTCAAGAACGCCCTGCCCCCGGTGTTGCCGCTGCTGGGGCTGCAACTTGGCAGCGTGCTCACCTCCGCCATGATCACCGAGGTGGTGTTCGACTGGCCCGGCATCGGCCGCTGGCTGGTGAGCAGCATCGCGCTGCAGGACTATGCCGCCATCCGCGGCGCCTTCCTGGTGGTGGCGAGCTTCGTCATCTTCATCAGCGTCAGCACCGATCTGCTGACCACCATCATGTATCCGGCACGGCGTAAAGAACTCTATGCAAGACAAGATTGATTGCGGTCTGTGGATGAACCACGGCGGCCCATGGGCCACCGGCGCACAGGCGTGCCCATACCCTTGCGACCAGCACGGGAGCCTGCTCCATGCACGATAAATCGAACATCTATCCGGAGCTCAAGATCCTCTCCCCCCTGGAGCAGACCTGGGCCTCCTACCGGCGCAACCCGCTGGCCATGGCGGGGCTCTGGTGCTTCGGCCTGCTGCTGCTGGTGACCCTCATCGGCCCCCTGGTGATCCCCTACGGCATCGACGATCAGCACAGCAACCACCTGCTGCTCGCCCCCTCCTGGGCCAACAGCGGCAACATCGATTACTTCCTGGGGACCGACGATCTGGGGCGCGACATCCTCTCCCGTCTGGTGGCCGGGGCCAGGCTCACCTTCGGCAACGCCCTGCTGGTGGTGCTCATCGCGCTGGTCATCGGCTCGGCCATCGGCATCCTCGGCGGCATGAGCAAGGGGGTGAAGTCGAGCGTGCTCCATCACCTGCTCGATACCCTGCTCTCCATCCCGTCCCTGCTGCTGGCCATCATCGTCGTGGCCATCCTGGGGCCGGGTCTGTTCAACACCCTGATCGCCATCACGCTCGCGTTGATACCGCCTTTCATCCGGGCCACCTACAACGCGGTCCACGCCGAGATGCAGAAGGAGTACATCATCGCAAGCCGCCTCGACGGCTCTCCGCCCCAGCGGATCATGCGTCTGGCCATCTTGCCGAACATCGTCGAGACCCTGGTGACCCAGACCACCCGCACCCTCTCCGCCGCCATCCTGGACATCTCTGCGGTAGGCTTCCTCGGTCTCGGGGCCCAGTCTCCCCAGCCGGAGTGGGGTGCCATGCTGGCCGATTCGAGCGATCTTATCTATCTGGCCCCCTGGACGGTGACCCTGCCCGGGATGGCCATCCTGTTCAGCGTGCTGGTGACCAACCTGGTGGGCGAAGGCATTCGCGAAGCACTCAAAGAGGGGAACGACTGATGTTGCCAGCCTTGTTATCTATCCCCGCCCCCGGACGCCCTGAGCGACCCGGCTGCGCCCTGAACGGGAGACATTGCTGATGCCCCTGCTCGACATACGCAACCTCACCATCGAAATCGACACCCCCCAGGGCAAGGTCAAGGCGGTGGACAGAGTCAGCCTGACCCTGAACGAGGGGGAGATCCGCGGGCTGGTGGGGGAATCCGGCTCGGGCAAGAGCCTGGTGGCCAAGGTGATCGTTGGCATCCAGAAGGACAACTGGACGGTGCGCGCCGACCGGATGCGCTTCAACGACATGGACCTGCTGACCATGGCGCCCAAGGAACGGCGCCGCATCATGGGGCGGGAGATAGCGATGATCTTCCAGGACCCCATCAGCTGCCTCGACCCCTCGGAGGAGATAGGCACCCAGCTCGAAGAGGCCATCCCCACCAGCGCCTTCACCGGCAAGTTCTGGCAGCGCTTCCAGTGGCGCAAGAAGCGGGCCATCGCCCTGCTGCACCGGGTCGGGGTCAAGGATCACCGCAAGGTCATGCGGGCCTATCCCCACGAGCTGTCAGACGGCATGTGCCAGAAGGTGATGATCGCCATGGCCATCGCCAACCAGCCGCGCCTGCTGGTGGCGGACGAACCCACCAGCGCCATGGAGTCCACCACCCACTCCCAGATCCTGCGGTTGCTGGACAAGATGAACAAGCTGGGCAATACCACCATCCTCATCATCAGCAACGACATCGCCGCCATCGCGAACCTGACCGACACCCTCAACATCATGTATTGCGGCCAGATGGTTGAAGTAGGGACCCGGGACCAGATCCTGGAATCCCCTCACCACCCCTATACGGATGCCCTGCTCAAGTCCATCCCAGACTTTGACAAACTGGTGCGCCACAAGTCCCGGCTCGAGACCCTGCCCGGGGTGATACCGCCGCTGCAGCACCTGCCCATCGGCTGCCGCCTCGGCCCACGCTGCCCCTACGCCCAGAAGCAGTGCGTGCAGACGCCGCTGATGAGCAAGGTCAAGGGGCATCAGTTCAGTTGCCACTTCCCGCTCAACATGGAAGAACCGAAGAAATGAACCGGCACCAGACCCTGATCCGGGGCACCTGCCCGCCCCGTCAGCCCCTCTATCCGGCGAGCACACCCAAGGAGACCACGTCGTGACCGAACCTTCCCTGTTGCAGGTCAGGGGCCTGTGCAAGACCTACCAGAACCGCACCGGCCTGTTCAGGCGCCGCGCGGTGGAGGCGATAAAGCCCCTCTCGTTCGATCTCGAAGTGGGCCAGACCCTGGCCATCGTCGGGGAGGCGGGCTCGGGCAAGAGCACCCTGGCCCGCATTCTGGCGGGCATGATTGAACCGAGCGGCGGGGAGATCGCCATCGAGGGGCAACCCATGGTCCACGGCGATTACCAGACACGCTGCAAGCTGCTGCGGATGATCTTCCAGGACCCCAACACCTCCCTTAACCGGAAAATCCGGGTCGGCCAGATCCTGGAGACCCCCCTTCGCCTCAACACGGCCCTGAGCGAGGAGGAGCGCCGGGAGAAGGTGATCCAGACCCTGCGCATGGTGGGCATGCTGCCCGACCACGCCCTCTTCTATCCCCAGATGCTCTCCGCCGGCCAGCAGCAGCGGGTGGGGCTGGCACGGGCGCTCATCCTCAATCCCAAGATAGTGGTGGCTGACGAGGCGCTCTCGACCCTGGATATTTCGGTACGCTCCCAGATCATCAACCTGCTGCTGGAGATGCAGGAGACCATGGGGCTGAGCTATGTGCTGGTGGCCAACGATCTGGGGATCGTCAGCCACATCAGCGACGAGGTGCTGGTGATGCACGAAGGCCGTGTGGTGGAGCGCGGCAAGACCTTGCGGGTCTTCGCCGATCCCCAGCACGACGTCACCCGCCGCCTCATTCAGAACTACAACAACGAATACCGCCGCTGATCCCGCGGCGCGTTTCCCCTTGTGCCAGACATAAAAAAACCCGGCCTGATGTCTCATCAGTCGCCGGGGGATTGCGCTCAAAAAGTGATTGCGTCGCTCGTAGTAGGAACAGGGGAATGGTAGGCAGCCCCCGTCACCTCAACAACTGTCAGATCTGACAGGCAGTCCGCTATGGAACCGGAATTGCGGATCCGGCGAACAGATGAGTTCGGCCTCCAGGCGACCGAAGAAGGCCACCCGCTCGCTGATGTCTTCGTCTGCGAACGTCTGTGCCAGGGCCAGGTAGTCCTGATAGTGACGCGCCTCCGAGCGCAGCAGGGAGACATAGAAGCGGCCAAGCTCCTCGTCCAGATGAGGGGCCAGCCTGGCAAAACGCTCGCAGGATCGCGCTTCGATATAGGCACCGATGATCATCTTGTCCACCACGGCCGCCGGCTCGTAGGTGCGCACATGGGTCAGCAGGCTGCGGGCATAGCGGGAGGCGGTGACGGGACCATAGGGGATGCCCCGTGCGGCCATGATCTCCAGCACCTGCTCGAAGTGGTGCAGCTCCTCCTGGATGAGGCGCACCATGGGGAACAGCAGGGGATTGCGCTCCAGCTCGGCAAACACGCTCCTGTCTGATTCGCCCATGGTGCGCTTGCCGAGGATCTCCGCCTTCTCCGGCAAGGCATCGAGCTCCCGGTAGAAGGTCAGCTTGGGCAGCAGGTGACGCTTCTCCTTGGGCAGGCAGTAGCGGCGCACCAAGCTGTGGGCGGTGAGTGCCGCCTTGTTCTCGCAGTTGGCGTGATCGATAAGCAGGGTCGGCAACTGGGCGGGATCCCGCGCCATTTCCACCCACTCATCCGGGGTCTCGCAATGCAGGAACTGGCGAACGGGGGCTAACAGGTCATCCATCTGAACTCTCATCTGTTGATACGACACGCGGCGCCTGGCGCCGGGGGGCCTATGCTAACGGATCCCGCCCGGCCTGCCCACCGCCATCATGGCTCAGCCCGTCAGACGCCTGAGGGAGTCGCGGCGGATCAGGGTGCCGCTGAAGGCGGGCAGTGCGTCCCGGCTCCCCTCCTCCACCATGGTGATCAGGCGGTTGATGGTCTCCTGGATCATCCCGTTCACCGGCATCTTGACGCTCGACAGCGCGGGAATGACGTAAGGGGCCAGGGGGATGTCGTCAAACCCCACCACCGAGACCTCGTCAGGCACCATCACACCGGCTTCGTGCAGCCGTTTGATGGCCCCGATCGCCATGTCATCGTTGCTGGCCACCAGGGCGCTGAAGCGAGCGCCTCGCGCCAGCAGGGCCGAGACGGCGGCCGCGCCACAGGCGGGGGTCCATTTGCCGGGGGCGATCAAGGTCTCCTGCACCGGGATGCCGTGCCGGATCAGCGCCTGCCGGTAGCCGGCCAGGCGCTCGGCGCCGGTGGGGGAATCCGCAGAGCCTGCGATGAAGGCGATCTCCCTGTGCCCCATGGCCACCAGCTTGTCCACCACCGCCTCCGCCGCCGCCTGCTGGTCCGCATAGACGCAGTGGGCCGGATGGCGGCTCAGACGCCGGTTGAGCACCATGATGGGCTGCTCATGCTGCTCGATGATCTCGTCCATCTCCTCCACCCCAAGAAAGCGCGGATAGATGATGACGCCATCGCAACGGGAATCGAGCAGATACTGGATGGCCTGGCGCTCCTCGTCGGCGCTGTGCTTGCCGTCCGCCAGTATGAGCTGGCGCCCCCGATCCTCGGTCATCCGCGCCACCTGGGAGAGCAGCTCGCCGAAGTAGACGCCGTGGTAGAGGGTGTTGGTGACCACCAGTCCCAGGGTCCGGGTGTGCCTGGTCGCCAGCTGCCTCGCCACCAGGTTGGGGCGATAGCCGCACTCCTCGATGGCCTGCTGCACCCGGTCCCGGGTCTCCTGGCTGGTGTAACCATTGCCCGACAACACCCGGGAGACCGTCGCCTTCGACACCCCTGCCCGCCTTGCCACCTCCAGCATCGTCGTCATTGTGTTCTCCCTTGCTCGTAACGGGGCGCAGTGTACTGCACCGCCCCCGGCTTGTCGTCGCACGAATGGTGTGCTGGCCCGGGTTCAGTGATCCCATTCACGGATCCGGACGCTCGCTGCACAAGGTGCTTGTCTCCCGCGCTCAGGCCGCGCACTCTATGTGGAACCGGTTCCACATTCAGTTTCATGCGCGTTCCCGCCCTTCGCGGCGGCGGGGCGAGCAGGCCCACTTGGTGAAAAGGATCTACCTCGATGTCAAAAAACTATGCGGCTCTGGCCGGTACCGTCATCACCGCACTCGGCGGCGCCGACAACGTCGTCGCCGTGACCCACTGCATGACGCGGCTGCGCTTTGTGCTCGGCGATCCCGCCCGGGTCAATGGCCCTGCCCTCAAGGCCATCACGGGCGTGCTCGGGGTGGTGCAGGCGGACAACCAGTGTCAGGTGATCATCGGCAACACCGTCTCCCACGCCTATCGCGAGGTGCTGGCCCTGCTGCCCCAGGGCGGCGGGCAGACTCCGCTTCCGGAGGCTTCCGCTGGCTGGAGCCTGCGCCGCATGGGCGCTGCTATCCTCGACGCCCTGATTGGCACCATGTCCCCCCTCATCCCGGCCATCATCGGCGGCTCCATGCTCAAGCTGCTGGCCATGGTGCTGGAGATGACCGGCGTGCTGGAGAAAGGCTCCTCGACCCTCACCATCCTCACGGTAGCCGGGGATGGGGCCTTCTTCTTCCTGCCCCTGATGGTGGCCGCCTCCGCCGCCGTCAAGTTCAAGACCAACATGTCCCTGGCCATCGCCATCGCAGGCGTGCTTGTGCACCCCAGCTTCATCGAGCTGATGGCCAGAGCCGCCGAAGGGGAGCAGGTGACCTTCGCCCTGGTCCCGGTGACCGCGGTCAAATACACCTACACCGTCATTCCGGCCCTGGTGATGACCTGGTGCCTCTCCTACATCGAGGGCTGGGTCGACCGCATCACCCCGGCGGTCACCAAGAACTTCCTCAAACCCATGCTGATCGTGCTGATCGCGGCGCCGCTGGCCATCCTCTTCATCGGCCCCGTCGGCATCTGGATTGGCACCGCCATCTCCGGCCTGGTCTACACGGTCCACGACTACCTGGGCTGGCTGTCGGTGGCCATCATGGGGGCGCTCTGGCCCCTGCTGGTGATGACCGGCATGCACCGCGTCTTCACCCCGACCATCATCCAGACCATCGCCGAGACCGGCAAGGAAGGCATGGTGATGCCCTCCGAAATCGGCGCCAATCTCTCTCTTGGCGGCTCGTCCCTGGCGGTGGCCTGGCGCACCCGAAACCCGGAACTTCGCCAGACGGCGCTCGCGGCGGCCGCCTCCGCCATCATGGCGGGGATCTCCGAACCCGCGCTCTACGGTGTGGCCCTGCGCCTCAAGCGTCCGCTCATCGCGAGCCTCATCAGCGGCTTTGTCTGCGGTGCCGTCGCCGGCATGGCGGGGCTCGCCAGCCACTCCATGGCCGCCCCCGGGCTCTTTACCAGCGTGCAGTTCTTCGATCCGGCCAACCCCATGACCATCGCCTGGGTGTTCGGCGTGATGGCCCTCTCGGTGGTGCTCTCCTTCGTGCTGACCCTGGTGATGGGGTTCGAGGACATCCCGGTCGAGAACCCGGCCCCCCGCGCCGAGCCCGTGCAACCCGTCGCCACCAGCCAGGCGCAGGCCGGACTGTGACACCCCATTCAGACATGACAAGAGGTAACCAATGTCGTTAACAAGATTTCCCGAGGGCTTTCTCTGGGGCGGTGCCCTGGCCGCCAATCAGGCGGAGGGCGGCTATCTCGAGGGGGGCAAGGGGCTGACCACGGTGGACATGATCCCCCACGGCCCGCGCCGCATGGCGGTCAAACTCGGCCAGGAAAAGCGCATCACCCTGCAAGATGACGAGTTCTACCCAAGCCACGGGGCCATCGACTTCTATCACCGCTATCGGGAGGACATCGCCCTGATGGCCGAGATGGGCTTCACCGTGTTTCGCACCTCCATCGCCTGGGCCCGTCTCTACCCCAGGGGGGACGAGCGCGAGCCCAATGCCGAGGGCATCGCCTTCTACCGTGCGGTGTTCGAGGAGTGCAGAAAGTACAACATCGAGCCCCTGGTGACCCTGTGCCACTTCGATGTGCCCATGCACCTGGTGACCGAGTACGGCTCCTGGCGCAACCGCCAGATGGTGGAGTTTTTCACCCGCTACGCCCGCACCTGCTTCGAGCAGTTCGACGGCCTGGTGAAGTACTGGCTCACCTTCAACGAGATCAACATCCTGCTGCACAGCCCCTTCTCCGGGGCGGGGCTGGTGTTCGAGGAAGGGGAGCACCAGGATCAGGTGAAGTATCAGGCCGCCCACCACGAGCTGGTGGCCAGCGCCCTGGCGACCCGGATCGCCCACGAGGTGAACCCGGCCAACCAGGTGGGCTGCATGCTGGCGGGGGGCAACTTCTACCCCTACTCCTGCAAGCCCGCCGACGTCTGGACCGCCCTCCAGAAAGATCGGGAGAACCTCCTCTTCATCGACGTGCAGGCCAGGGGCGCCTATCCAGCCTATGCACAGAGGGTGTTTCGTGACAAGGGGATCACCCTGGTGAAGGAGCCGGAAGATGACGAGATCCTCAGGCACACCGTGGATTTCGTCTCCTTCAGCTACTACGCCTCCCGCTGCGCCGCAGCCGACATGAATGCGGGCAACACCAGCGAGGCCAACGTGGTCAAGTCCCTGCGCAATCCCCACATCGAGGTGAGCGAGTGGGGCTGGGGCATCGACCCCCTGGGCCTTCGCATCACCCTCAACACCTTGCACGATCGCTACCAGAAGCCCCTCTTCCTGGTGGAAAACGGCTTGGGTGCAGTGGACGAAGTGAACGAGCAAGGGGAGATAGAGGACGACTACCGCATCGACTACCTGCGCGCCCACATCGAGGCCATGGGGGACGCCATCGAGGACGGCGTGCCCCTGATGGGGTACACCAGCTGGGGCTGCATCGATCTCGTCTCCGCCTCCACCGGCGAGATGAGCAAGCGTTATGGCTTCGTCCACGTGGACCGGGACGACGCCGGCCATGGCACCCTGGCCCGCCGGCGCAAGACGTCGTTCTGGTGGTACAAGAAGGTGATCGCGAGCAACGGGGAGGATCTGGCCTGAGCCCCTCTCAGTTTCGCCGCAAGGCGCATCCATGCAACAGGGGGGCCGAGGCCCCCCTGTTGCTCATCACGCTGGCAATCTGAAAACGTTTAACTGCCTTCGTTGAAGATCTCGAGGTTGCTGGTCCCTTCCTGCCACTCGCGCACGGCCTTGTTGTCGTCGCTGCGCAGGGCATTGAGGTGGTCCAGATAACCCTGATCCACGTCGGAGGTCACATAGTGACCGTTGAAGACCGAGGTCTCGAAGTGGCGCAGCTCGGGGTTGATCTCCCGCACCGCCTCTTCCAGATCTTCCAGATCCTGGAAGATGAGGCCGTCAGCACCGATAAGCTTGCACACCTCTTCCACTTCACGGCCATGGGCAATGAGCTCGTTGGCGGTGGGCATGTCGATGCCGTAGACGTTGGGGAAGCGAATTTCCGGCGCGGCCGAGGCGAAGTAGACCTTGGCGGCCCCCGCTTCACGGGCCATCTGGATGATCTGCTCGGAGGTAGTGCCCCGCACGATGGAGTCGTCCACCAGCAACACCTTCTTGCCCTTGAATTCGGAGCTGATGGCGTTGAGCTTGCGGCGCACCGACTTCTTGCGCTGGGTCTGGCCCGGCATGATGAAGGTACGGCCGATGTAGCGGTTCTTCACGAAGCCCTGACGGTACGGCAGGCCCAGGGTGTGGGCGATTTCCAGCGCCACGTCGCAGGAGGTCTCGGGGATGGGGATGACCACGTCCACGTCGAGATCGTCCCACTCCCGTGCGATCTTCTGGCCCAGCTTGCGACCCATGTTGAGGCGGGCGGCATAGACGGAGACCTTGTCGATGAAAGAGTCGGGACGGGCGAAGTAGACGTATTCGAAGATGCAGGGGTTCATCTGCGGGCTTTCCGCACACTGCTCGGAGAAGAGCTGGCCCTGCTCGGTGATGTAGATGGCCTCGCCCGGGGCGACGTCACGCACCGTCTCGAAGCCGATGGCGTCGAGGGCCACGCTCTCGGAGGCGAGCATGTACTCCACCTGCCCCTGCTCGTCGACCCGGCGACCCAGGATCAGCGGGCGAATGCCGTTCGGGTCACGGAACCCGATGAGGCCGTGGCCGATCACCAGAGAGACCACTGCATAGGCACCGCGGATCTGCTGGTGCACCTTGCGCACCGCCGAGAAGATATCTTCCGGGCGCAGCGCCATCTTGTCGCACAAGTCCAGCTCATGGGCCAGCACGTTCAGCAGCACTTCGGAGTCCGAGGTGGTGTTGATGTGGCGGCGGGCCACCTTGAACTGCTGCTCCTTGAGCTCCTTGGCGTTGGTGAGGTTGCCGTTGTGGGCCAGCACCATGCCGTAGGGGGAGTTCACGTAAAACGGCTGCGCTTCTGCCGCACTGGAGCTGCCTGCGGTGGGATAACGGACGTGTCCGATGCCGATATTCCCTTTCAGGCGCTGCATGTGGCGCACTTCAAACACATCCTTCACCAGACCGTTGGCCTTGCGTTGCCGGAAGTTTCCACTGTCAATGGTCACGATCCCGGCGGCATCCTGTCCCCTGTGCTGCAACACCGTCAAGGCGTCGTAGAGGGCCTGATTGACGGGGGTGGTGCCAACTATACCGACAATACCGCACATGTCTTTGCTACCTCGAAGTCACTGTACCTGTTGAAGAAAACTGGACGAGTTCATCATGAACCCGAAAAACCACTGGATCACCGGCTTGAACTCCGGCACCAGCCTGGACGCCACCCACCAGTCGCTCTGGGAGAGGCTGGTGAAGGTATCCATGAAAAACAGCAGGGCGCTGACGATCAGCACCCCGCGAATGGCGCCAAAACAGACCCCGAGCACCCTGTCGGTGCCGGAAAGCCCGGTCTTTTCCACCAGCAGGCCCACCACGTAGTTCACCACGCTGCCGAGGATCAGGGTCGCCACGAACAGGGCGGCGATGGCCAGACCGTTGCGAACCATGGCATCGGAAAAAGAGGTGAAATAGACGGCGAGATCGGGATAGAAATGGCTGGCAATGAAAAAGGCGACGAACCAGGTGACCAGAGACATGGCCTCCTTGAGAAAGCCGCGCACCAGGCTGATGAGGGCGGAGAAACCGACGATGCCGATGATGGCGTAATCAATCCAGACCATAGAAAAAGATGTCCTGCGAAATTGCGGCGCAGTCTAACAAAAACGATTGCGCAATGCTTGATAAAATTGTGTTACAGGCCCGAAGGGAGCTATCCCTTCCCCTTGCAGCGGGTTTCCCGGGCCCAGAATGCACAACGCCATGGCATGCCATGGCGTTGTCGTCTGCAACGAGCGCTTACCCGATGTGGGTCAGGCCGCCCATGTAGGATTGCAGCGCAGCCGGGATGGCGATGCGGCCATCTGCCTGCTGGTAGTTCTCGAGCACGGCCACCAAGGTACGACCCACTGCCAGACCGGAACCATTCAGGGTGTGAATGAGCTGCGGCTTGCCGTCGATGCGCACGCGAGCCTGCATGCGGCGCGCCTGGAAGTCGGTGCAGTTGGAGACGGAGGAGATCTCGCGATAGGTGTTCTGGGCCGGCAGCCACACTTCCAGATCGTAGGTCTTGGCGGCGCAGAAGCCCATGTCACCGGTGGAAAGCGCCATCACGCGATACGGCAGCTCCAGCAGTTGCAGCACCTTCTCGGCGTGACCCACCATCTCTTCCAGGGCATCCCAGGATTTTTCCGGGTGCACCAGTTGCACCATCTCGACCTTGTCGAACTGGTGCATGCGGATGAGGCCACGGGTATCACGACCGTAGGAGCCCGCTTCGGAGCGGAAGCAGGGGCTGTGGGCGGTCATCTTGATGGGCAGCTCCTGCTCGTCGAAGATCTCGTCACGGGCCATGTTGGTGAGCGGCACTTCGGAGGTCGGGATGAGGGAGAACTTGCGCACCTTGCCTTCGTCTTCCCCTTCCCCTTCGATGCCGGTATTGAAGAGGTCCTGGGAGAACTTGGGCAGCTGGCCGGTGCCGTACAGGCTGTCCGGGTTGACCAGATAGGGCACGTAGCACTCGGTGTAGCCGTGCTGCAGGGTGTGCAGGTCCAGCATGAACTGGGCCAGGGCGCGGTGCAGACGGGCAATCTGGCCCTTCATCACCACGAAACGGGCGCCGGAGAGCTTGACGCCGTTCTTGAAGTCGACCCCCTTGGCCGCCTCACCCAGATCGATGTGATCGCGCACCGGGAAATCGAACTCACGCGGGGTACCCCAGCGGCGGACCTCCACGTTGTCGTTCTCGTCACGGCCCACCGGGGTGGTCTCGCTCGGCAGGTTGGGGATGGCGTCGGCGATCCCCTTGAGCTGGGCCAGCAGGGCCTCCAGCTCGACCTTGCTGGTCTCGAGCTCGTCGTTGATCTTGGTCACCTCGGCCTTGAGGGGGGCAACATCTTCACCACGACGGGCAGCCTCACCGATGGACTTGGAGCGGGCGTTGCGCTCGGCCTGCAGCTCCTGGGTGCGGGACTGCAGATCCTTGCGTTTCTCTTCCAGAACATTGACCGCCGCTACGTCCAGAACGTAGCCACGTGTCGCCAGACGAGCGGCAGCTTCGGTGATGTCGCTGCGCAGATATTTGGGATCCAGCATGGTTTACCTACTTTTTTTAATGGGATCTGGGCCCGGGTCATCGTGACCGGGTTGGGAAACAGATCCGGAAGTTAACATCGGTTGGCGCACCCCTTTGCCTTCGGAATCGGGCCTTCGAAATCAAGAAGATGGTGCAAGGCCAAGACAACCGGGGTCAGACGGGCAGTGTAGCAGACCGCCCCCCCGCCCGAACAGGGACTATTGCGCCCGTTTTTGCCGGGCCCCCCTCCCCTGATGCCCTTGCCGTGCGCTTTCCCGGCGAGGGGCTTGAAGGTCTTTCCTATCGCTTGCGCGGACTCTGCTTGTCCAGCTCGTGCAGATAGTCGAGCTTCTGGGCTATCTGCTTCTCAAGCCCCCGCTCGGTGGGCTGATAGTACTGCTTGCCGGCAAGCTCCGGGGGGAAGTACTGCTCGCCGGCGGCATAGGCCCCCGGCTCGTCGTGGGCGTAGCGATACTCGGCGCCGTAGCCCAGCTCGCTCATGAGCTTGGTAGGGGCATTGCGAAGGTGCGGCGGCACCTCGAAGTCCGGCAGGTTCTTGGCGTCATGAAGCGCCGCCTTCCAGGCGGTGTAGACCGCATTGCTCTTGGGGGCGCAGGCGAGGTAGACGATGGCCTGGGCGATGGCCCGCTCCCCTTCCGCCGGGCCGATGCGATGGAAGCAGTCCCAGGCCGAGAGCGCCACCTGCATGGCACGGGGATCGGCGTTGCCCACGTCTTCCGAGGCAATGGCCAGCAAGCGGCGGGCGATGTAGAGGGGATCGCAGCCGGCGCTCACCATGCGGGCATACCAGTAGAGGGCCGCATCCGGCGCCGAGCCGCGAATGGACTTGTGCACCGCCGAGATGAGGTCGTAGAAGTGATCGCCGCCCTTGTCGAAACGGGCCACGTGCTCTCCCACCACGGCGGCGAGCAGGGTACTGTCGATCACCCGCGCCCCTGAGCTGTCGGCCTCGGCCATGTCGGCCAGGAGCTCCAGGTAGTTCAGAGACTTGCGCCCGTCCCCGTCCACGGCTTTCGCCAGCGCCTCCTTGGCCCCGGGGGCAAAGCGCAGGCTAGGGTCATTGAGCCCGCGCGGGTCCTGCATCGCCTGATCGATCATGGCGAGGATGTCCTGCTCCTCCAGCCTCTTGAGCAGATAGACCCGGGCCCGGGAGAGCAGCGCATTGTTGAGCTCGAACGAGGGGTTCTCGGTGGTGGCGCCGATGAAGGTGATGGTGCCGTCTTCGATGTGGGGCAGGAAGACATCCTGCTGGCTCTTGTTGAAGCGGTGGACTTCATCCACGAACAGGATGGTGCGCACCCCGCGCCAGCCGTTCTCCTTCGCCTTGTCGAGGGCCGCGCGGATCTCCTTGATGCCGGAGGTGACCGCCGAGAGCCGCTCCACCTCCGCCTGGCAGTAGTGGGCAACCAGTTCTGCCAGTGTGGTCTTGCCGGTGCCGGGGGGCCCCCAGAGGATCATGGAGTGGCAGTGCCCCGCCAGGATCGCTTTTCGCAGGGGCTTGTCCGGCCCCAGGATATGCTGCTGGCCGATGTACTGCTCGAGGGTTTGCGGCCGCATCCGGGCCGCAAGCGGACGAAAGTCCGAGGAGAAATCCAGGGATAAATTGCTCATCTGCATTGACCTTGCATCTGATCGGTCATAAACAACACCCGGTCAGACGATAACGCCGGTAACGGCTGGCTCATCAGCGCTGGTCGTCCAACTCGACCCCCTTCGGGATCTTGAAGACAAATTCGTTGCCCTTGAGCACCGGCTTGCGGTTGAAGCTGCTCAGGGTGAACTCGCTCCACTGGCCCTGGGCCTCTTTCACGTCGAAGCGACTGATGTTGTTCTGACGGTCGAAGGTGATGCGAAAGGAGGCGATCAGCTCGTCCTTGTTGCGGCTGGTGACGGTGTAGACATCCCCTTCCTGGGTCACGTCATAGTTCTTCCAGAGGCTGTTGTCGTTGCCCGCGATGAGCACGAAGGGGGTGTTGAGCACCGCATCCTTCATCTTGAGGGCGGTGACCTGCTCGACGAAGGGGTCGTACACCCACACATCCTTGCCATCGGCCACGATCAGACTCTCGTCCGGGGAGGTAGTGTGCCAGTTGAAGCGGTTGGGTCGCTGCACCAGCAGGGAGCCGCTCGCCTTTTGCAGCTCCTTGCCCTTGCTGTCATAAACGGTCTGGGCAAACGTCGCGAAGAAGACATTGACGGAGGAGAGCTTCTCCTTGAGATCGCTGGCCGCATCGGCCCACACCTGGCTGCTGGCGACCAGCAGAATGGAACCCATCAACAGTTGTTTTTTCATCAGGCTCTTCATAGGGAGGTTCTCGATAAAAGGCCACGCCCGCAGAGGGCATGGCCAGAATGATACAGGAGTTAGGCTTAGTCACGAACCGGCGGCGGTGCCAGCACGTCGCGCTGGCCGTTGCCGCCCGGGGCGCTGACGATGCCCTGGTTTTCCATCTGCTCGATGAGACGGGCCGCCCGGTTGTAACCGATCTTGAACTTGCGCTGGACGCTGGAGGTGGAGCCACGGCGGGATTCCACCACGAAGGCCACCGCCTCGTCGAACAGGGGATCGAGCTCTTCATCGCCGCCCCCGCCGAAGTCGCCACCGCCGCCCTCGCCGTCCGACTCGCCGGAGAGGATCTCGTCGATGTAATCCGGCTCGCCACGCAGTTTCCAGTCCGCCACCACCTTGTGTACCTCGTGGTCATCGACGAAGGCACCGTGGACACGGGTGGGGTTGGAGGTGCCGGCAGGCATGTAGAGCATGTCACCCATGCCGAGCAGGGATTCGGCGCCCCCCTGGTCCAGGATGGTGCGCGAATCGATCTTGCTCGACACCTGGAAGGAGATACGGGTCGGGATGTTGGCCTTGATGAGGCCGGTAATGACATCCACCGACGGACGCTGGGTCGCGAGGATAAGGTGAATACCAGCCGCCCGCGCCTTCTGGGCGATACGGGCGATAAGCTCCTCCACCTTCTTGCCGACGATCATCATCATGTCGGCGAACTCGTCCACCACCACCACGATGTGGGGCAGTTTTTCCAGCTCCGGCGGCATCTGATCCATGGAGTCGCCCGGACGCCACAGGGGGTCGACCAGGGGATCCCCCGCCTCGATGGCGGCCAGCACCTTGTCGTTGTACCCCTTGAGGTTGCGCACCCCGACCGCGGACATCAGCTTGTAACGACGCTCCATCTCGCCTACGCACCAGCGCAGGGCGTTGGCGGCATCCTTCATGTCGGTGACCACCTCGGTCAGCAGATGCGGAATGCCTTCATAGACCGAGAGCTCCAGCATCTTGGGGTCGATCATGATGAAGCGCAGATCCTCGGGGGAGGATTTGTAGAGCATGGAGATGATCATGGTGTTCACCCCCACCGACTTGCCCGAGCCCGTGGTACCGGCCACCAGCAGGTGAGGCATCTTGGCGAGGTTCACCACCACGGGTTCCCCCGCGATGTCCTGACCCAGCCCCATGGTGAGCGGATTGCGGCTGGTCGCGAACGCCTCGCAGTCGAGGGTTTCCCGCAGGTAGACGGTCTGGCGTACCCGGTTGGGCAGCTCGATCCCGACGAACGTCTTGCCCGGGATCACTTCCACCACCCGCACGCTGCTGGCAGAGAGAGAACGGGCGAGATCCCGGGAAAGATTGGTGATCTTGCTCGCCTTCATGCCCGGCGCCAGGTCCAGTTCGAAGCGGGTAATGACGGGACCGGGATAGACGCCCACCACCTTGGCCTGCACGTTGTAATCGGCGAGCTTCGCCTCCACCAGCCGGCCCATGCGCTCCAGCTCGTCCTTGCTCATCATCTGGGTCTTGGCGGGCGGTCTGTCCAGCAGATCGATGCTCGGCAAAGGGGCCAGACCGGGCTGGGGACGTCGCTTGGCTTTCACCGGCGCAGCGGCAACGGGAGCATCGGGTTCGTCATCCCCCTCCGCCCAGGGCAAGTCGAGGTCATCTTCTTCCTGGCGCACGGCGGGACGCGGACGGCCATTGGCCACACGCTTGCCCTTGGCGGCAGGCGCCGGAGCCTCGTCCTCTTCGTCGTCAAACTGCGGATCGAACTGGAAGGTGTCTTCGTCAAGCTCCGGCAGCCATTCGTCAGCTTTTGTCTTTTGAGCGCGATTCTTCGCCTTGGGGTTGCGTGTCCAGCTGCCGTGGGGGTCTTCGTCATCCTCTTCCTGATCGAAGCTGCCTACGCCCCCTTCCAGCAGGGGATCCGGCCCCTCATAGCGGGGCTGGCGCCAGCCACCGGTGAGCCAGCGGCCCAGGGTGGTGGGGAAATGGTAGATGGCGCTGACAGAGCCGGTGCAGGCGGCACCGATGCGCTCGACAATGGTGAGCCAGGACCAGCCGGTAAAGAGGGTGATGCCGGTCGCCACGAAGCAGAGCAGCATCAGGTTGGCCCCCACGCCGCCAAAGAGCGGCACCACGGCGGAGGCGATCACATCCCCCACCAGGCCGCCGGCGGAAAAGTTCTGCAAGTCGTTGAAGTTCATGCTGGCGATGGCGGACATGCCGAGCACCGTCAGTACGAAGCCGATGATCCGTACCGACAGGGTGAGGTAATCCACTTCCAGCAGCTTGCTCGGGCGCCAGAACAGGCTCCAGCCAAGCAGCACCACCAGAGGGGGCACTAGATAGGAGAAGGCCCCGAAGGTAAACATGGTGATGTCGGCGAGCCAGGCACCGGCGCTGCCCGCGAGGTTTTTCACCTCCCCTTGCCAGGAGGTTTGCGACCAGCCGGGATCGGCGGGATGGTAGGTCAGCAGGGCAAGCAAAAGATAGGCAGCCATCAGGGTGATGGCGATCAAGACGGCCTCGAAGATCCGTTGTGTACCTGATAAAGGAGTAAACAGCTTTTTATCGGCCAAACTCCGGCTCCTTTGTGAAAACATGAATGCGGGGATAGGGGGCCTAGTATCCCTGAAAAGCCCACCGATTGTCAGCCAGTGCCTGAGGGCGGGCCTGAAAACTCTCTATAAGAAGAAACGAGCGGACCGGCCGCTCGTTTCTGACTATCGTGACTCGTCATGGAACTTGCAAGTCACAGCACAACCCCGCTTATCGGGTGCTGATCACCAGACGACTGCTCTGTTTGACCTCTTCCATCACCACGTAGGTGCGGGTGTCGTTGACGCCCGGCAGACGTAGCAGGGTTTCACCCAGCAGGCGGCGGTAAGCGGACATGTCGCTGACGCGGGTCTTGAGCAGATAGTCGAAATCACCGGACACCAGATGACATTCCTGGATCTCTTCGAGCACCTGAACAGCCTTGTTGAACTGCTCGAACACATCGGGGGCGCCACGATTGAGGGTAATTTCCACGAACACCAGCAGAGACGCGTCCAGATAATGAGGGTTCAGAATGGCGGCATATCCTTCGATATACCCTTGTCGCTCCAGGCGACGAACCCGTTCCAGACACGGTGTGGGACTCAGGCCAACTCGTTTGGACAACTCAACGTTCGAAATCCTGCCATCCTTTTGCAGTTCATTCAGAATGTTGCGGTCAATCCTGTCCAAATCCTTTAGCCGACTCTTAGCTTCCATCATTTAATTCCATCCTTTGGCTATTTTTTGGTAAGAATCACCAGTCATTTTATAATAATGGTCACAAATCCTGTCAATACCTGAATATACTAGGCGCAAATGTCGCTTAACATCTAGGCAACATAAACCACCAATCGATAGACGAGGGATAGCATGATTATCGGTGTACCTAAGGAAATAAAAAACCATGAATATCGCGTAGGCATGGTTCCGGCCAGTGTACGTGAACTGACAGCACGAAACCATACTGTTTTCGTCCAAAGCGGCGCAGGAAATGGCATTGGGTTCAGTGACGCAGATTATCTGGCTGCCGGAGCCGAGATCCTGGCCTCCGCTGCCGAAGTTTTCGCCAAGGCGGAGATGATCGTCAAGGTCAAGGAACCCCAGGCAGTGGAACGGGCCATGCTGCGTCCCGGCCAGACCCTCTTTACCTATCTGCATCTGGCGCCGGACCTGGCCCAGACCCAGGATCTCATCGACAGTGGTGCCGTCTGCATCGCCTATGAAACCGTCACAGACGGTCGTGGCGGTCTGCCCCTGCTGGCCCCCATGTCGGAAGTGGCCGGACGCATGTCTATTCAGGCCGGTGCCCAGGCACTGGAGAAATCCCGTGGCGGCAGCGGCGTGCTGCTCGGTGGTGTGCCCGGTGTAGAACCGGCCAAGGTGGTGATCATCGGTGGTGGTGTGGTGGGCTCCAACGCAGCCCGCATGGCCGTCGGCCTGCGTGCCGACGTCACCATCCTCGACAACAACGTCGATACCCTGCGCCGTCTCGACAGCGAGTTCCAGGGGGCTGCCAAGGTGGTCTACTCCAACCGCGAGACCCTGGAGCGCCATCTGCTGGCGGCGGACCTGGTCATCGGCGGCGTGCTGGTGCCTGGCGCCACTGCGCCAAAACTTGTCAGCCGTGACCACATTGCTCGCATGAAACCCGGTGCGGCCATCGTGGACGTGGCCATCGACCAGGGCGGCTGTGTCGAGACCTCCCATGCCACCACCCATGAAGATCCCACCTTCATCGTCGACGAGGTGGTGCACTACTGCGTGGCCAACATGCCGGGGGCCGTGGCACGGACCTCCACCGTGGCCCTGAACAACGCCACCCTCCCCTTCATCATCAAGCTGGCCGAACAGGGCTATCGCAACGCTCTGCTCGCCGATCCCCACCTGTTGCACGGCCTGAACGTGATGGCGGGCAAAATCACCTGCAAGGAGGTTGCCGTGGCCCACAACCTGGCTTACACGGATCCCCTGACCCTGCTGAACTGATCGCGTCCCTGCAAAGGGAGGTAGATGAGTGAAAATCCGCCCGCGATGGGCGGTTTTTTTATGCCTGCCATCCCCGGCTCACCCCTCTTGTTGGCGATTGCCCCAATCGATGCGCTGGCCTTTGACCACGGATCACGAATTACCTACAATCGCGCAAACTCATCACGTCTCGGAAATCACATCATGAGCCAAGTCACTCACAGCAAACTGCTGATCCTGGGATCCGGTCCGGCAGGTTACACTGCGGCCGTCTATGCCGCTCGCGCCAACCTCAATCCCCTGCTCATCACCGGCATGCAGCAAGGTGGTCAGCTGACCACCACCACCGAAGTGGAAAACTGGCCAGGGGACGCGGAAGGGCTGACCGGCCCGGCCCTGATGGAGCGCATGAAAGAGCATGCAGAGAAGTTCGATACCCGCATCCTCTTTGATCACATCAATGAAGTGACGCTGACCGAGCGTCCCTTCCGCCTCAAGGGCGACAACGGGGAATACACCTGCGATGCGCTGATCCTCGCCACCGGCGCCTCCGCCAAATACCTGGGTCTGCCCTCCGAAGAGGCCTTCAAGGGCCGCGGCGTCTCCGCCTGCGCCACCTGTGACGGCTTCTTCTACCGCAATCAGGAAGTCGCCGTGGTCGGCGGCGGCAACACCGCCGTGGAAGAGGCACTCTATCTGGCCAACATCGCCAAGAAGGTGCACCTCATTCATCGCCGCGACGAGTTCCGCGCCGAGAAGATCCTGATCAAGCGCCTCAACGACAAGGTCGAGAGCGGCAATATCGTCCTGCATACCCATCAGACCCTGGACGAAGTACTGGGTGACGACATGGGCGTCACCGGTGTGCGCCTGCGCAGCACCCGGGATGACACCACCTCCGAGCTGCCGCTGATGGGGGTCTTCATCGCCATCGGTCACCAGCCCAACACCCAGATTTTCGAAGGGCAGCTGGCGATGGAAAACGGCTATCTGAAGGTGCGTGGCGGACTGGAAGGGTTCGCAACCCAGACCAGCATTCCGGGCGTATTCGCCGCTGGCGACGTGGCCGACCACGTCTACCGCCAGGCGATCACCTCCGCAGGAACCGGCTGCATGGCCGCCCTCGATGCAGAGCGATATCTGGACGCACAATAATCAGAAGGATATAAAGGGCATGCCAGTTGGCATGCCCTTTTTTATTGCAAGGAGCAGGATGAAACGAAAAATAATGATAGTGGAAGACAGCCTGACGGTACGCCGCATGCTGACCCAGGCCATTGCGCAGCAGACCGGGCTGGAAATCGACGCCTTCGATACTCTTGAAGGGGCTCGCGATTGCCATGGGGAAGATTATGTGGTCGCCCTGGTGGATCTCACCCTGCCGGACGCCCCCGGCGGAGAGGCTGTCAACGTGCTGAGGGAGCGTGGGCTGCCGGTGGTGATCCTGACGGCCGACATCAGCGAAGAGAAGCGGGAAGCCTGGCTGGAGGCCGGGGTGCTGGACTATGTGATGAAGGATTCACGTCACTCCCTGCAATATGCCGTCGGTCTGGTGCACCGCCTCTACCTCAACCAGGCCATCGAAGTCTTGGTGGTCGACGATTCACGCACCTCCCGTCACCGCACCGCGGCCCAGTTGCGCAAGCAGTTGTTGCAGGTGCACGAGGCCAATTCAGCCCGCGATGCGCTGGCGCAGCTCGAGCAGCACCCCGCCATTCGCCTGATGCTGGTGGACTACTACATGCCGGAGATCGACGGCATCAGCCTGGTGCGAATGCTGCGCGAGCGCTACAGCAAGCAGCAGCTCGCCATCATCGGCATCTCGGTGTCGGACAAACACGGCCTCTCGGCACGCTACCTCAAGCAAGGGGCGAATGATTTTCTCAATCAGCCCTTTGAACCCGAGGAGCTGCAGTGCCGGGTCAGCCACAACCTGGAGGCCCTTGAGCAGTTCAACAATATCCAGGAATCGGCCAACCGAGACTACCTGACCGGGCTTTACAACAGACGCTACTGGTTCAACGAGGGTCAAAAGTGGTTCGAGGAGCATCAGCGCCATCAGGCGCAGCTCTCCCTGTGCGTGCTCGACGTGGATCACTTCAAGCAGGTCAATGATCACTGGGGGCACGCCATCGGCGATCAGCTGCTCTGTCATCTGGCCAGGCTGCTCACCCAGTTCTTCCCGGATGCCATGATAGCCCGATTCGGTGGTGAAGAATTTGCCCTGATGGTGCCACACTGCCCCGTTCCCGTGCTGCTCAAGCGACTGGAAGGGCTTCGTCTGCAAATGCGTCAGCAACCGCTGTCGCGGGAGATATCGCTCTTTGTACGCGCCAGTTTCGGCGTCATCAATGTCGGGCGGCTCTCCATGGACGAGGCGCTGAGCGAGGCAGATCGCCAGTTGTATCAGGCAAAGAATACCGGGCGAGACAAGATAGTCTGTCAGGACGTCTGAGCAAGCATCAGCAGAGGCACTCCGTGTAGTACCGCCCGGCGCCCCTTGTGTGGCGGCCGCCGGGTCAATCCCTTCTTCACCGTTCAATAGGTCTTATCGACTCGCACCCCATCGCTGAAATAGAGGATGCGCACCTTGTCGCCCTGCGCAAAGACCATGGCCGGATCGTAATCTTGGATCACGTTGATGAGCCCGTTCTGCTCGTTGCGGATCAGCAGCTCCACCAGCTTGTTCTCCACCACGCTGCCCCCTGACTGAAACTGCTGCACCGCCGCCGCTCCCGCCAGTGCCCCGACCGCAGTGGCAATCTCCCGCCCGTGCCCACCGCCAAACTGGTTGCCGAGCAGCCCGCCAAGCACGGCCCCTCCCAGCGTTTTCCAGCCGGAATGCTCTGATTCCACCATCTGGCGCTGGGTGATGTTGCGCACCGCATCCACCTGGCCGAAGACCACCTGCTCCACCGGACGCGCCGTGTTGCGTTCATACACCGCACTCCAGGCCGGTGCCGTGACAAAGCCAAGCAAGCTGGATACTATCAGGATAATGGCCTTCATCTATGAACCTCTGCCTTATGTCTCGCTATCTTACCGAACTGGATGATGAGCTGTGCTGGTTTCCCTCCCCCAGCCATGCGCTGGAAGAGCCCAACGGGCTGCTCGCGATTGGGGGAGATCTCTCCCCCACTCGATTGCTGGCAGCTTACCACAGCGGGATCTTTCCATGGAATGAACCCCATCAGCCACTGCTGTGGTGGTCACCGGATCCCAGGGGAGTCATCGTGCCCGAGGAACTCCACATCGGCCGCAGCCTGCAGAAGTGTTTGCGCCGCACCCCCTTCGAGATTTACATCAATCGCGCCTTTGATGACGTCATTGCAGCCTGCGCCGCCCCCCGTCGCACCGCCAGCGGCACCTGGATAAGTGCCCCCATGATCGACGCCTATCGGCGCCTTCATCGCCTCGGTCATGCCCACTCCATCGAGATCTGGCAGGATGATCAGTTGCAGGCAGGTCTCTATGGCCTCTCCCTGGGCCGACTCTTTTGTGGTGAATCCATGTTCAGCCGCATCGACAATGGCGCCAAACTGGCCATGGTGGCCCTCTGTCGCCACTTTGCAGGGCACGGCGGTGCCCTCATCGACTGCCAGATGCAAAACGACTTTCTGGCCACGCTGGGCGTTCAGGAGTGGCCAAGGCAGCGCTTTCTGACCACCCTGGCCACCCTGACCCGGCAACCGTTGCAAGAGGGATGCTGGCAACCGAGGAGAATCAGCCTATGAGTGAAGAAGTGATCCTCAAGGTCGGGCTGACCCCCAGGCACCCGTGCAGCTACCTCGGTCACGAGCAGGAGCAGTTGCTGGTCCTGATGGACCATGAACTGCTCAACGCCGCCGGGTACGAACGGCTGCTGACGGCAGGATTCCGGCGCAGTGGCAACGACATCTATCGTCCTCACTGCCCCGCCTGCAGCGCCTGCCAATCCTTGCGCATACACAGTGAACGCTTCATCCCGAGCCGTGGGCAGAAGCGCATCCGCCAGTTGAACCGGGATCTCGAGCTCGTGCTGAGCTATGACGACAAGCCCGAGTATTACCAGCTCTATGAACGCTATATCCGTGAGCGCCATAGGGATGGCAGCATGTATCCACCGAGCCGGACCCAATACAAGGGATTCCTGCACTGTGACTGGATGCCCCCCCTCTATCTGGAGATGCGCAAGGAGGGACGCCTCATCGGCGTGGCCACCACGGATCTGCTTCCCCACTCTCTGAGCGCCATGTACACCTTCTTCGACCCCGACTATGCCGACCGGTCGCTCGGCACCTTCGCCATCCTGAGCCAGTTGGAACTGGCCAGACGTACCGGTCGTCAGTGGCTCTATCTGGGGTATCTGGTGGAGGAGTGCCGCAAGATGAATTACAAGCGCCAATACCTGCCCCATGAGCTGCTGGTACAGGGCGAATGGAAAAAAATCGACACCAAGCCCGAGTAAACTTTACACATAGCCTTAAATCCGGCATGATCCAGCGGTTTTTTGTTGTGGCTTATCAAGAGGATTCAATGGCTAAAGAAGACAGTATTGAGATGCAGGGTACCATTCTCGAAACCTTGCCCAATACCATGTTCCGTGTGGAACTGGAAAATGGTCACGTGGTTATCGCTCATATTTCCGGCAAGATGCGCAAAAACTACATCCGTATCCTGACTGGGGACAAAGTAACGGTGGCTCTGACTCCGTACGATCTCTCCAAGGGACGTATTGTTTTCCGCTCTCGCTAAGCCAGGAATTCAGCAAAAAACCCCAGCCTCTCGGTTGGGGTTTTTTGTCATTTCCGGCCTTGCTCACAGTCAGTGAGAGACAGCTTCAACGTTGACCTGAAAATCAAAGCTGAGGCTGTTGTTCACCAGTTCGACCTTCACAATGCCGCCATCGACCAAGGAACCGAACAGGATCTCGTTGGCCAGGGGCTTCTTGAGGTGCTCCTGAATGACCCGGCCCATGGGTCTTGCTCCCATTGCCCTGTCATACCCTTTCTCTGCCAACCAGTGGCGCGCCTCTTCAGACACCTCCAGTGAAACGCCCTTGGCATCCAGCTGAACCTGCAGCTCGACGATGAACTTGTCGACTACCTGATGGATCACTCCCATGTCGAGATGGTTGAACCAGATGGTGTGATCGAGCCGGTTGCGGAACTCCGGACTGAACGTCTTGTTGATCACCGCCATGGCATCATGGCTCATGTCCTGCTGCTGGAAGCCGATGGACTTGCGCTGGGTCTCCTGAACCCCTGCGTTGGTGGTCATCACCAGGATCACATTGCGAAAATCTGCCTTGCGCCCGTTGTTGTCCGTCAGGGTACCGTTGTCCATCACCTGCAGCAGCAAGTTGAAGACATCCGGGTGCGCCTTCTCGATCTCGTCAAGCAGCACGACGGAGTGCGGATGCTTGAGGACGGAGTCGGTCAACAGCCCTCCCTGCTCGAATCCCACGTAACCGGGAGGAGCCCCGATCAACCGGGACACGGTATGGCGTTCCATGTATTCCGACATGTCAAATCGCAATACCTCGACCCCGAGCGCCTTGCCAAGTTGCTGGGTCACTTCGGTCTTGCCCACCCCGGTCGGGCCGGCAAACAGGAAGCAGCCCACAGGTCGGCGTTCGTTGCCAAGCCCTGAACGTGACAACCGAATGGCATCGGTCAGCACCTCGATGGCCTTGTCCTGCCCGAACACCACCATCTTGAGATTACGCTCCAGGTTCTTCAGCACCTCCTTGTCGGAGGAGGAGACAGATTTCTCGGGAATACGGGCAATCTTGGCAACAATGGCCTCGATTTCCGGCACATTGATCACCTTCTTGCGCTTGCTAACGGGCAAGAGGCGTTGCCCTGCACCCGCTTCGTCGATGACGTCGATGGCCTTGTCAGGCAGATGGCGATCATTGATGTACTTGGCGGAGAGCTCCACCGCCGCCCGGATCGCCTTGACGGTGTAACGCACGCCATGGTGAGACTCATAACGGCTCTTGAGTCCCATCAGAATGCGAGTGGTGTCGTCTACTGTGGGTTCGACGATGTCGATCTTCTGGAAGCGGCGAGCAAGGGCCCTGTCCTTCTCGAAGATCTGGGCATATTCCTGGTAGGTGGTGGAGCCCACGCAGCGCAGCAAACCATTGGAGAGCAGCGGCTTGATGAGGTTGGCCGCATCCAGCTGGCCACCGGAAGCCGCACCAGCGCCAATGATGGTGTGGATCTCGTCGATGAAGAGGATGGCCCCCTCCTGACGTTCAATCTGCTTGAGCAGCACCTTGAGGCGCTTCTCGAAGTCACCACGATACTTGGTGCCCGCCAGCAGGGAGCCCATGTCCAGGGAGTAGATGGTGCTACCCGCAATCACCTCGGGCACATCCCCCTTGACGATACGGTAGGCAAGCCCTTCGGCGATGGCGGTCTTGCCCACGCCGGCTTCCCCGACCAGCAAGGGGTTGTTCTTGCGGCGGCGGCACAATACCTGAATGGTGCGATTGAGCTCCTGATCACGGCCGATGAGCGGATCGATGCGCCCCTCCAGCACCAGCTGGTTGAGGTTGGTGGCAAAGCTTTCTATCTGGGCAGAGGATACCTCGTCATCAGATTCCGCATTGTTGCCACCACTCTCGGGCTTGTTGTCCTTGCGCACCCCGTGGGACAGGAAGTTCACCACATCCAGGCGGCTTATTTCGGCTTTTTTCAGGAAGTAGGCGGCCTGGGACTCTTGTTCGCTGAAGATGGCGACCAGGACATTGGCACCGCTCACCTCGGTATTGCCGGACGACTGGACATGGAAGACGGCACGTTGCAGCACGCGCTGGAAGCCCAGCGTCGGCTGGGTTTCCCTGTCTTCGTCGTCACGGGGGATGAGCGGGGTCGTTTGATTGATGAAGGCGCGGATCTCTTTGCGCATCTGTTCCACATCCGCACCACATGAACTCAGCGCCTCATGGGCTGAGCTGTTATCCAGCAGGGCCAACAACAGGTGCTCGACGGTCATGAATTCGTGGCGCTCGTCACGGGCCAGCTTGAAAGCCTCGTTCAGCGTCTTTTCTAGATCTTTGTTCAACATAGGCACCTCCCCTCAGTACAGCAACAATGCGGTGTCGTTATCGCCATCAAGTCATCAGATTCAAGCCTTTTCCATGGTACATAGCAGTGGATGTTCGTTGTTACGTGAATAGGTGTTGACCTGGACCACTTTGGTCTCGGCAATCTCGGCGGTAAATGTGCCGCAGACTCCCTTACCACTATAATGCACGCTCAGCATCACCTGAGTGGCCTTCTCCAGATCCATACCAAAGAACCTTTGCAGCACCTCCACCACGAACTCCATCGGTGTGTAGTCGTCGTTGTTCAGGACGACCTTGTACATGGGTGGCGGTTGCAGCTTCGTTTTCTCTGCCTCTGCAATCTCTTCATTAGCAAAGAGTTCTTTCTGCTTGCTCATAGTTGCGCTTTGGTACCTCTAGATTACTACCGTGTCGCTCAAGATTGTCAATAGACTTGTTAACCAGATCACATCGGTTGTTAACAACTTCTTGACTCGCTTAAAAGTTGGACTAGATTGGTTACTTGCTAATCGGCGCCCGTCTGCTACGGGGTCATGCCCTAGTTATATAAGGCTGGCGCAGGTTACTCAACGACTTCAGGGTAATCAATAAAAGGATGTAGATGTATGGCAACCGGAACAGTCAAGTGGTTCAACAACGCAAAAGGATTTGGGTTTATCTGTCCGGAAGGCGGTGGTGAAGACATCTTCGCTCACTACTCCACGATTCAAATGGAAGGTTACAAGACCTTGAAAGCAGGTCAGGCAGTCAACTTTGAACTGCAGCAGGGGCCGAAAGGAAATCATGCCTCTGTCATCGTGCCAAACGAAGCACAGAACATCTAAGAGTCAAACTGGATAAATTAAAAAGCGGCATCCCAAGGGATGCCGCTTTTTTATGGACAGACACGAAAAGGGGAACAAGAAAGGCAAGGCCTTCCCTGTTCCCTGCTGCCGCTACCTCAGCGGGCCAGCAGGATGTTGAGCATGCGGCGCAGCGGCTCGGCGGCGCCCCACAGCAGTTGGTCACCCACGGTAAAGGCGGCCAGGTACTCCGGGCCCATGTTGAGCTTGCGCAGACGACCCACCGGGATGCTGAGGGTGCCGGTAACGGCAGCCGGGGTCAGCTCGCGGGCGGTGATGTCGCGATCGTTGGGGATCACCTTGACCCAGTCGTTGTGGGCAGCCAGCAGGGCTTCGATTTCGGCCAGCGGCACATCTTTTTTCAGCTTGATGGTGAAGGCCTGGCTGTGGCAGCGCAGGGCGCCGATGCGCACGCACAGACCATCCACCGGAATGGCGGCGTTTTCGATACCCAGGATCTTGTTGGTCTCGGCCTGGCCCTTCCACTCTTCACGACTCTGGCCATTGTCGAGCTTGGTGTCGATCCAGGGGATGAGGCCACCGGCCAGCGGCACGCCGAAGTTGTCCACCGGCAGGGTGCCGGAGCGGGTCTTCTCGGTGATCTTGCGCTCGATGTCGAGGATGGCGGAAGCAGGATCGGCAAGCTCCACCGCCACTTCATCGCGCAGCATGCCCATCTGGGTGACCAGCTCGCGCATGTGGCGGGCACCACCACCGGAGGCCGCCTGATAGGTGGCCACGCTCACCCACTCCACCAGATCGGCCTTGAACAGGCCACCCAGGGCCAGCAGCATCAGGCTGACGGTGCAGTTGCCGCCAACGAAGGTCTTGATGCCGTTGTTCAGGGCATCCTCGATGACGTCGCCGTTGACCGGATCCAGGATGATGACAGCGTCCTTCTCCATGCGCAGGGAGGAGGCGGCGTCAATCCAGTAGCCCTGCCAGCCGGCGGCTTTCAGACGCGGATAAACATCCTTGGTGTAGTCGCCGCCCTGGGCGGTGATGATGACATCCTGTGCGGCCAGCGCCTCGAGATCGAAGGCGTCCTGCAAGGTGCCGGCATCGACACCAAAATTGGGGGCGGCCTCACCGGCCTGGGAGGTGGTGAAGAAGGTGGGTTGAATGCGGGCAAAGTCCTTCTCTTCCTGCATCCGGCTCATCAAGACCGAACCCACCATGCCACGCCAACCGACCAAACCTACTTTTTTCATAATGTCCTACCCTGGATAGCTGCTTATAGAAATCGTGTGTGGTACCCGTGACCCCTGCCTTGGCGCCAACCGTTTACAAGGGATTCACAATATATGAGTTGCAAAAAATGCGTCTGTCCACATTACGGATTGTGACGGCGGGCGCAAGTCGAATTGCGCAATATTCTGTGCCATTCGCTGCAATATCCGTCGGCCTGGCCGACCTGCGGGCAGCCGGTTGGCATCCTGCCTCCAGTTGGGGCATCATTGAGACCGACCGGCAGCCCCGCTGCCCCTCGGGGACGGCCCCGAGGCCTCCTGATACGCAGGGACGACCCTGCTTCCTGCGGAATCTGCTTTATGTCCTGGTTGCTCCTGCTGTTGGCCGGCCTGTTCGAGGTCGCCTGGGCCATCGGCCTCAAATACACCGACGGTTTCAGCCGTCCCCTCCCCACCCTGCTGACCCTGATCGCCATGGCCGTGAGCGTGCTGCTGCTCGCCATGGCGGTCAAACAGCTGCCCCTTGGCACCGCCTATGCGGTCTGGACCGGCATCGGCGCGGTCGGCACCGTGCTGATGGGGATCTGGCTGTTCAACGAACCGGCCACCCTAGCCCGGGTGCTCTGCCTGCTGCTGATCATCGGCGGGATCCTGGGTCTGAAATTCATCGGTTAGGCGCGCTGAAAGGGCCGGGTACACCGGCCCCGACGTGGCAAGCTCCAGGGGGCGATGTCAGCCCGGCGTGTTGCGGTGTTCCTCTGCTTGCTGATGTGTTCGCAGACGGTGGGTAAAGGCGGGTGGCACAGACGTGGCATGGCGAGCAAGATCCGCCCCATGACCGCCCGGGCGAGCATGAGGCGCCTCCTTTTATCTTTTCGTCTGCTCCTTCAATCACTCCACCAGCGTCTGCTCGATGCGGGCCCCAGGCATCATCTGCGTGAGACCGGCAATCAGCCTGTCGCCGGCCTCCCACAAGGCCGTGCGCGGCATCGGCGGCAGACACTCCAGAATGAACCACATCCGGGGGGAAGAGAGGCTCAGGCGAGTGCGGATCCCCTGGCGCCAGTTCCAGCGGCGACAGGTGACGCCGAGATCGTCCCGCCACACCACCTCTCCGGGAGCCGGTGCCTCCTGGATTGGCAGCCCTTCTTTGAGGGTGTCAAAGCATTCGCTGCCATCGGCAATCACCAGGCGCGGCGTCCCCACATAGGCCGCCAGATCCTCCCCGCCCACGGGAATGGCATACTCGATGCTGATGGCGTTGTAGAGATCCACCACAGGATCGATGGCGGGCAAGACGCCATCGCGCAGCACCCGCTTGCGCAGTGCCTGGGCCGAGCAGGGCGTGCGGGCAGGCTTGGCGCCAAACCCCTTGAACACCTGATCCCAGGCGGCCAGATGTTCAAGGGCCCAGGGGGCCTCGTCGGTGCCAAGGGCCGCACATGCCCGGGCCAGGGCCCGCTCCCCCACCAGAGTGTCAATCACGGGGGCGGCTTCCACCACGATGCTGAGGGCACAAAAACCCGGCGCCAACCTGGCTATCTCGGGGTCGATACGGGGGATCATCGGGAACATTCAGCACTCCTGGTCAAGGCTCATCAAGACGGGGTGGCGGAACGGGCACGGGCGTTCCCCTCTTTTCCTTCCCCCGCCAACGGTTGACGCCATGATGAAGGGCACAGGGTCATAATAAAATTTACTTTATCTTAATTATGTTAAGTAAAACTGATGGCCCAACCCTCTTTCCCATGAAAAATCGCCGCCCCGCCCCGCAGCGCACCGCCCGGCCCCACTACCACACCCCGCCCATCCAATGCAGACCTGGGCAAGCCCACACCATTGCCCTGGCCGCTTTCCCCGTCACTCATGCTATTATCTGCGTCCAAACATGAGCCCATAAAATCAGGACATTGTGATGACCGACCACACTTTTATTCCCGGCAAGGACGCAGCGCTGGAAGACTCCATCGAACGCTTCCAGACCAAGCTGCAAGCCCTGGGGTTTGATATCGAAGAGGCCTCCTGGCTCAACCCCGTGCCCAACGTCTGGTCCGTGCACATCCGGGACAAGGAGTGCGCTCTCTGCTTCACCAACGGCAAGGGTGCCAGCAAGAAGGCGGCGCTCGCCTCCGCCCTTGGCGAGTATTTCGAGCGTCTCTCCACCAACTACTTCTTCGCCGACTTCTACCTGGGCGAGCAGGTAGCCAATGGCGACTTCGTCCACTACCCGAACGAGAAGTGGTTCCCCATCGAGGGGGATCAGCTTCCCACTGGTCTGCTCGACTCCTTCACCCGCAAGTTCTACAACCCGGACGGTGAAGTGACCGCCGACATGCTGGTGGACCTGCAATCCGGCAACGAGGAACGCGGCATCGTCGCCCTGCCCTTCGAGCGCCAGTCTGATCACCAGACCGTCTACATCCCGATGAACATCGTCGGCAACCTGTATGTTTCCAACGGCATGAGCGCCGGCAACACCCGCACCGAAGCCCGCACCCAGGGGCTGTCGGAGGTGTTCGAGCGCCACGTGAAGAACAAGATCATCGCCGAGGCCATCAGCCTGCCCCAGATCCCGGGCGAGGTCATCGCCCGTTACCCCGGCATCAAGGCGTCCATCGATGCACTGGAGGCCGAAGGCTTCCCCATCTACAGCTTCGATGCCTCCCTCGGCGGCCGTTATCCGGTCATCTGCGTGGTGCTGCTCAACCCGAGCAACGGCACCTGCTTTGCCTCCTTCGGCGCCCACCCGCGCTTCGAGGTCGCCTTCGAGCGCACCGTCACCGAACTGCTGCAAGGGCGCAGCCTCAAGGATCTGGACGTCTTCGTGCCGCCGTCGTTCGACAACGAGCAAGTGGCGGATCACCACAACCTGGAGACCCACTTCATCGACTCCTCCGGCCTCATCAGCTGGGATCTGTTCAAGGAAGAGTCCGACTTCGAGTTTGCCGACTGGGACTTCCGTGGCACCTCGCAAGAGGAGTTCGACCACCTGATCGGCATCTTCCACGAGCTGGAGCAGCCGGTCTACATCGCCGACTACGAGCACCTGGGTGTCTACGCCTGCCGTATCCTGGTGCCCGGCATGTCCGACATCTATCCGGTGGAAGATCTGCTGCTGGCCAACAACACCATGGGGGCCCACCTGCGGGAGACCATCCTGGCGCTGCCGGCGCTCGAGTGGGACGCAGAGCAGTACATGGCCCTGTTCGACCAGCTGGATGAAGAGGGTCACGACGAGCGGACCCGGGTGCGCGAGCTGCTCGGCATCGCCGCCGCCAAGGGCACTGCCCTGCACACCCTGCGCGTCGGTGAGCTCAAAGCCATGCTGGCGCTGGCCGCAGGCGACCTGGAGAGCGCCCTCGACCTCATCGACTGGACCATGGAGTTCAACCAGTCGGTGTTCCCGGCGGATCGGGCCGCTTACTACCGCGCCCTGCGCGCCTGCGTCGAGCTCTTCCTGGACGAGGAACGCGACCCCGAGCAGTACCGCCCGGTGTTCGCCCGCATGTTCGGGGAAGAGACCCTGGCACAGGCGTGGGCCAACGCCCGCGGCGAGGCGCGCTTCCACGGGTTGGAAGCCGCCGATCTCTCCCTCTCCCAGTTCCCGCTGCACCAGAAACTGCTGGCCGCTTACGAGAAATTGCAAAAAGCCAAACGAATCCATACCTGGAACTGATATGCTAGTGTGACGAAGGGGCCTTATGGCCCCTTCTGTTTTATGTTCTACGCTTTGGCTGGCCGTGCCACAAAGATGAAATAAAAGACAAAAAATACCTCTTAGGGGGTTGTTAATTTGGCACTCATGGTGCAGTGCGGCCGCACAGGTGCCTGGCCGGTACTTTTTTCAGGGTGTCCTTTATAAGTTCTTAAAAATCATAAAATTAATAACAGACTCATTTCTGTTTCACCTGAAACCTGGTGTAAAGAAACGCTTCCGGATGGCGAAAAATCCTGTAGTAAAATTACATTCACAATCTGTAATTCTTGATCGGAGTCAATTTTGGGGATCAGCCCCTTTGTTATGATTTCCACAGGCAAAATATGCAGGTACTGAGAATTGAAAGCAGAATCTCCCTTTGATTGTCTGAAGCCCGAAGCCATCGCCGCCCTGGCCGAAGACATTACCTATGCCAAGGCCACCAAGCCCGCATACAAGGTCATTCCCCTGGCCATCACCGCTGGCGCCTTCATCGCCATCGCCTTCGTCTTCTATATCACCGTCACCACGGGCTCAAGCGGCATGGCCTGGGGCATGTCCAAGCTGGTGGGCGGCATCTGCTTCTCCCTCGGTCTCATCCTCTGCGTCCTGCTCGGCGCCGAACTGTTCACCTCCACTACCCTCACCCTGGTAGCCAAGGCGGCGAATCGCATCAGCTGGGCCCAGTTGCTCAAGAACTGGGGACTGGTCTACTTCGGCAACCTCATCGGCGGTCTCATCATCGTCGGCCTCATCATCATGTCGGCGGAATACACGGCAGCGGATGGTCAGTGGGGGCTGAACGCCATGAAAGTGGCCCAGCACAAGATCCATCACACCTTCTTCGAGGCCGTGGCCCTTGGCATCCTCTGCAACCTCATGGTGTGTCTCGCCGTGTGGATGGCCTTCGGCGCCCGCAGCGCCACCGACAAGGTGATGGTGATGCTGCTCCCCGTCGCCATGTTCGTGGCCTCCGGTTTTGAGCACAGCATCGCAAACATGTTTATGATCCCGGTCGGTATCGCCATCCACAGCGTCGCGAGCCCGGAATTCTGGCAGGCCATCGGCCAGGATCCGGCAACCTTTGCCGACCTGACCGTGTCCAACTTCGTCCTGCACAACCTCATCCCTGTCACCATCGGTAATATCATTGGTGGTGGCGTCATGGTTGGGCTGACTTACTGGTTTATCTTCCGTCGCCATCATTAAGGATGGCGGCAGACACATAAATACCTTGAGAGGTAATGAAAATGGCAGAACTTAACGAACAGTTCCAAAAAGCATGGGAAGGCTTCGCAGCCGGTGAATGGCAGACCTCTGTCAACACCCGTGACTTCATCCAGAAGAACTACACCCCGTATGAAGGTGACGAGTCCTTCCTGGCTGGCGCGACCGAAGCCACCACCAAGCTGTGGGACAAGGTCATGGAAGGCATCAAGATCGAGAACCGCACTCACGCGCCGGTCGATTTTGATACCGACCTGCCCTCCACCATTACCGCTCACGATGCCGGCTATATCGACCAGAGCCTGGAGCAAATCGTTGGTCTGCAGACCGACAAACCGCTCAAGCGCGCCATCATCGCCAACGGCGGTATCAAGATGGTCAAGACCTCTTGCGAAGTGTACGGTCGCCAGCTTGACCCCATGGTCGAGAAGATCTTCACCGAGTACCGCAAGACTCACAACCAGGGCGTGTTCGACGTCTACACCAAAGACATCCTGAACTGCCGCAAGTCCGGCGTCATCACCGGTCTGCCGGATGCCTACGGCCGTGGCCGTATCATCGGTGACTACCGTCGTGTTGCCCTGTACGGTATCGACTTCCTGATGGCCGACAAACTGGCTCAGTTCAAGTCCCTGCAGGCTGACCTGGAAAACGGTGTCAACCTGGAAGCCACCATCCGTCTGCGCGAAGAGATCTCCGAGCAGCACCGTGCCCTGGCACAGATGAAGGTGATGGCTGCCAAGTACGGTTGCGATATCTCCGTACCGGCCAAAAACGCCAAAGAAGCCGTCCAGTGGACCTACTTCGCCTACCTGGCGGCGGTCAAGTCCCAGAACGGCGCGGCCATGTCCTTCGGTCGTACCTCCAGCTTCCTGGACATCTACATCGAGCGTGACCTGCAAAAGGGTCTGATCACCGAGCAAGAAGCCCAGGAGCTGATGGACCACATGGTCATGAAGCTGCGTATGGTTCGCTTCCTGCGTACCCCGGAATACGATTCACTGTTCTCCGGCGACCCGATGTGGGCTACCGAGACCCTGGCCGGTATGGGCGTTGACGGTCGTACCCTGGTCACCAAGAACAGCTTCCGTATGCTGAACACCCTGTACACCATGGGCCCGTCCCCTGAGCCGAACCTGACCATCCTGTGGTCCGAGAAGCTGCCGGTCGGTTTCAAGAAGTACTGCGCCAAGGTATCCATCGAGACCTCTTCCGTTCAGTACGAGAACGACGACCTGATGCGTCCGGACTTCAACAACGATGACTACGCCATCGCTTGCTGTGTGTCCCCGATGATCGTCGGCAAACAGATGCAGTTCTTCGGTGCCCGTGCCAACCTGGCCAAGACCATGCTGTATGCAATCAATGGCGGTATGGACGAGAAGCTCAAGATCCAGGTCGGTCCGAAGACCGAAATGGTCACCTCCGAGTACCTCGATTACAACGACGTGATGGACAGACTGGATCACTTCATGGACTGGCTGGCCAAGCAGTATGTCGCCGCCCTGAACATCATCCACTACATGCACGACAAGTACAGCTACGAAGCCTCCCTGATGGCGCTGCACGACCGTGACGTCTATCGCACCATGGCCTGTGGTATCGCCGGTCTGTCCGTAGCCGCTGACTCCCTGTCTGCCATCAAGTACGCCAAGGTCAAGCCGGTACGTGATGCCGATGGCGTCTCCATCGACTTCGAAATCGAAGGCGAGTACCCGCAGTTCGGCAACAACGACGCTCGCGTCGATGACATCGCCTGCGACCTGGTCGAGCGCTTCATGAAGAAGATTCAGAAGCTGAACACCTACCGTGGTGCCGTGGCTACCCAGTCCGTGCTGACCATCACCTCCAACGTGGTGTACGGCAAGAAGACCGGTAATACCCCGGATGGTCGTCGCGCCGGTGCGCCGTTCGGCCCGGGTGCCAACCCGATGCACGGTCGTGATCAGAAGGGTGCCGTTGCTTCCCTGACTTCCGTTGCCAAGCTGCCGTTCGCCTACGCCAAAGATGGTATCTCCTATACCTTCTCCATCGTGCCGAATGCCCTGGGCAAAGACATGGAAGCCCAGAAAGCCAACCTGGCCGGCCTGATGGATGGTTACTTCCACCACGAAGCCAACCTGGAAGGTGGTCAGCACCTGAACGTCAACGTGATGAACCGTGAAATGCTGCTGGACGCCATGGAAAACCCGGAGAAATATCCGCAGTTGACCATCCGCGTATCCGGTTATGCCGTTCGCTTCAACTCCTTGACCAAGGAGCAACAGCAAGACGTCATCACCCGTACCTTCACCGCCTCTCTGTAATCGCTTATTGATAAGCAAGAGCTGCAGTGAATCAAAACCGGCGCCAAGGCGCCGGTTTTTTTATGCCTGATAGTCAGGGGACATCGGCCTGAACCTGCCAGCAAGGCCGGCTCTCCCCTCCTCTCATCCCGCCTTGTTCAGGGCCGCTCACCCGCAGTCAGACGGCGATTGATATCGGCGATGACCGGGGCGATATCCGCCAGGGTGTCGATGATGTAGTGCGCCCCCGCCGCCCGCAGTTTGGCCTCGGCCGGTACGCGCCGGGCGGCGATCTCCGCCTCGCTCATGGCGGCAAACTCGTCCCAGGTGGAGCCAAACTCGTTGCCGGAGACCGACAATCCCACCGTCCACATGCCCGCGTTCAACCCTTCGCTGATACCCGGCACGGCGTCATCTACCTTGATGCAACGATGCACCGCGCTCACTCCCAGCTCAATCACGTTGGCCAGCGCCATCCAGGGGCCGGGGCGACCGCCAGCCTTGAGATCGTCGGTGGCGACCCAGTGATCCGGGCGATAGCCGTGATCGGCCGCCGCTGGCACCAGTGCCTCCATCACCGGACGGGGGTAACCGGAACAGGAGCCGATTCGCAGCCCCTGACCCCGCAGAGCGTCCAACACCGGCAGCACACCGGGGATGGGGGCGGCAAAGCGGGTCACGGCGGCAATCTGCAGCGGCATAAAGGTGTGATAGAGGTGGTCCACCTCGGCGTGGCTCATGGGGTGGCCAAAGCGGGCCTGCCAGCGCGCATCCACCGAGGGCAGACGGCCGAGCGCCGCGATATGATCCCACTTGCCCAACCCCATGGGCTGGCGCGCCTCATCCAGGGTCACAGCAAAGTCATAGGCGCGGGCGAAGGCCTCGACGAAGATGGAGGTGGGGGCGAAGGAGCCGAAATCGACGACGGTGCCGGCCCAGTCGAGGATCAGCGCCTCTACGTCGGTGGTCGGGTCTACAACAATCTGCAAGTCAGTCATGGTGGTGTTCCTGTTTCGGTGAAAGTGCGATCTCGCCAAGGGCGTGATCGAGAATGGTGATGGCACGCACCAGATCGGCGCGGGCGATATTGAGCGGTGGCGAGAGCTGGATGACATTGCCCTGAGAGACCTTGAAGCTGAGCCCCAGCTCAAGACAGCGGTAGAGCAGCCGCTCGGCGGCCTGGCTGTTGCGGGTGCGACTCTGGTGATCGACCACCAGATCGAGCGCCCAGAGCAAACCGATACCGCGCACCTGCCCAATGAGCGGGTGGCGCTCGGCAAGCGCCGCGAGCTCTACCGCCATAAAACGGCCATCCTCCCGCACCTTGGCCAGCAACCCCTCTTCACGGATGGTACTGATGGTGGCAAGGGCCGCCGCGCAGCCGATGGGGCTCTTCTCGTGGGTGTAGTGACCCAGTGAAATGGCCGCCGCCTGATTGAAACGATCGCGGGTGATGAGCGCGGCAAATGGCACCACCCCGCCCCCCAACCCCTTGCCAAGGCAGATGATGTCGGGCTCGATGCCGAACTCTTCAAAGCTGAACCAGTGGCCAGTGCGCCCCAGGGCATTGGGGATCTCGTCGACGATCAACAGCACCTTATGGCGATCGCAGATCTCCCGCACCCGCTGCCAGTAGGCCTTCGAGGGCACCTGTACGTCGGTGTTGCGGATCGGCTCGGCGATAAAGGCGCCAATACCCCCCTCCTTCTCGATGACGTACTCCAGATAATCGGCGTAGTGCAGGTCATCCCCCTCCCCGCGATACCAGACACCGCGATAACGGGTGGGGGGAGGAATGCGCTCCACCCCGGCCATCAAGGGGCCCATGCCGGCGCGAAAACAGGCTTCACCGCCGACCGAGATGGCATCGAGGGAGGCACCGTGAAAAGCATCCCAGAGGGACACCACCTTGCTGTTGCCAGTGATGAAACGGGCGAGCTTCAGGGCAATCCCCACTACCTCGCTGCCGCCGGGGGCGAACAGCACCCGGTTGAGATCGCTGGGGGCCAGCTCGGCCAGAGTGCGGGCGCAGTCGATAGCAACCCGATGGGTGTAGCGGCGAGGCGCAAACGGCAGTGCGGCGAGTTGCTGTTGCACTGCGGCCACCACATCAGGATGACCGTGGCCCAGCTGATGGACGCTGTTGCCGTGAAAATCGAGGTAACGCTTGCCCGATACGCTGGTCAGCCAGCTCCCCTGCGCGCCCTCAATCAGATCGAGACAGGGGGTGGAGAGCGCCTGATGGAGGAAGTAGCGGCTATCCTCCGCCAATCCGGCCTGTACATCTTCGCTCTGGCCCGCCCACCAGCGTGAGCGCCCCTCGCCGAGGTTGATATCCCCTTCGCTGTCGGCGCGGCCGCGGCCGTGCAGCTTATGGTCGTGCTGATCGCAACCGTGAGGCACCATGCTGGTCATCGCGCGTCCCCTTGCCAGTAGCAGGCGCTGGCCATGCCGGCGAGCAGATCCCGCACCCGCTCTGGGGTCACATCGCCGATATTGCCGATGCGGAAGCAATCGGCTTGGGAGACCTTGCCCGGATAGATGACAAAGCCCTGCCCCTTGAGTCGCTGGTAGAAGTCGGCGAAGCGGTAGTCAGGGTGGGTCGGAGAGTAGAAGGCGGTGATGATGGGGGATTGCCACTGCTCGGGCAGCAGCGGCGCAAAGCCGAGGGCCGCCATCCCCGCCACCAGCGTGCGCTGATTCTCGCTATAGCGCCGATGGCGGGCGGCGATGCCTCCCTCCGCTTCCAGTTCGCGCAGCGCCTGGGCAAAGGCGAGTACGGTATGGGTGGGCGAGGTAAAGCGCCACTTTCCCCCCTGCCGCTCCATGGTCTGCCACTGGGCATGCAGGTCGAGGGAGAGCGAGCGGGCGCGACCGACGCAGGCCGTGAGCGCCACGCGGCGAGCGATGACGAAGCCAAAACCCGGCACCCCCTGAATGCACTTGTTGGCGGAGCTGATGAGAAACTCGATGCCAAGGCGTCCCATATCGATGGGGATACCGCCAAAGCTGCTCATGGCATCGACGATAAGGCGAATGCCGCGGCGCTGGCAGAGCTCGGCCACCTCGTCGAGCGGGTTGAGCATGCCGGTGGTGGTCTCGCAGTGCACCATGGCCAGATGGGTGATCTCGGGGTGGCGCGCCAGCATCGCCTCAATGGCGGCGGGCTCCGGGCGGCTTGTCTCGCCGCAGTCCAGCTCATGGTGACGCAGGCCAAGGCAGCGGGCCATCTCCCCCATGCGGGCGCCGTAGGCACCGTTGTTGATGATCAGCAGACACTCATCGACGCCTATCGCCGAGCCCAGTACGCTCTCCACCACATAGCTGCCGCTCCCCTGCAGCAGCACGGCGCTGTAGTCGCTCTCATATTCCGGGCCAGTGGCGAGGCGCACCAGCTCGCGGCGGATGGGCTCCACCACACCCTGGTTGTAATCCGCATCCCAGGTACAGCTGTCTTGCAGCATGGCGGCGCGCACCGTGGCGGTGGTCGAGAGGGGGCCCGGGGTCAGCAGCAGGTAATCGACGGCGGCGGGGGCCGCAGGAATATGGGTCATGACTTCGCTCCTTTTTGGTATATACCAGAATGAGCGCATTGTGGGTAACTGCCCCGCCAAGGTCAAAGGGGTGGCGCTACGTGCAACAAAAAATTCATTTTCAGCGCCGGGATCGCGATAATCTAGGAAGCCTGAACAGCAGGGGCGATTCTGGTATCTACCAACGCATGTTGATGTTGCCGTGTAACGACCGGGCAGATGACCAGCCCTGTGCCCAACTCATTGCACAACTCATTGCATAACCAGGGATTTTCATGAGCAAACCGCAATACCTGCAGATCAAGGATGCCCTCGCCAACCAGATCCTGGCGGGGGGCCTGGCCCCCAACGACAAGCTCCCCTCCGAGCGGCTGCTGGGGGAACTCTATGGCACCACCCGGGTTACCATCCGCGAGGCGCTGGTGCAGCTGGAGGCGAACGGCCTTATCTATCGGGAGGATCGCCGCGGCTGGTTCGTCACCCCGCCGCGTTTCAGTCTCAACCCCAGACGCACCTCCAACTTTCACCAGATAGTGCGGGAGCAAGGGGGAGAACCGCACACCGAATTGCTGGAGAAAAGCCGCCAGGCGGTGCCGCCCGCGTTGATGGCGCAGTTGCAGCTCAAGCCGTTTGACAGCCTCTTTTTGCTCAAGCGACTGCGCTACGCCAACGGGCGCGCCATCTGCTACTGCGAGAACCACTGCCTGCCAGAGCGGGTACCCGGCCTGCTGGAGCTGGATCTCAACGGCAGTCTGACCGAGATCTACCAGGCCCATTACGATCTCCACTACGCCCGCATGCAGGTGCGCTTCTTCCCCACCGCCCTGCCGGACGAAGTGGCCAAGGCGCTCGGGGCCACCGCCGGTCTGCCCGCCCTGCGCCTCGAGCGACTCAATTTCGATCAGCACGGCCGGGTGCTCGACTTCGATCTGGAGTACTGGCGCCACGACAGTCTGGAGATCGAGGTGGATACCCAGGATTAGTCACGGACAAATCAGGAACGGAAAAAACGTCACGGGGCTGTCACGGTCACGTCATAAAGATCCCCTAGCCTCTCTCTCGACCAATCTGGTTTATACCAAGCCAACTTATATGGAGAAGAGGATGAAACAGGGAACCCATCTGCTGGCCGCCGCCGTGCTGGCTGCCACGACAGCCCCGGCACTGGCCGCGACCGACCTCACCGTCTACACCGCCTTCGAACCGGAGCAGCTCAACGAGCTGAAAACCGCGTTCGAGCGCCAGCATCCGGATATCAACATCAAGTGGGTGCGTGACTCCACCGGCGTGGTCACCGCCCGCTTGCTGGCAGAAAAAGCCCAGCCCAAAGCGGATGTGGTATGGGGACTGGCGGCGACCAGCCTGATGCAGCTCGATCAGCAGCAGATGCTCAATGCCTATGCCCCGAAAGGGCTGGATAAGCTAGACAGCCGCTTTCGCGACAGCAAGGCCGAGCCGCACTGGATCGGTCTGGACGCCTTCTTCAGCGCCATCTGCTTCAACAAGGTAGAGGCAGAAAAACAGGGGATCCCGGCGCCGACCAGCTGGGCCGACCTTACCAAGCCCATCTACAAGGGCAAGGTGATCATGCCCAACCCCAGCTCCTCCGGCACCGGTTACCTGAGCGTCGCTGGCTGGCTGCAGACCATGGGTGAGCAGCAGGGCTGGCAATTTATGAACGGCCTGCACCAGAACATCGACCGTTACACCCACTCGGGCTCCGCCCCCTGCAAGCTGGCCGCCAGCGGCGAGACGGTGATCGGTATCTCCTTCGACTTCCCGGCCACCAGCCTCAAGGCCAAGGGGGCTCCCATCGAGGTGGTGTTCCCGAAAGAGGGTTCGGGCTGGGATATGGAAGCGGCCGCCATCATCAAGGGTACCCCCAAGCTGGAGGCCGCCAAGCAGCTGCTCGACTTTGCCGCCACCGAGCAGGCCAACGCCCTCTACAACAAGTCGTTCGCAGTGGTCGCCATCCCCGATGTAGCCCAACCGAGAGCGGGCTATCCGGCGGATATCAAAGGCCAGATGATCGACAACGACTTTGGCTGGGCCGCCCGCGAGCGCAATACCATTTTGGCCCAGTGGAGCGCCAGCTTCGACGGCAAGACCGAAGCCAAGCAGTAAGCGTGAAGGGCGGCGGTTTGTTCACACCCCACACACCGCCACCAATAAACTGCCAGTCGAAGGCCAACAGGTGTTGGCCTTCCCTTTTTGGGTTGCGCTCACTGTTTTCGTTTCACTTTTTGTTTCACTCCCAATTAGCGACGCTTCGCCCATCCACACAGGGCCTAGCCACTTGCTGGCGACCCGATCTCATCTGACTGTCATCAGGCTGTCATCCCTCGATCACCTGACCGTCACACTTCACCCGCAAACTGGTATATACCAAATCAGTAGCGAGTCGAACCATGACCCAGCCCTATCTGGACATTCAACATCTCAACAAGCAGTTCGGTGCGTTTCAGGCCCTTAAAGGGATCTCTCTGACCATTGAGCCGGGGGAGTTTATCTGCTTTCTCGGCCCCTCCGGCTGCGGTAAAACCACCTTGCTCAGAGCCATCGCCGGGCTGGATCTGCCGGACAGCGGCGAGATCTGGCAAGGGGGGCGCAACATCTCCCGCCTGCCGCCCCAGCAGCGCGACTTTGGCATCGTGTTTCAATCCTACGCCCTCTTCCCCAACCTGACGGTGGCCCAGAACATCGCCTTCGGCCTTGAGAATCAGGGGCTGGCACGGGATCTCATCAAGGAGCGGGTCGATCACTGGCTGGGGTTGGTGGATCTCACTGCCCAATCCCACAAATACCCGAGCCAGATCTCCGGCGGCCAGCAGCAGCGGGTGGCGCTGGCCCGGGCACTGGCCCTCTCCCCCGGCCTGTTGCTGCTGGACGAACCGCTCAGCGCGCTGGATGCGCTGGTTCGCACCCACCTTCGCAGCGAGATCCGCGCCCTGCAGCAGCGCCTTGGCATTACCACCATCATGGTGACCCACGATCAGGAAGAGGCGCTGACCATGGCCGATCGCATCGTGGTGATGGAGGGCGGCCGCATCGTGCAGGTGGGCACCCCGCAGGAGATCTACCACCAGCCTGCCAGCCGTTTCGTGGCAAGCTTTGTCGGCACCATGAACTTCCTCGACACCCTGGTGCTCAGCCCCACTCAGGTGCGCCTAAACGAACAACCGCTGACACTTGCCAACCGGGCCGCGGCCGGCAGCAAATTGCAGGTGGCAATCCGCCCCGAGGCGATCACCCTGAGTGCGCCGAGCGAGCCGTATCTTGGGCAACATGGCATTGAAGCAACCATCGATCAGGTGGAGTTTCTCGGCGCCGCTCAGCGCCTGATCTGCACCGCCGACACCTATCTGGGCCCGCAGCAGATCCTGGTGGAACGCCCGACCCACGAGCTGCCCCGCCACGAACAGGGGGGCTGGCGCAGCGGCATGCGCTGCTCGCTGCACTGGCCCGCCGGAGCGATGCAGCTGTTTGAAGGAGAGCGCCCATGACAGCCCCCCTTGCGACCTCCTCCCTGTTGCCGCCAGCGACAGCCCGCCAAGACTCTCGTTGGTCGCGGCTTTGTCGCGGCTGGAGCCGGGATCAGCTGCTGCAACTGACCCTGCTGGTGCTCGGCATCGCCCTGCTTATCGGCGGCTTGCTGCTGCCGCTGCTCACCATGCTGCAAAAGAGTCTGCAGGATGAGAACGGCCTCTGGGTGGGGCTTGCCAACTTCAGCGCCTACTTCGACTCCCCTCATCTAGGGCGCACCATCGGCAATACCCTCTGGCTCGGGGTGCTGATCACCGCGCTGGTGGTGACCATCGCCTTTGGCTACGCCTATGCCCTCACCCGCACCTGCATGCCGGGCAAGCCCCTGTTTCGCCTCATCGGTTTGATCCCGCTGTTGATGCCCTCCCTGCTGCCCGCCATCAGTCTGGTCTACTGGTTTGGCAATCAGGGGATCGCCAAGGGGCTGCTCGGCGGCGAGAGCATCTACGGCCCCATCGGTATCGTCATTGGTCTGGGCTTCTGGTGCTTCCCCCACGCCCTGATGATCCTTATCACGGCGCTCGGTCAGAGCGACGCCCGCCTCTATGAAGCCTCCCGGGTGCTCGGCAGCAGCGGCTGGCGCACCTTTGTCACCGTCACCCTGCCCACCGCCCGTTATGGCCTGCTGAGCGCAGCCATCGCCGTCTTCACCCTCACCATCTGCGACTTCGGGGTTGCCAAGGTGATTGGCGGCCAGTACAGCGTGCTGGCTACCGATATCTACCGGCAGGTGATCGGGATGCAGAACTTTTCGCTGGGCGCAGTGGCCAGCGTCACCCTGCTGCTGCCGGCACTGTTGAGCTTTGCGCTGGAGCACAGGGTGCGCAGCAAGATGCAGGAGCAGAGCAGCACCAAGGCGGTGCCCTATCAGCCCAAACCACATCGGCTACGGGATCTGCTGGCGCTCGGCTGGTGCACGCTCTGGGCCCTGCTGTTTCTGGCGCTGGTGGGGATGGCCGTTTACGGCTCGCTGGTACAGTTCTGGCCCTACAACCTCGCTCTGACGCTGGATCACTACGCCTTTGACAGCAACAGCGTCTATGGCTGGCAGCCCTTTACCAACACCCTGCAGCTGGGCCTCTATACCGCGCTGATCGGCACCGTGCTGGTGATGGTGCTGGCCTGGGCACAGGAGAAGGGGCGCCACTTCCCATGGCTGCGCCAGCTGCTGCATCTCTTAGCCATGCTGTCGCTGGCGGTACCCGGCATGGTGCTGGGGCTGGGTTACATCTTCTTTTTCAACGGCAATCCGCTCTTTGGCAGCCTCTATGGCACTCTGCCGCTGATGGTGCTCTCCTGCGTCATCCACTACTACACGGTGGGCCATATGACGGCGCTGACCAGCCTCAAGCAACTGCCCAAGGAGCTGGAGCTGGTGGCCATCTCATTGCGCATTCCGCTCTGGAAGGCGTTCTGGCGAGTCACCCTGCCCGCCTCCCTGCCCGCGCTCTTGGAGATCTTTATCTATCTGTTCGTCAACGCCATGACCACCACCTCGGCGGTGATCTTCCTCTATTCGAGCGACAGCGTGCTCGCCTCCATCGCCGTGCTGAACATGGAGGATTCCGGCGATACCGCCGCGGCCGCCGCCATGGCCACCCTGATCCTGCTGGCCGCCGCCACCGTCAAGCTGCTCCAGCTCTTTTTGAGCCGCGCCCTGCTGGATCGCACCCAGCGCTGGCACCACCCATAACCTTGTGGAGGAGTCATGATGTCCACTCTCCCCTTCTGGCTGGCCGAAGCGCTCGCCGCCGAACAACCCGCGGCCCCCACGCCCCTCGTCGGCCACCACGAGGTCGATGTCTGCATCGTCGGTGGCGGCTTTACCGGGCTCTGGAGCGCCATCGCGCTCAAACAGGCCGAGCCACACTTGCGCATCACGGTGCTGGAGAAAGATCGCTGCGGCAGCGGCGCCTCCGGGCGCAACGGCGGCTGCCTGCTCACCTGGTCGGCCAAATACCTGACCTTAAAGCGCCTCTTTGGCGAGCAGCAGGCCGCCTGGCTGGTGCAAGGATCCGAGCAGGCGGTGCACGAGATTGCCCGCTTCTGCGAACAGCACAATATTGAGGCACAGCTGAGGGTCGAGGGCACCTGCTACACCGCCACCAGCGAGGCCCAGCGCGGCCTGATGGAGCCGGTATTGCAGGAACTCAAACGCGCAGACCTTAACCAGTGGCAAGTGATTGAAGAGGATAAACTGGCGAGCCAGAGCGGCTCTCACGTTCATCTGGAGGGGCTCTACAGCCCCCACGCGGGCTCGGTGCAACCGGCACTGCTGGTGCGCGGCTTGCTGCGGGTGGCGCGGGAGCTGGGGGTCGAGGTCTATGAAGGCTCCCCCATGCAGCGCCTTGAGGCGGGCCAGCCGGCGCGGGTGCAAACGCCGCAGGGCGAGGTGCGTGCCCGCAAGGTGGTGCTGGCCCTCAACAGCGCCATGACGGCGCACTTTCGCGAGTTTCGCCGCAGTATCGTGCTGGTCTCCTCCGATATGGTGATCACCGAGCCGGCACCACAGGCGCTTGCCGCCCAGCAGCTCAATCACGGCCGCAGCGTGGTGGATGGCCGCACCTTTGTGCACTACTACCGCTCCACCCCGCAAGGGCGGCTGATGCTGGGCAAGGGGGGCAACACCTTCGCCTTTGCTAACCGCCATCTGGCCGAGTTCGATGCGCCGAGTCGTTATCTTGCCCCCCTCACCCGCACCCTGCGCCGCTTCTTTCCGGCGCTCAAAGAGGTCCCCATCGCCGCCAGCTGGTGCGGCGCCTCCGACCGCTCGGTAGATGGCCTCCCCTTCTTCGGCCACTGGCGAGGGCAGCCCAATATCGTCTATGGCCTCGGCTATTCCGGCAACGGGGTGGCACAGAGCTGGATGGGTGGCCAGATCCTGGCGGCGTTGGTGAGAGATGAGGTGCGGGAAGAAGACAAGCCGTGGCGCGACTGCGCGCTGGTGAGCGGCCCACGCGGCTACTTCCCGCCAGAGCCATTCCGCTGGCTGGGGGCCATGGCGGTGCGGGGTGCCATCCGGCGCAAAGAGAAGGCGGAAGATGAAGGCCACGCGGTGGCCTGGTATGACAAACAGCTGGCCCGGCTGGCGGATGCGGCGGGCAAGGCAGACAAATAGGCGCCTTCGTCCAGCGCTTCGGAAAGCACCAAAAAACCGAAGGGGCAGGAGAGTGATGACTCCCCTGCCCCTTCGCAGTTGGTACGGCTCTCGGCTGGCCCGATAGACAGCCCTGGCGTTAGCTGGCCCAGGTAATGATGTGATCGATCCAGTCGCCGGCATCCACCTCGTGCACCACCTTGCCGCGCACCGACTGACCAGCCTGGTGCATGGCGCTGCGGCTGCCGGTGATAAGGGGATGCCACTGCGGCAAGCTCTGCCCCTCCGCCAGCAGGCGGTAGGCGCAGGTCGAGGGCAACCAGTCATATTCGGCAATCTTGTCGTGGGTGATCTGCAGGCAGTCCGGCTCTTTTTTAAAGCGGTTGCCGTAATCGGAGCACTGGCAGGTCTTGGTATTGAGCAGGTTGCAGGCGACATTGGTGAACACCAACTCCTCGGTGTCCTCGTCAATGAGCTTGTTCAGGCAGCACTTGCCGCAGCCGTCGCACAGGGACTCCCACTCGGCCGTGGTCATCTGTTGCAGGCTCTTCACCTGCCAAAAGGGGGCGGTCTGCACGGGTTCACTCTGCTGCATAAAAATGGGCTCACTCAATACACTGACAAGCGCGTGGTTATACGCCCTATGGCCCGATTTTTCAAGGTGAACGGGGAACACCGATCTGCACAAGGTTGGATTAACCGTGTGATTCGCTGCGCTCAGCACCAACCAAATACGTTCATTGAATGTGGCTGAAACTATGAAACCCAACATATGAGATATGCTAGCCAACAATTTATGATACTTTTTCATAATTACAATTGTGTGATTTTTCAAGGAGGGTACGGAAATATGGAAACTTCGTTACAGCTAACTCGTGAACTATTTCTGGAATGCAACTGGAACTATGACATCCCCCCAGAAGACCATTATGGGTACTCTTCGGTCATGAGTTATCTACAAAAATCCTCGAAGGAAATGTTAGAGAGAGGAAAGACAGAACACTCAAAAACTCTCGAACTATTAGCACGAGCAGCATCAATGATGTTGACACCTAGCAGTGTTAATGAACCATTCAAAGCTTACTTTCACGATTTTCAAACAGGGCGAAGGTCTACTCTACCTGAAGACTTTACTGAAGATGAGTTGACATTCTTCGATGAAATTATTAGTGACTTAAATGAGCCATGGCTGAAATCAAGACTAGCGGACATACTATGGTTACTGAAAAGGCCTAGAAATATAGAGTATGCAAAGCTAGCAATAACATCATATATTTCATTGCCTATTGACGGAGCAACTTGGGTTTGTGATGTAAACAAATGTTGGGAAAGATCTGCACGCTTGTGTATACAAATAAAATGGTTGGAAAAACTGAAGGAAATAAAGGAAAGTCTATTTGTAGCCTTTTGTTTGGAATATCCCACAGAAAAATTTATGGCGCTTTGGATTGCTGAGCTATTAGATAATCTGGGAATTGACAGTGATTTCATAGCGGATATAGCATTGTCCCTACAAAAAAACGCCGTTTATTTAAAAAAGCAAGGGGACTTCTATTCCGCTAGGCAATATTTGGAATTGTTATCGAAAAAATATCAACAATGTTCTAACGAAGAAGGATATTTAAACTCTCTCATTGAAATGGCCGAATGTTTTGAACTGGAGGCCGATTCGCGATCTAGTGGTAGTAATATGGTCGCAAACTCTTTCTATGAGAGCGCGATACAAGCATATCGCCGCATTCCTAATAAGCACAGGAACACTTATAACATTAAGGAAAAAATAAGAGGAATCCGAGTAAAAATAACGGCAACAGGACATGCGTCCCTAGACGAAATGGGTATGATAAGCACTCCTGGAGTCGACATTTCAGATATGATAAAAAAAGCAACGGAGCATGTTTCAGGGAAAAGAAATCCCGAGACAGCACTAATGTATTTCACAGGATTATCTAACGGAGCAAAATACAAAAAACTTGAGGAATGTGCAAAACAATCATTGCAGAGCGGCTTTTTAAGTAGCTTTTTTGGGTCAACCCAAATGAGTGAAGATGGGCGAGTCATTGCTAAAACACCGGCTATTAATTTAAGTGCAGGTGAGGATGACCCTAGCAATAGGGTGGCATTACATAGAAATATTCAGCAACAGTTTTCTATTGAAGTGCAACTTGTAGTCGAAGGTCAGATACTACCAGCATTAAGACAATTACTCATGGAACATAGATTTACAAAAGAGCTCATGGTAGCCGCTTGTCATCACTCATCTATAGTTCCACGGAACAGAGAGGAATTATTAGGGCATGCTCTTTGGCTAGGGTTCGAATACGAATTTGGTGCTGCAATCCATATGCTGTGTCCGCAGATTGAAAACATTGTTAGAATTAAATTGAAAGAATATGGTGTTCATACAAGTAATATTGATAAAGAAGGAATAGAAAATGAAAATGGCTTAAGCACCTTAATGGATTTACCAGAAGCGCTTAAGTTATTTGGAGAAGATTTAACCTTTGAAATAAAAAGCATATTTACAGATCCCCTCGGTTCCAATTTGCGGAATGAAGTGGCGCATGGATTATTGGACGATAACACATCATCATCAATATATTCTGTTTACGCTTGGTGGATGATTCTTAAACTAGTTATAAGGTCAATTATGAACAGCAGTGCTAAATAAGAACGCATTATATGTTCTACTTCGCAAAGTCAGCACTAAATAAAAATGTGAACAAAAATCTAACAGGTAAAATGAAAATTTATTAATCATTAAAAAATGCCGACCCTAAGGTCGGCATTTTTATCAGAGATAACAGGCTAAAGAACTTACCAGCCGGTCACTTCACGCAGGGCCTTGCCGATATCGGCCAGGGAGCGCACGGTTTTTACGCCGGCATCTTCCAGAGCGGCAAATTTCTCGGCCGCGGTGCCTTTACCACCGGCGATGATGGCGCCCGCATGACCCATGCGCTTGCCAGCCGGGGCGGTGACACCCGCGATGTAGGAGACCACCGGCTTGGTGACGTGGGCCTTGATGTAGGCAGCCGCGTCTTCCTCGGCGTTGCCGCCGATCTCGCCGATCATCACGATGGCTTCGGTCTGCGGGTCATTCTGGAACATCTCCAGAATGTCGATGAAGTTGGAGCCCGGGATGGGGTCGCCACCGATACCGACGCAGGTGGACTGGCCGAAGCCCTCATCCGTGGTCTGCTTGACCGCTTCATAGGTCAGGGTGCCGGAGCGGGAGACGATGCCCACCTTGCCCGGCTTGTGGATGTGGCCGGGCATGATGCCGATCTTGCACTCACCCGGGGTGATGACACCCGGGCAGTTGGGGCCGATCATGCGCACGCCGGTTTCCTGCAGCTTCACCTTGACGTCCAGCATGTCCAGGGTCGGGATGCCTTCGGTGATGGTGACGATGAGCTTGATGCCGGCATCGATGGCTTCCAGGATGGCGTCCTTGCAGAACGGGGCCGGGACATAGATGACGGAGGCAGTGGCGCCGGTGGCTTCCACGGCGTCACGGACGGTGTTGAACACCGGCAGGCCCAGGTGAGTGGTGCCGCCCTTGCCCGGGGACACGCCGCCGACCATCTGGGTACCGTAGGCAATGGCCTGTTCGGAGTGGAAGGTACCCTGACCGCCGGTAAAGCCCTGGCAGATCACCTTGGTGTCTTTGTTGATCAGAACGCTCATTATTTGGCCTCCGCTGCTTTTACCACTTGCTGAGCTGCGTCAGTCAGACTCGTTGCGGCGATGATATTGAGGCCGCTGTCGGCCAGTTTACGGGCACCCAGTTCGGCATTGTTGCCTTCCAGACGCACCACCACGGGCACTTTCACCCCCACTTCCTTCACGGCACCGATGATGCCTTCCGCGATCATGTCGCAGCGCACGATGCCACCGAAGATGTTGACCAGCACGGCTTGTACCTTGCTGTCGGAGAGGATGATCTTGAAGGCCTCGGTCACGCGCTCCTTGGTGGCACCGCCGCCGACGTCCAGGAAGTTGGCAGGTGAACCGCCGTGCAGGTTGACGATGTCCATGGTGCCCATGGCCAGGCCCGCGCCGTTGACCATGCAGCCGATGTTGCCATCGAGCGCCACATAGTTCAGCTCCCACTGGGCGGCGTGCGCTTCGCGGGGGTCATCCTGGGACGGATCGTGCATCTCGCGCAGCTTGGGCTGACGGTACAGGGCGTTGGCGTCGATGTTGATCTTGCCGTCGAGGCAGTGCAGGTTGCCCTTGTCGGTGATGACCAGGGGGTTGATCTCCAGCAGGGCGAAGTCGCAGTCCAGGAACATCTGGCCCAGACCCATGAAGATCTTGGTGAACTGCTTGATCTGATCGCCGACCAGACCCAGCTTGAAGGCCAGCTCACGGGCCTGGTAGGGCTGCGGGCCTACCAGGGGATCGATGGCGGCCTTGTGAATGAGTTCCGGGGTTTCGTGGGCGACTTTCTCAATCTCCACGCCACCTTCGGTGGAAGCCATGAAGACCACGCGGCGAGAGCCACGGTCGACCACGGCGCCCAGGTACAGTTCCTTGGCGATGTCGGTGCAGGACTCCACCAGGATCTTGGTAACCGGCTGACCATTGGCGTCAGTCTGATAGGTCACCAGGTTCTTGCCGAGCCAGTTCTGGGCAAAGGCGCGGATCTCGTCCTTGCTCTTGGCCAGCTTGACGCCGCCCGCTTTACCGCGGCCACCGGCGTGGACCTGGCATTTGACGACCCAGGTGTTGCCGCCAATCTTGTCGGCCGCTTCGGCCGCTTCCTGCGGGGTGGCACAGGCATAACCTTCGGAGACCGGCAGGCCATACTCGGCAAACAGCTGTTTTGCCTGATATTCATGCAGATTCATAGATGCTCTATCCGTGTTGTAGGTATTTCCGTCCGGGGCTCGTGTTTCTCAATCCCCTGTGAATGGGGGCCTGGGCGGCCCCTCGTTATCTTTCAGTCACGCTTGCTCAGACATCCAGCAGCAGACGGGTCGGGTCTTCCAGGAGCTCCTTGATGGAGACCAGGAAGCCCACGGACTCGCGGCCGTCGATGATGCGGTGATCGTAGGAGAGCGCCAGGTACATCATCGGCAGGATCTCGACCTTGCCGTCGACGGCCATGGGGCGGTCCTGGATCTTGTGCATGCCCAGAATGGCGCTCTGGGGCGGGTTGATGATGGGGGTGGACATCAGGGAGCCGAACACGCCACCGTTGGTGATGGTGAAGTTGCCACCGGTCAGTTCATCCACGGTCAGCTTGCCGTCACGGCCCTTGCCGGCCAGGTCTTTGATGGCCTTCTCGATGTCCGCCAGGCTCATGTTGTCGCAGTCACGCAGCACCGGGGTCACCAGACCACGGGGGGTGGAGACGGCGATGCTGACGTCGAAGTAGTTGTGGTAGACGATGTCGTCACCGTCCAGCGCCGCGTTCACTTCCGGGTAGCGCTTGAGGGATTCGACCACGGCCTTCACATAGAAGGACATGAAGCCGAGCTTGATGCCGTGCTTCTTCTCGAAGATCTCGCCGTACTGCTTGCGCAGCTTCATGATGGGCGCCATGTTGATCTCGTTGAAAGTAGTCAGCATGGCGGTGGTGTTCTTGGCCTCCAGCAGACGCTCGGCGATGCGCTTGCGCAGACGGGTCATGGGCACACGCTTCTCGGTGCGACCGGCCAGCGGCGCGACCGGCACGGCAGCCACGGGAGCGGCAGCAGTCGGCGCAGCCACGGGAGCCTTGCCCAGATTCTTGATAAAGGCTTCCACGTCTTCCTTGGTGACACGACCACCCTTGCCGGTGCCGGTCAGCTTGGCGACGTCGATGTCGTGCTCGGCCACCATGCGGCGCACGGAAGGGCTCAGGCCATCGGCAGCGTCGTCGGCCACGGCTTCCACCGGCTTCTCGCTGGTCGCTTCACCGGCAACGGGGGCCGGCTTGAGCATGGCGATCAGCTGGCGGGAGAGCACGGTGGCCCCTTCGCTCTGCAGGATGTCGCCCAGTACGCCGGCTTCCGGCGCGGGCACTTCCAGCACGACTTTATCGGTTTCGATGTCAACCAGCACTTCGTCACGGGCAACCAGATCACCCGGTTTCTTGTGCCAGGTCGCGATGGTGGCATCCGCCACTGATTCCGGCAGGTCCGGTACCTTGATCTCGATAGTCATGTAATCAGTTCCTTGTTACTTCTTGGCCAGCAGGCTTGTTCCAGGTCAGAGAGGGTCCCGACACGGGCCCTCTCATCCACAACTCGTTATTCCAGGGTAAGGGCGTCTTCCACCAGGGCTTTTTGCTGCTTGGCGTGGACGGACATGTAACCGACGGCCGGTGAGGCCGAGGCCGGGCGACCGGCATAACGCAGACGGGCATGGCTTGGCAGCACGCTGTCGTAGTGATGACGGGTGCTGTACCAGGCGCCCTGGTTCTGCGGCTCTTCCTGACACCAGACGAAGTCGGTGACATGGCTGTAATCGGCCAGGATGGCGCGCACTTCCTCTTCCGGGAAGGGGTAGAGCTGCTCGATCCGTACCAGGGCCACGTCCTGCTGCTCGGCCTTGCGACGGGCATCGAGCAGGTCGTAGTAAACCTTGCCGGAGCAGAACACCACGCGCTTGACGCCTTTGGGATCCAGCGCATCGATTTCGCCGATGGCGTTCTGGAAGGTGCCCTCTGCCAGCTCTTCGAGCTTGCTCACCGCCAGCGGGTGGCGCAGCAGGGATTTGGGCGTCATCACGATTAGCGGACGGCGCATGGGGCGTACCACCTGGCGACGCAGCATGTGGAACACCTGCGCCGGGGTGGAGGGCACGCACACCTGCATGTTGTGCTGAGCGCACATCTGCAGGTAACGCTCCAGACGGGCGGAGGAGTGCTCCGGGCCCTGACCTTCGTAACCGTGGGGCAGCAGCATGGTCAGGCCGCACATCCGGCCCCACTTCTGCTCGCCGGAGGAGAGGAACTGGTCCACCACCACCTGGGCGCAGTTGGCGAAGTCACCGAACTGGGCTTCCCAAATGGTGAGACCGGCCGGCTCCGCGCTGGCGTAGCCATATTCAAACGCCAGTACCGCGTTCTCGGTCAGCACGGAGTCGTACACCTCGAACGGGCCCTGCTCGTCGTGCAGATTGCACAGCGGGGTGTAGGTGCTGGCATCGGTCTGGCTGTGCAGCACGGCGTGGCGATGGAAGAAGGTACCGCGGCCGGAGTCTTCCCCGGTAAAGCGAATGCGGGATCCCTTGTCCACCAGGGTGGCGTAGGCCAGGGTCTCGGCAAAGCCCCAGTCCACCAGCTTCTCACCGGCGGCCATCAGGCGACGGTCTTCGTAGATCTTCTCGACCTGACGTTGCAGCACATGGGTCGCCGGGTACTGGCTGATGCGCTCGCCCAGGGCCTTCAGATGCTCCATGGGCACAGTGCTGTCATAGGCCATGGCCCAGTCGTGACCCAGATAAGGGGTCCAGTCCACGGAGTGCAGCTCCATGGGGCGCCACTCCTTGCTCACCCGCTCGCCCCGATCCAGGGTATCGCGATAGTCGTTGACTAGCGTGGTGGCCAGCTCCGGCGCGATGGCTCCTTCGGCGATCAGCTGATCGGCGTAGATCTTGCGCGGGGTCGGGTGCTGCTTGATCTTCTGATACATCAGGGGCTGGGTCGCGCTCGGCTCGTCAGCCTCATTGTGACCGTGACGACGGTAGCAGACCAGCTCGATCACCACGTCGCGCTTGAAGGTGTTGCGGTAATCCAGGGCGATCTGGGTCACCAGCACCACGGCTTCCGGGTCATCCCCGTTGACGTGCAGCACAGGGGCCTGCACCGCCTTGGCGATGTCGGTGCAATATTCGGTGGAGCGCAGGTCACGGATATAGGAGGTGGTGAAGCCCACCTGGTTGTTGATGACGATGCGCACCGTGCCGCCCACGCCATAGGCACGGGTCTGGGACATGTTGAAGGTCTCGGCAACGACCCCCTGCCCCGCGATGGCGGAGTCACCGTGGATGGTGATGGGCAGGACGCTGGAGCCGTCCTTGTCACCGCGACGGTCCATACGGGCACGGACGGAGCCGATGACCACGGGGTTGACGATCTCGAGGTGCGACGGGTTGAAGGCGAGCGCCAGGTGGACGTTGCCGCCCGGGGTGGCGAAGTCGGAGGAGAAGCCCATGTGGTACTTCACGTCCCCTGTGCCCCAGGATTCGCCGTGCTTGCCGGCGAACTCGTCGAACAGGTCCTGGGCGCGCTTGCCCAGCACGTTGATGAGCACGTTGAGGCGACCGCGGTGGGCCATGCCGATGACGGCTTCCTTGCAACCCTGCTCACCGGCGCGGCGGATCAGCTCTTTGAGCATGGGCACCATGGCATCGCCCCCTTCCAGGGAGAAACGCTTGGCCCCCGGGAACTTGGCACCCAGGTATTTTTCCAGCCCTTCGGCGGCGGTCAGGCTCTCGAGGAAGCGGGTCTTCTCTTCGAGGGTATAGTTGCCCGTCCCTTCGATGGATTCCAGCCTGTCTTGCAGCCAGCGCTTCTCCTCGGTGGAGGTGAGGTGCATGTAGTCGGCGCCGATGCTGCCGCAATAGGTTTTCTTCAGCGAGGCATACAGATCGGAGAGCACCATGGTCTCGCGACCGATGGCGTAGGAGCCCACATTGAAGGTGGCCTCCATGTCTGCACCTTGCAGGTTGTGGAAGGCCGGGTCCAGCTCGGCGACCGGCTCGCGCTGCCACAGACCCAGGGGGTCCAGGTTGGCGTTCTGGTGACCGCGGAAACGGAAGGCGTTGATCAGTTGCAGTACGCGAACCTGCTTGGCATCCACCTGGGGATCGGAGACGGGAGCGCTGTAACGGGAGGAATCCTTGGCCAGGCGGCGGAAATAGTCGCGAACCTGGGAGTGGGGTTGTTCTACTGCATGTCCGTTGACCTGGGGCAGCGACTGGAACAGGCTGCGCCATTCGTCGGCAACGGAGTCGGGGTTTTCCAGGAAGGATTCGTACAAATCCTCAATGTAGCTTGCATTCGCACCAGCCAGGTGAGATGACTCCAACCAGGCCTTCATCACGCCGTTATGCATTTCTATCCCTTGTACATCTTGTTCGCTGCACTGCAGCTTGTAGGGTCATAGCCATCCCGGGGCGGGATGGCTATCCAGAGGTCGGGCCCGGCGCAAGGCGCCCTGGCCCCGATACTACACGGCTCGGTTGAGCAACATCGACTTGATCTGACCGATGGCCTTGGTCGGGTTCAAGCCCTTGGGACAGACGTTCACGCAGTTCATGATGCCGTGGCAGCGGAACACGCTGAAGGCGTCATCCAGGTTGCCCAGTCGCTCACTGGCCGCAGTGTCGCGGCTGTCCGCCAGCCAGCGATAGGCGGCGAGCAGGCCGGCCGGACCGATGAACTTGTCCGGGTTCCACCAGAAGGAGGGGCAAGAGGTGGAGCAGCAGGCACAGAGTATGCACTCGTACAGGCCATCCAGCTTGGCGCGCTCTTCGGGGGATTGCAGGTGCTCACGCACGGGCGGCAGTTTTTCGTCATTGATGAGGAAGGGTTTGACCTTCTCCCACTGGGTGTAGAACTGGGTCATGTCGATCACCAGATCCCGGATCACCGGCAGACCGGGCAAGGGCCGAATGACGACCTTGCTGCCCTTCTTCAAGAGATCGGAGAGCGGCGTGATGCAGGCCAGACCGTTCTTGCCATTCATGTTGAGACCGTCAGATCCACAGACCCCTTCGCGGCAGGAGCGGCGGAAGGCGAGCGTGGGATCCAGCTCCTTGAGCTGGATCAGTGCGTCGAGCACCATCATGTCGGAACCTTCAGGAATATCAAGACGATAATCCTTCATATACGGGACGTTATCAACGTCCGGATTGTATCTGTAGACAGAGAATGTGACGTTCATTGTGCTTGGCTCCGCAATCAGTAAGTCCGGACCTTGGGCGGGAACGCCTCACGGGTCTTGGGTGACATGTTGACAGCGCGACGGGTCATGGACTCGGTGTCCGGATGATAGAGGCTGTGGCACAGCCAGCTCTCATCGTCACGCTCCGGGAAGTCGAAGCGGCTGTGGGCGCCACGACTCTCGGTACGGAAGTTCGCCGCCACCGCGGTGGCATAGGCGGTCTCCATCAGGTTGTCCAGCTCCAGGCACTCGATGCGCTGGGTATTGAACTCCTTGGAGGTGTCGTCCAGACGGGCGTTCTTGAGACGCTCGCGGATGAGTTTCAGCTCGGCCAGCCCTTCTGCCATGGCATCCCCTTCCCGGAACACGGAGAAGTTGTTCTGCATGCAGCGCTGCAGGTCCTTGCGGATCTGTGCCGGGTCTTCCCCGTCACGGTTGTTTTCCCAGCGGTTGAAGCGCTCCAGCGCCTTGGCGATGTCGGCGTCGGTGGCTTCCACACCGTGCTCCATCGAACCAAGGGTCTCCACCAGGTGCATGCCGGCAGCACGACCGAACACCACCAGATCCAGCAGGGAGTTGCCGCCCAGACGGTTGGCACCGTGCACGGAGACGCAGGCGATCTCGCCCACCGCGAACAGACCGACCACCGGCACGTCGTTGCCATCCTTGTCCTGGGTCAGGCACTGGCCGTTCACGCTGGTCGGCACGCCGCCCATCATGTAGTGGCAGGTCGGGATGATGGGGATGGGCTCTTTGACCGGATCCACGTGGGCGAAGGTGCGAGAGAGCTCGCAGATGCCCGGCAGGCGGGATTCCAGCACCTCTTTGCCCAGATGATCCAGCTTGAGCTTGATGTGCGGGCCCCAGGGACCGTCACAGCCACGGCCTTCGCGGATCTCGATCATGATGGAACGGGCCACCACGTCGCGACCGGCCAGATCCTTGGCGTTTGGTGCATAACGCTCCATGAAGCGCTCGCCGTCCTTGTTCAGCAGGTAGCCGCCTTCACCACGGCAACCCTCAGTCACCAGTACCCCTGCCCCGGCAATACCGGTGGGGTGGAATTGCCAGAACTCCATGTCCTGCACGCCGACCCCGGCGCGCAGCGCCATGCCGACGCCGTCACCGGTGTTGATGTGGGCGTTGGTGGTGGACTGATAGATGCGACCGGCGCCGCCGGTGGCGAGCACGGTGGCCTTGGCCTTGAAGTAGACGACTTCGCCGCTCTCCATGTCGATGGCGGTACAGCCGACGATATGGCCATCCTGGTTCTTCACCAGATCCAGGGCATACCACTCGGAGAAGACGGTGGTCTTGTTCTTGACGTTTTGTTGATACAGGGTGTGCAGCAGGGCGTGACCGGTACGGTCGGCTGCCGCCGCAGTGCGGGCAGCCTGCTCGCCGCCGAAGTTCTTGGACTGACCGCCGAACGGACGCTGATAGACAGTACCGTTGTCAAAGCGGGAGAAGGGCAGACCCATGTTCTCCAGTTCATAAACGGCCTCGGGGCCGGTCTTGCACATGTATTCAATGGCTTCCTGATCACCGATGTAATCAGAGCCCTTGACGGTGTCGTACATGTGCCACTGCCAGTTGTCGTCGTGGGCATTGCCCAGGGCGACCGTGATCCCGCCCTGGGCGGAGACCGTGTGGGAACGGGTCGGGAAAACCTTGGATAACAGGGCGCAGCTCTTGCCGGACTGGGCAATCTGCAGCGCGGCGCGCATACCGGCGCCACCGGCACCGATCACGACCGCATCAAATTCACGAGTTGGAATAGTCACCTTACACACCCCACAGCACGACGAAACCAGTCATCACATAGACAAACAGCACCACCACCAGCACAAACTGCAGCGCACCGCGCAGTCCGACCGGCTTGATATAGTCGGTCAGCACCTGCCACAGACCGATCCAGGCGTGGATCAAGACGCATACGAGCGTCAGCAGGGTGAAGACCTTGGTGAAGGTGTTGGAGAAGAAGCCGGTCCACACCTCGTAGGTGATGTCGTTGAACGCGACAAAGCCAACCAGATAGAGGACGTAGCACGTCATGATGAGGGCGGTGGCGCGGATCAGGATGTAATCATGAACACCGCTGCGCCCGAAAGTTGCAGAATTGGTTACCATACCAGTACCCCCGCCAATACCGCCAAAACCGCGGTGATCACGAAGGCCACACGGGCACTCTGATTACCGGATTCCAGCTCTTCCCAATAGCCCATGTCCATGACCAGGTGCCGCAGACCGCCCACGATGTGGTAAGCCAGCGCGGTCAGGATCCCCCACAGCACGAACTTGACCAGGAAGTTGTCCATGATGGCAACGACCGATTCAAATCCTTCGGGAGAGGCGAGTGAAGTACCAAGCATCCACAGCAAGATGGCCAATGCCACAAAGGTGATGACCCCTGAGACACGATGCAAGATGGAAGCGATGGCGGTGACAGGAAAGCTGATCGTCTGTAGGTCGAGGTTTACAGGTCTCTGTTTGTTTTTCACGGCTTTGCCCACTCAGCTCCATTGAGCACGTTAGTTATTGTTTTCACACGCTTTGAGGGCGAGGAGTGGCATTTGTTAGGTTTTTGTTACCAAAACAACTCAGGAAAGCCAAAAATAACATTTTCGATATCACATCTGGCTTTGCGAAAGCGTTTCAAACACCGACGACCATCACCCACGTGGCGCAGTATATCGGCGGCCTTAACCAATGACAATCAAATAGCTACACAGAAAATCCAAAACCGTAAACCAGATCTCACAACAGCTTTAACAAGTCATTAATGATCATCCAGCAAAATTGACAAAGACATGGTTCTCTGGTTCAAATAAGGCGCTCCAGCCGCCGTGGTACGGGTAAGAACCTTTGCCAGCGTCATAACAGTCGTAATAAAGTAGGGCTGGAACCAAATTATAAAAGAGCAAAGGAGACGTGCTATGGCTGATAAGATAGCCACCCTACATCTGCCCGGAAAAGAGCCGGTTGAACTGCCGATCCTCTCCGGTACCGTTGGACCCGATGTGATCGATGTCAGAAAGCTGGGCACGCAAGGATATTTCACCTTCGACCCCGGCTTCATGGCCACCGGTTCTTGCAAATCTTCCATCACCTACATCGATGGCGACCAGGGTGTCTTGCTGCACCGCGGTTACCCCATCGCCCAGTTGGCCACCCAGGCCAGCTACCTCGAAGTCTGCTACATCCTGCTGTACGGCGAGGCCCCCACCAAGACCCAATATGCGGAATTTGAACGTCTGGTCACCCGCCACACCATGGTGCACGAGCAGATCGCCTTCTTCTTCCGCGGCTTCCGCCGCGACGCCCACCCCATGGCCGTCATGTGCGGCGTGGTCAGCGCGCTGTCCGCCTTCTATCACGACGCCCTCGACATCAACAACGAGGAGCATCGCGAGATCTGTGCCTTCCGTCTGCTCTCCAAGATGCCGACCCTGGCCGCCATGTGTTACAAGTACTCCATCGGCCAGCCCTTCATGCAACCGCGCAACGCCCTCTCCTATGCAGGCAACTTCCTGCACATGATGTTTGGCGTGCCGACCGAAGAGTACAAGGTCAACCCCATCGTCGAGCGCGCCATGGACCGCATCTTCACCCTGCATGCGGATCATGAGCAAAACGCCTCCACCTCCACCGTGCGTCTGGCCGGTTCTTCCGGTGCCAACCCGTTTGCCTGTATCGCCGCGGGGATCGCCTCCCTGTGGGGCCCGGCCCACGGTGGTGCCAACGAAGCCTGCCTCAAGATGCTCGAAGAGATTGGCTCCGTGGATCGCATTCCCGAGTACATCGCCAAGGCCAAGGACAAGAACGATCCGTTCCGTCTGATGGGCTTCGGTCACCGGGTCTACAAGAACCACGATCCCCGTGCCACCGTGATGCGTGAAACCTGCCACGAGGTGCTTACCGAGCTGCAGATCAAGGATCCGCTGCTGGACGTGGCCATGGAGCTGGAACGCATCGCGCTGTCCGACCCCTACTTCATCGAGAAGAAGCTCTACCCGAACGTGGACTTCTACTCCGGCATCATCATGAAAGCCATCGGCATCCCCATGTCCATGTTCACCGTGATCTTCGCCATCTCCCGTACCATCGGCTGGATTGCCCACTGGAACGAGATGCATTCGGACCCGGATCAGAAGATCGGCCGTCCCCGTCAGCTCTACACCGGTCAGCCCCTGCGCGAGTTCGTGCCCCTCGACCAGCGCTGAGCCCGATCTGTCATGGTTTGTTACAAAGGCGGTCATTGACCGCCTTTTCTTTTGCAGGTTTAATCGCGCCCTTTTACGCCAAGGACACTCATCATGAAATCTCCCCTGCTCCTCAGCTCCGCCCTCCTGCTCAGCGCCTGCCAGAGCGCCCCGACCACCGAAACCCTCTATATCCAGGACAAGCTGGCAGACTGCGTCGGTGTCGCCCCCATGAAGTGCATGCAGGTACGCAGTCAGCCGGGCGAGAGCTGGAGCCTCTTCTATCAGCAGATCGAAGGCTTCACCTTTGAACCGGGCTTTCGCTATCAACTCGAAGTGAGCAAGGAGCAACTTGCCGATGTGCCGGCCGATGCCCCTTCCTTTCGCTACCAGCTGATCAAGGTCGTGAGCAAGGAACCGGTTCGCTGACGAGTCGCTGGCAGGTGACCCGGTTTCGTTTGTGTGCTCTCTGGGGTATGCTGTCACCCCTTTTTGCCACGGTTTGAGTACGGACTCGACCCGCATCATGATCACCATCCGCACCATCCGCACGCCAGACTGGCCCGCCATCATGGCCATCCAGCACGAGTGTTATCACCAGTTCGAACCCGAGCCCCTCGAGGTGATGCAGAACAAAACCGAGCTGGCCCCCGCCTCCTGCTGGGTGGCCGAGCGTCAGGGCAAGGTGCTGGGTTACCTGCTCTGCCACCCCTGGCGTGCCCACCAGCCCCCGCCCCTCTCGGTGCCGATGAAGGCGCTGGCCGGTCACGACGAGTTCTATCTGCACGATCTCGCTGTCTCGAGCAAGGCACGCGGCCTGGGTGTCGGACAGCGGCTGCTGGCAAGGGCGCTCGCTTTCGCGAGCCATGCAGGATATCGCCATGCAGGCCTGGTGGCGGTTCAGGATGCCCCCGCCTTCTGGCGCAAGCAGGGGTTTGTGCCCGCCGACACCGGCAAATCGCTGGTGGAGTATGGTGACGGGGCTGTCTATATGCGGTTGCCCCTGGCAGACAACGGTCCCAAACCGGGAACCATCAGCAGAGTTCAATAAAAAGAATTCAATAAAAAGAGTTCAATAAAAAAGGCGCCTTTCGGCGCCTTTTTCTATTCCGCGTTGTGCTCCCGACGGGGAGATCAAGCCTTGAACTTGCTGAACACCAGAGAGGCGTTGGTACCGCCAAAGCCGAAGCTGTTGGACATGACGGTATTGAGATCGGCGGCTTCGTACGCACGTACGATGGGCAGGCCCACGGCTTTCTCGTCCAGATTCTCGATGTTGATGCTGGGGGCGATGAAGCCGTGTTCCATCATCAGCAGGGAGTAGACGGCCTCGTGCACGCCGGCGGCGCCCAGGGCATGGCCGGTCATCGCCTTGGTGGCGGAGAGCTTGGGGGCATTGCTGCCAAACAGGGTCTGAATGGCTTCCAGCTCCTTGGTGTCACCAACCGGAGTAGAGGTACCGTGAGTGTTGATGTAGTCCACCTTGCCGACACCCTGCATCGCCATCTTCATGCAACGCACGGCGCCTTCACCACTCGGGGCCACCATGTCGTAGCCGTCGGAAGTCGCACCGTAACCGGTGATTTCGGCGTAGATGTGGGCACCACGGGCCAGGGCGTGTTCCAGCTCCTCGACCACCAGGATGCCGCCACCACCGGAGATGACGAAGCCGTCGCGGTCCGCATCATAGGTGCGGGACGCTTTTTCCGGGCTGTCGTTGTACTTGGTGGAGAGCGCGCCCATGGCGTCGAACTGGATGGTGGAAGACCAGTCCAGCTCCTCGCCGCCACCGGCAAAGATGATGTCCTGCTTGCCAAGCTGGATCAGTTCCAGGGCGTGACCGATGCAGTGGGCAGAGGTCGCACAGGCGGAGCTGATGGTGTAGTTGACACCTTTTATCTTGAACGGGGTGGCAAGACAGGCGGAGGTGGTGGAGGACATGGTACGCGGCACCATGTAGGGACCCACCCGCTTGACGCCCTTTTCACGGGCGATATCGGCAGATTCGGAGGTGTTCTTGCCGGAGGCGCCGCCGGAACCGGTCACGATGCCGGTACGCTCGTTGGAGACCATCTCTTCCGGCAGGCCGGCATCTTCGATGGCCTGCTGCATGGAGAGGTAGGCGTAGGCCGCGGCGTCACCCATGAAACGCATGACTTTACGGTCGATCAGTTCAGACGGATCGAGTTTGATGTTACCCCAGACACGGCTGCGCAGGTTGTACTGCTCGAACTGCTCGGAATAGGTGATGCCGGATTTGCCTGCTTTCAGGGAGGCCAGCACCTCTTCCTTGTTGTTGCCGATACTGGAGATGACGCCGATACCGGTGATCACTGCTCTTCTCATTAATTCATCTCGTCTGGAAAAACTGGCACCGAGTCTACCCGCTTTCGGCTGCCAAACTGGTCTGCTTTCACGTAGAATGCCCGCGATTTTGTGACGCGAGCCGAGGAAAACGTGAGTCAAACATCCTTACATCATGCCCGATTGGACTGGAACGAAGCGGGAACTCCAGTCTCCAGTGAGTTCGGGGATGTGTACTTTTCCAATGATAACGGTCTAAGTGAAACCCGCTACGTCTTTTTGCAGCAAAATCGACTGCCAGAGCGATTTTCGCACCACGATAGTGACAGTTTCGTGATTGGTGAAACAGGTTTCGGTACAGGACTTAACTTTCTGGCCACAATGGCCGCCTTTCTGGAACAGGCCCCCCTGTCCGGCAACGGATCCCGGCTGCACTTCATCAGCGTCGAGAAATACCCCCTTACCCAGGCCGATCTGCGCAAGGCCCTGGCCGCCTGGCCCGAGCTTGCCCCCTTGAGCCAGCCTCTCATCGACCAGTGGCCGTTGCCGGTCTCCGGCTGCCATCGCCTGCTCTTTGCCGATGGCCGCATCCGCCTCGACCTCTGGTTTGGCGACATCAAGGAGATGCTGCCCCAGGTGCCCCATCCGGCAACCGGTCTGGTGGACGCCTGGTATCTGGACGGTTTCTCCCCTGCCAAGAACCCAGAGATGTGGACCCAGGATCTCTTCAACGATCTCGCTCGCCTCGCCCGCCCCGATGCCACCCTCTCGACCTTTACCTGCGCCGGTTTCGTGCGACGGGGGCTGATTGCCGCCGGCTTTGCCATGAAGAAGGTGAAGGGCCACGGCAGCAAGCGGGAGATGCTGGCGGGTGTTCGGGAAGGCAAAGTGCCGCAGCAGAGCATCGCCCCCTGGTATGCCCGCCCCGCAGGGCGGGAGGGAGAGGTGCTCATCATTGGTGGCGGCATCGCTTCCGCCATGACGGCGCTCTCTCTGGTGGAGCGGGGTCGGCACGTCACCTTGCTGTGCGAAGATGGCGAACCGGCCAGCGGCGCCTCCGGCAATCGACAAGGAGCCCTCTACCCCCTGCTCAACGGCGAGCACGATGCCCTGTCGCGCTTCTATTCGCTGGCCTTTGGCTTTGCCAGAAACCGGCTGCTGGCCCTGGCAAAGCACCACCCCGTCGCCTTTTCCCTGTGTGGCGTCACCCAACTCGGCTACGACGACAAATCCGCCGCCAAGCTTGCCAAGATGAGTCAGGGCCCCTTCCCCCCCGAGCTGATGCACCCACTCTCGGCAGCGGAGGTTGAGCAGGTGGTCGGCCTGCCCTGCGATGCGGATGGCGTGAGCTATCCCCTGGGGGGCTGGCTCTGTCCGGCGGATCTCACCCGCGCCGCCATCAGGGAGGCGCAGGCCAGCGGGCGGCTGGAAGTGGTGTTCAATGCCGCTGTAACCCGCATTGCCGAAGAGGCCGATGGCTGGCACCTGGAGAGCCGGGATGGCCGCCAGTGGCGTGCCCCCAATCTGGTGGTGGCAGCCGGGCATCAGTTGCCAGCCCTTCTCCCCTTTGCCGAGCTGCCGCTCTATCCGGTGCGCGGCCAGGTGAGCCATGTGCCGACCACGGCTGGCTTGAGCCAGCTCAAGACCGTGCTCTGCTACGATGGCTACCTCACCCCGGCCCACAACGGCGCGCACTGCATCGGGGCCAGCTATGGCCGCAACCAGACCGATCTAGCCTACCGCGCCGACGAGCAGGAGCAGAACAGGGCGCGGCTGCAAGCCTGCCTGCCGGATCAAACCTGGCCGGCCGAGGTGGATGTGAGCGGCAACCAGGCGCGGGTGGGGGTGCGCTGCGCCAGCCGGGATCACCTGCCGGTCGCCGGGCCCGTCGCCCGGTTGGCGGCGCTGGCGGATCATGACGTCAACGCCCCCGCGGATCAGCAGAGCGCGCTGCCCCTGCACGCCGGCCTCTACGTGCTGGGGGCGCTCGGCTCCCGGGGGCTCTGCTCGGCGCCCCTGTGCGGCGAGCTGGTCGCCAGCGAGATCTGCGGCGATCCCCTGCCGCTGGCCGCCGATCTGCTGGAGGCGCTCCACCCCGCCCGCTACTGGGTGCGAAGACTGCGCAGGGGCAAGCCACTGCGCGACTAGCCACCCAGGAGCCGGGGCTGCCCGCCTCCACCCCATTGGCGTACCAACAAAAAAACGGGCTCAATCAGCCCGTTTTTTATGTTTCCCATGAGTGGCCATGGGCCTGTACACGTGTTATCAGCCAGCCCTGGGCCAGACGACCCCAAGCTTGCGCCCCTGATCGGTCTGGCTGGCCAGGGTGTCGAACCGCGCCCGGGTTGCCTCCAGCACCGCCTGCCCTGCCTGCCAGCCCTGATGCTCCAGGGTTGGGCAATCCCGGGTCACCGGCAACTGGGCGAGGCGCGTGCCAAGCTGGCTCACGCTCTCCAGCAGAATATCCTTGTGACGGCTCTCGTAGTCAAACATGGCGGCCACCAGCTTGTCCCACTTCTGGCGCTCCTTCGCGGGCGCACGGGCCTTGTCCATCCAGTTGGGCACCCTGACCTGGATGCGGGCACGAACGCTGGCCTGCTCCAGCTCGCAGCGTGTCGCCGTCGCCTTCGTCTGCAACTGCCAGGAGAGCTGATAGCTGGCCTTGCCGATGTGCCCGTCCGCCTGGGTGGGCGACAAGGCGGTGATCTGGCGCATCACAGCCCCCACATCGGCCCCGGAGACCCGATAGAACTGGAAGTCGACCTTGATATCGGGGGCGACCTTCACACCGGCATAGTGGGAAGGTACAGCACCGATTGAGGCGGCATAAATGAGGGCCACCGTCACCCCTGTCTTGCTGAAGAGTCCCATCTGTCCGCGGCTTTGCTCCTTGTGAGTCCCAGCTTAATTTCAATTAATAATCAATGCATTAATAACCCGATTGGGAGATTACCCCTGATCCAGCCCCCTGTCATCCGCTCTTGGCACCCGCTTGCTGCAAACGTGCGAGTCATCACCCCGGCTCAGGCGGGGATTTGCAGTCGAGATCACAAGCTGCCATCGAATGGATGGTGAAATACTCCTTAGTGGGTAATATCCGCAGTGTTTTTGTTGGCCGATGCCGGATAGTCCAGCGCAACCCTCTGGTGAGCCCTGGCAGGCCACCCCCTCATTTCAACTCTTGGGAAGGTTTTATGATAGAACTCCTGATCGGCACCTTGGTCACCCTGGCCGTGGGTCGCTACATCTTCAAGGGCTACTCCGCCACCGGGGTACTGCTCAGCGGCGGCCTGCTGCTGCTGGCGATCACCGCCCTGATGGGCAAGGCGGTGCTGCCGGCGAGCGTCCCCTCCACCGGCCACATGGCCACCGACATCTTCGAATACGTGCGCTTCCTGCTGGTCGACAGGGGGGGTGGCCTCGGCATGCTCATCATGGTGCTGTGCGGCTTTGCCGGCTACATGAGCCACATCGGCGCCAACACCATACTGGTGAAGCTCGCGAGCAAACCCCTCGGTGTCATCAAGTCCCCCTACATCCTGCTGGTGGCCGCCTATCTGGTCGCCTGCGCCATGTCGTTGGCGGTGAGCTCCGCGACCGGCCTCGGGGTTCTGCTGATGGCCACCCTCTTCCCGCTGATGGTCAACATGGGGATCTCCCGTGGCGCGGCGGCGGCGGTGTGCGCCTCGCCGGCCGCCATCATCCTCTCACCCACCTCGGGGGACGTGGTGATGGCAGCCCAGGCCGCGAACATGGAGCTCATCGAGTTTGCCTTCAAGCTGACCCTGCCCATTTCCCTGGTGGCCATCGCAGCCATGGCGGTGACCCACTTCTTCTGGCAGCGTTATCTGGATCAGAAGGCCGGGGAGCACAACGCCGCGGTCGCCCCGAGCGATCTCGTCACCGACGCCCCCGGCTTCTACGCCATCCTGCCCTTCACCCCCATCATCGGTGTGCTGCTGTTTGACGGCAAACTGGGGCCCAAGCTCGACATCGTCACCATCATCGTCATCTGCCTGGTGCTGGCTGCCCTGCTGGAGCTGGTGCGCAAGCGCAACGGCCGCGAGCTGCTGGACGGGCTGCAGGTGTGCTGGCGCAACATGGCCGACGCCTTCGCCGGCGTGGTGATGCTGCTGGTGGGTGCCGGGGTCTTTGCCCAGGGTCTGATGGGGCTTGGTTTCATCGCCAATCTCCTGGATCTGGCCCAGAGCTTCGGTACCGGCGGCATCGTCATCATGCTGGTGCTGGTGGTCATCACCACCCTGGCGGCCTTCACCACGGGTTCCGGCAACGCCCCCTTCTACGCCTTCGTGGAGCTCATCCCCCATTTGGCCACCAGCCTCGGCGTCAACCCCGCCTATCTGGTGATCCCCATGCTGCAGGCATCCAACCTCGGCCGCACCATCTCGCCGGTCTCCGGGGTGGTGGTCGCCTGTGCGGGGATGGGCAATCTCTCTCCGTTCGAGGTGGTCAAACGTACCTCGCTGCCGGTGGCCGTCGGCCTGCTGGTAGTGATCCTCGCCACCCAGATCATGGTTCCCGCCTGACTCTTTACCGGCCCGGCTGCCGCCGGGCTGGTATCCCCCCCACCCCATGCAGTAGACTCGGTGCTCTTTTTTCCTAAGGAGGACCGAGCCTTGAGTATGACGGTTCAACTTGCCCACTTCAGCGACTGCCACTCCCATTTCGATGGCGCCCCCATGCGCTTCTCCCCCGATGGCGAGTCCGAATGGCGCACCCAGTGCGGCGGCTATGGCCGCATCCTGACCCGGCTCACCGCCCTGCGCCAACAGGCCGAGGCAGCCGGCCAGACCTGCCTGCTGCTGCATGGCGGCGATACCTTCCAGGGGTCACTTTACTTCAACCGTTTCAAAGGGCGGGCCAATGCGGACCTGCTGGCCCTCTTGCGACCGGATGCCATGGTGATCGGCAACCACGAATTCGATCTGGGCAACGGGCCGCTGGTGGAGTTTTTGCGCCAGCTCGATTTCCCGGTGCTCGCCGCCAACATCGACAACCGTCAGGAGCCCGCCGATGCCCAGCTGCGGCTGCAGGGACTGCCGCAGCTGTTTGACGCGAGCCGCCCCTGGCACAAGCGCGTCATCGACGACGTGCCCTTCGCCCTGCTCGGCATCACGCTGCCGCAGATGGCCGCCATCGCGAGCCCCGATCCCCACACCCGTTTCCACGGTATCGAAGAGACCTTGAGCCGCGCCCTCGAAGAGATCAAGGCCGCCGGCATCCAGCACATCATCCTGCTCAGCCACCTGGGTCTGGCGCAGGACAAGCGACTGGCGACCCGCTTCCCCGAGCTCAGCCTCATCGTCGGCGGGCACACCCACAGCCTGCTGGGGGATCTGGCGCCGCTCGGGCTCGACAGCGAAGGCAGCTATCCCCTCATGGTGAACGGGGTGGCCATCCTGCACGCCGCCCACAGCGCCCTCTGTCTCGGGGTGTGCGAACTCACCTTCGACGAACAGGGACGCGTGTGCCAAAGCCGCGGCCAGCTGGAGTGGTTACCCTGGGATCCCTGGCCCTTTGCTTCCCCGCCTCCTGCGGGGCTGCACTTCTGCGAACCGGCCCCCGAGCTCGAGCTGCATCTGGCCCGGCGTTATCGCCCCGAGCTCGAGACCATGACCCGCCGCATCGTGACCCGCCTCGCCGGGCCACTGCACCATCAGCGGCTGCCCGATGCCACCCAGCCCGCCGGCAGCCAGGTCGCCCCCCTGGTGGCGAGCGCCATGCTGGCCAGTGCCCGCGAACAGGTGGGTCAGGTGGACTTTGCCCTGCACAATGCCGGGGGCGTGCGCTGCTCCCTCGAGCCCGGCCCCCTGACCGAAGCAGACGTTGCCGGACGCCTGCTGCCCTTTGCCATTCCCCTTACCCTCTACCGGGTGCACGGCCATGAACTGGCCGAGGCACTGGAGGGGGCCATCGACAACGCCACCAACAACGGGGTGACGGGCAATGGCAGCGGCAGCTTCCCCTACACCGCCGGGGTGCGCTTCTGCTATCAGGCCGACAGGCCCAAAGGGGAGAGGATCACTCGCCTGGAATGGGAAGCCAGCCCGGGTCAGTGGCTGCACGTCGAGCCGAATGCCATCTATCGCGGGGTCTCCAGTGCCTATACTGCCTCCGGCAAGGAGGGCTACACGGCCCTTGCCCGCACCCTGACCCAGCACAATCAGGAGCTCGGCATCACCCTGGCGGATGCCTTCCTGCGCTGGGCACGCCACCTGCCGGAGCTCAGCCCCCTGCCGGCCCTGGTGGAGTATCACGGCCAGTGAATCTGGCACCGACCCATCCCGGGTCGGTGCCGCCTTTTCGCCGCATAGGGGAATCCTGGTCCGCTCCCAGGCGCAGGCCCCCTTTCCATGCAACCTCAGGCTGTGACGCCCGACTGCGCCTGCCCTGTCTTGTGATGGGGCCTGCCAGTGCAGCCAGAGGCGTGAAAACGATACTTTTACGAATTATTTCAGGTGCCTACACTTCTTCCATTGCATCGTGCAGCCCGGCTCGGCAAGATAAGCCCGCTTTTTCAGTCTTTCCCGCAGGAACAGGTCACCCATGAATCACGCCATCCGCTTTACCCCGCACCGCCACAATCCCGGGATCAGGCCGTCGGTCATCTTGCTCACCGCCCTGATGGCTCTGCTGTTCTGTCTACGCAATCCGTTGTTCCACGGCATGGCCCCGGGATTTGATGCCTCCCTGTTTGCGGTGATGGGCAAGATGTGGAGCGAGGGGGGCGTACTCTATCGGGACATGATCGACATCAAGGGTCCCATGATCTTCGCCCTCGATGCACTGGGCTATGGCCTTGGTGGCTTCTTCGGGATCTGGCTGCTGGAGTGGGTGCTCTGCTGGCTGGGCCTCATGGCGAGCTGGCAGGCTTTTTCGCAGCTCGGGCTCTCGGTGCGGGCGCGACTTGGCAGCATGCTGGCCCTGCTGGCGCTCTACAGCACTCGCTACTACTATGGCAACATGACCGAGGACTGGACATTCCATCTGGCCCTCATCGCCCAGTGGGCTTTCATCACCTTGCTGCTGGACAAGCGATTCAGCTGGGGACCGGCCCTGGTCGCCGCACTCACCTTCGCCATCGTGGCCTGGATGCGCACCAACAACGGCGCCTTCTGGGGGGCCTGGTATCTGGTGCTCTTCTGTCACTGGTGCCTGCGCGAGCAGTGGCGCTGCGCCTTTGCCCTGCTCTTTTCCAGCCTGCTTGGACTGGCTCTCGTCGGCGGCCCGCTCTATGCCTACTTCCAGCACCACGACGTGCTGGCAGAGTTCAAATACTACGCCTTCGGCATCTTCTTTGAAGGGAGCTACGGCAACGGTTTCTCTCCTGAGGTAGGCGCCGTCGGTCTGCTGCGCACCGGCCTCATCATGCTGCTGCCCGCCTTCCTCGTCCTGATGCTCGGGCGCCGCCAGGAGTGGTATCTCCCCGCGCTGTGCGCCACCCTGCTGGGGGGGCTGTTCACCCTGATCGCCAACTCGGTCTCCGGCCATGTGTTCGATCACTATGACGTGCTCTATCTGCAGCTTGGCCTGCTGCCGCTCGCCTGCCTGCTGGACAGAAGCGAGCAGCGATCCGATGCCCTGGGGCTACTTTGCATCTCCCTGGTGGTGCTGACCGCCAGCTGGTTGCTGGCCCAGCAGCTCGGCTATGGCTGGAGCACCAAGGAGTGGTCTCTGGAGCGGGTGCGCGAGGTGCTCGGCAACAGCCTGCTGTGGGCCTTGCCCGTGCTCATTCTGGTCCCGCTCTGGCGCGCCTGGGACGTGCGAAGCGCCACCCCCTGGCTCGCCTCGCTGGCCATGCTGGCGCTGCTGGTCAACAACGCCTGGGAAGGCAATCTCAAGGGCAGGCCGTTCAATCCCCCCGCCCAGGTCAGGGTCGATCGTATCCTGGCCGAGACGGCGCCCACCGACAAGATCTGGGTCGATGGCATCCAGCCGCAATACTACCTCTGGACCGATCGCCAGCCGGCCTCCGCCTATCTGTTCTTTGCCAACGTCAACCCGCCCTACGATGTGCGCGAGCGGGTGCTGGCTGACATCCAGCGCCAACAACCCAAATTCATCATCGCCAAACCGGAGCGGGTGGCACAGGAGCTCAAGACTCCGACCTCCCCCTCCCACCTTGCCTTCTACCAGTATCTGGCAGCCCAGTATGAAGAGGTGGACCCGGGCCTGTACCGGCGCCGCTAATCAGGCACACAGAAGGGGCCATCCTGGTGATGGCCCCTTTTCGTTGTCGTCATAAAGAGGGGGGCCGACCATGTTCAAGGCGCTCCATCCTGACTACAATGGCGCTCTTTTTTGCGGCAGAGGGAAGAATCATGGCGGAGCTGACTTATCTGGGGGGCTATCCGGAGCCACTCAAGGCTCAGGTACAGCAGTTGATTGCGGCGGGCAAACTCGGCGAGATGCTGGCCAAACGCTACCCGCAAACCCACCTCGTCCAGAGCGACAAGGCGCTGCTCGCCTATACCATGGAGCTGAAGAACCGCTACCTGAAAAGCTCGGCGCCGCTTTCCAAGGTGATCTTCGACGGCAAGATCAACGTGATCAAGGATGCCCTGGGACTGCACACCTATGTCAGCCGGGTGCAAGGCAGCAAGCTCAAGGCCAAGAACGAGATCCGCATCGCCGCCCTGTTCAAGGAGGCCCATCCCGCCTTTCTCAAGATGATAGTGGTGCATGAGCTGGCCCACCTGAAGGAGAAGGATCACAACAAGGCTTTCTACCAGCTCTGCCAGCACATGGAACCGGACTATCATCAACTGGAGTTCGATCTCAGGCTCTGGCTCACCTGGCGTGATATCGAGCGTACCGCCCGCTGATCCCCTTGCAAGGAGGCAAGATGCGCCCATGGCACACACCTCTCCAGCCCGTTCGCCATGGGCACTGGTTGCTCCCGGGGCTGATGCTCTGGCTCTTCTCCCTGCCGCTGTCGGCCACCGAACGCTGGCAGCGTGATGACTACCTTGTCCAGAGCTTCATGGAAATCGCCATGAAACGGGAGTATGGCCATGAACAACAGGAGCACTTCTCTCGCTGGCCGGGCCCCGTGCGTCTCAAGCTCGTCAACGAATTCGGCGACAAGCCGCTGCAGGCCGAGGTCGTCAAGGTACAGACCCGTCACCTGAGCAGGATCACCGGTCACCCCATCGAGATTGTCAACGACAACCCCAATCTCACCCTCATCATGACCCGGCACAAACAGATGGCGAGCTGGGCTGCGCGCACCATGCGCCAGGACGAGTCGGTGCGCATCGCCCTCAAGGAGGGGATTTGCCTGGCCAATTTCGCCACCAACGCTCGCTACGAGATCACCCGTGCCACCATCATCATTCCGGTGGATTACAGCCGGGCAAAGGGCCGTTTTCTGGATTGCGTAGTGGAAGAGTTGAGCCAGGTGATGGGGCTGCCCAACGACTCGGACAAGGTGTTCCCCTCCATCTTCAATGACAGCAGCATCGACAGCTTTCTGACCGGGCTCGATTACGTGTTGCTCAGGCTTGCCTACCACCCGGCATTGCAACCGGGCATGACGGCGGACGAGGTACGCGCGGCGCTCCCCACCGCCCTCAAGGCACTACGCGCCAATGGCGACATCGCACAGGCCACCCAACGGGTGCAGGTCGACAGCCTCAAGCGTTGGGCGGGACTCTGAACGCAGCGCCGTCACTCTTCTACTCTTCTACTCTTCGACTCTTTCGCCTTTCGCCTTTCGCCTTTCGCCTTTCGCCTTTCGCCTTTCGCCTTTCGCCTTTCGCCTTTCGCCTTTCGCCTTCATGGTCATGCGCTTACCCCATCAACGCAACACGCAGCCCATGGCTGCGTGTTTTGAAGAGCGGTTCGGCAAAGCCGGTACAGGGATCATCATCCGGCTGGAGACTCCTCCTCTCGGCCTGGCAGATCACGACGATGCTTGCCGCTGAGAGCTTATCTTCAGGCCTCCAGAGCCTCTTCCTCCGGCATCCAGCTATCGGCGTTTTCCCACACCTCCTGAACCATGGCTTCGGCCAGCTCCTTGTCTTCCTTGCTGGCGCGACTGACCGTCAGAGCCATGGCACTACCCGGTGCCACCCGCACATGCAGATCGGGAAAGCGCTCACCCAGTTGCTTGAGCAGCTCCTGGCGCAAGGCCTCCATGGTCGAGGTGGGGATCTGGTGTTTTCTGTCGATGATGATTTCCAGGCGCATAGGGTACGTCTCCATGATAGTTTACTGTATTTTTATACAGTAATTTTAAAAAGTAAAGATGGTGGCTGCACATAGGCCCTCACCGTCCATGCCTTCTCGCTGACGATGTGCAGCCGAACGACCCCGATTTTCCCCCATTGCTGTCATCATGGAAAAAACAGTTGATATTGATTCTCATCCATCGCATTATCCATGCCTTGTTATAACATAACAACAGAGGCAATCATGCGCCCCCATATTCACCCTGAATACCGCAAGGTTCTGTTCCACGATCTCGCCAGCAATACCTACTTTCTGATCGGCTCCACGCTGGCCACCGATCGCACCAGAGAGTGGGAAGATGGCAACACCTACCCCTATGTGACGCTGGATATCTCCAGCGCGTCCCACCCCTTCTATACCGGCAAACAGAAGCAGGTCGGCAAGGAAGGTCAGGTCGCTCGCTTCGGCCAGCGATTCGGTCAGTTCTTCAGCAAAGGAAAAGAGAAACAATGAAAGTCCTCGCCTCCCTGAAATCCGCCAAGTCGCGTCACCCGGACTGTCAGATCGTACGTCGACGCGGCAAGCTGTTCGTCATCTGCAAGAGCAATCCCAGGTTCAAGGCTCGTCAGGGCTGATTGCGCATCCGCCCCTCATGGATAACAAAAGCCCTCGTCATGAGGGCTTTGTCATCTCTGGGCTCTGCTCACAGCGGGGTGGCGCACTTGCGGTATTCGGTGGGGCTGACCCCGACCCGCTTTCGGAACACCCGCGAGAAGTAGAGCTGATCGTCATAGCCCACCTGCTGGCCTATGGTGGCGACCGACAGCGGCGTGGTCTGCAGCAGCAGCTTGGCCCGTATGATGCGCTGATCCTCACGCCAGCGCACTATGCTCACCCCCACCTGCTCGCGAAACAGGTGCGCGAGGCGCGAGGGGGACAAGAACACCTGCTCCGCCAGCGCTTCCACCGAGATCTCGGCCGAGAGGGACTCGCTCAGGATCTGGCACGCCTCGTGGACCCGGTGATCGATGGCGGGATAGGCATTCTGGGACGATGCCTCGTAGCAGCGGATGAGCAACCGCTCCAAGAGGTTCATGGCCAGTTGCTCCGACATGGGCCGCAGCTGCTTGTGGGTCTCCTCGATGTCGAGGAAGAGGGCGTCGAATTCGGTGAGCAGCTGGTTGTCCGCCAGTTGCAGTCGCCCCACCTGCTCCGTCACCTGGGGCCACTTGAGCCAGTCAGCCCAATAGGCCCGCGGACGGAAATAGACCCAGCGGTGATACCACTCCCGGGCATCCGGCGCCCGGCCGTAATGGTGCACCGCCGCTGGTGGAAAGAGCAGCAGGTCGCCGGGTTCCACGGTGAAGGCCTTGTCCCCCTGAAAGATCTGCCCCTTGCCCTTGATGGTCAGATTGACGATGAACCCCTTCATGCCGTGGGGCCTGTCGATGGTGAAATCCAGCGCGCTCCCCTGCTCGATGGGAGTCATCCCCGAGACCAGGAAGACGTCGAAGGCGTAGCCAGGCAGCAGGGGATTGAGTTGTTTCGGCTTCTCTTTTTGCATCGAGGACATGGCGGAAAACAGGGTTTCGGTAAAAAAGTCGACATGGGCCATTGTAGAGATCCGGCGTAGGAACCCCCTAAGTTCGCAAGCTGTTCGTTGTGAAATTGTTGAACTGGCTCACAGCTTGCCGGGGAAAACACCGGGCCGGCGCGAGGCCGGCCCGGTGACAAGGAAAGACATCGCTCAGATACGGGCTTTGCGCACCTGCTTGTAGCGGTCGAACAGCACGGCGGCGAGCAGGATGAGGCCACGCACCACGTACTGGGCAAACGGGGAGATGTTGAGCAGGTTCATGGCGTTCTCCATCAATCCCAGGATCAGCACCCCGGCGATGATGTAGGAGATCTTGCCGATCCCCCCCTTCATGGAGACCCCACCCAGCACGCAGGCGGAGATCACCACCAGCTCGAAGCCGATGGAGGTCATGGGCTGACCCGAGGTCATGCGGGATGCGAGGATGATGCCGGCGAGCGAGGCGATGAGCCCGGTCATGGTGAAGATGATGATCTTGGTGCGCACCACGTTGACCCCGGCCAGACGTGCCGCTTCCTCGTTACCCCCCATGGCCAGGGTATTGCGCCCGAAGGTGGTCTTGTTGAGCAGCAGCCCGAACAGCACGAAGCAGACAGCCGTCAGCCAGATGGGCGTCGGGATGCCGAGCAGGGCGGAGTTGCCAAGCTCGAAGAAGCCCTCCTCCACGATGCCCACCGCCTTGCCGTCGGAGATGATGTAGCCCACCCCGCGCGCCATCTGCATGGTGGCAAGGGTGGTGATGAGGGCGTTGATCTTGAATTTGGCCACGACGATGCCGTTGATGAGGCCAAAGACAAGGCCCACCGAGAGACCGGCCAGAATGCCGAGGGGGATGCTCTCGGTGGCGTTGATGCCCACCGCGCAGGCAACCCCGGAGCAGGCCACCACAGAGCCCACCGACATGTCGAACTCGCCGGAGGCGAGGCAGAACAGCATGCCACAGGCCACCATGCCCGACATGGAGACGGCAAGCCCGAGCCCCCGCATGTTGATCAGGCTGGCGAAGTTGGGGACCAGCACGCAGGCGAGCAGGAACAGGATGGCGAAGATCACCAGCATGCCGTACTGATCCCAGATGCGGGTCAGTTGCAGGCGGGTACCGCTCGCCGCGGTGTCGTTGGCGGCTTGGCCGACCGAGGTAGTAGTTGTCATGGTATTTCTCCTGAAAATTCCGGGTGCTATCTCGTTGCGGTCAGCAGATCAACGGGCCGGCATGGCCAGATTGAGCGCCTTGACCTCGTTGGCCTCGTCGTGGGAAAGCTCTCCGGCGATCTCCCCCTCCCGCATGACCAGGATCCGATCCGCGATGCCCAGCACCTCCGGCAGCTCGCTCGAGACCACCACCACGGCAATGCCCACCTTGGCCAGATCGTAAATCACGTTGTAAATCTCGTTCTTCGCCCCGACGTCGATGCCCCGGGTCGGCTCGTCGAGCAGGATCACTTTCATGTCTTCCGACAGCCAGCGCCCCAGAATGGCCTTCTGCTGGTTGCCGCCGGAGAGGTTCATGATGGCCTGCTGGGGAGACGGGGTCTTGACCCGCATGTCGCGGATCCGCAGCCTCGCGTTCTCGTCTTCCCACTGCTGGTTGATCCAGAAGCCTCCCCACGCGTGGTGGCGGCGGGCGCTGATGTTGATGTTCTCCTGCACCGAATGGATGGGGATGATGCCGAGCGCCTTCCTGTCTTCGGTGCAGAGCATGATGCCGCTGCGAATGGCGTCGATGGGGCTCTGAATGACCACCTGTTTGCCAAACACCGATATCTCGCCCCCTCGAGGTGTCTCGGCGCCGAAGATAAGCTTCATCAGCTCGCTGCGCCCGGCCCCCACCAGCCCGAAGATGCCGAGGATCTCCCCTCTCTTTACCTCGAGCGACACCGGCGCCTTGAGGCCGGGCCCCATCAGGTGCTCCACCTTGAGGCCCGCCTCGCCTAGCGGCCTTGGGCTGTAGCCATAGATGTCGGTCAGCTCGCGCCCCACCATGGTCTTGACCAGCAGATCCCGGTCCACCTCGGCCATGGAAGCGAAGGTGCGCACGAACTGGCCATCCTTGAACACCGTGATGGCATCGCACAGGGCGAAGATCTCGTCCATGCGGTGGGAGACGTAGAGAATGACCTTGCCCTCGTCCCGCAACTGGCGGATGACCCGAAACAGCTGCTCAATCTCGCGGGACGACAGGCTGCTGGTCGGCTCGTCGAAGGCGATGACGCTGGCGTCCCGGGTCAGGGCCTTGGCGATCTCCACCATCTGCCACTGACCCAGGGACAGGTACTTGAGCGGCGTCTCGGGGGAGACGTCCATCCCGAGGCGCGCCAGCTGCCTGGCTGCATCCTGATAGAGCTTCTCCCGATCGATGACGCCGCGCCGGGTCGGCAACTGCCCCAGGTAGATGTTCTCCGCCACGCTCATTTCAGGGACCAGGTGCAGCTCCTGATAGATGATGGCGATCCCGCTCTCAAGGGCATCGACCGTGTTTTGGAACACTTTCTCCTGACCCGCCAGCTTCACCACCCCGCGGGTGGGCACCTGAAAACCGCTCAGGATCTTGAGCAGGGTGGACTTGCCGGCCCCGTTCTCTCCCATCAGCGCGTGTACCGTGCCCTGCTGGCAGGCGAAGGAGACGTTCTGCAGCGCCTTGACGCCGGGAAACTCCTTGCTGATGCCGCAAAACTCCAGATATGGAACTTGATTCATGAGATGACTCCAGCCAGCCGGCACGGCGCACTCCGCCATGCCGGCATGGGTATCAAGGGATGGGGATCACAGCCCTTTCTTTTGCAGCTCGGCCTTGAAGTTGTCGCGGGTGATGAGCACCACGTCGGTCACCTCGGTGAACTTGGCAGGCTCGGCGCCGTTGACGACCCAGTCATGGAGCATCTGGATGCTCTTGTAGCCGTGTACGTCCGGGCTGGGCAGCAAGGAGCCGAGGAAGCCGGTGGCGCTGGACTTGGAGAGCTCGTTCACCGCATCCACCCCGTTGATGCCGATGCCGATGACGTTCTCCGCCTTGAAGCCCTGCCCTTCGGTGGCGCGCACGCCGCCGAGCACCGTGTTGTCATTCATGCCGACGATGAGCCAGTTCTTGACCTCGGGGTGTTGCACCAGCATGGAGTTGGCGGCATCCAGCGCCCCCGGAATGTCGTTACTCTTGGTGGGCGCGCGGAAGATCTGGCCCTCGGGGAAACCGGCGGCCTTGAGCGCGCCCAGGGAGCCCTCGACCCGGCGACGGGCGGTATCCAGCTCGTCGGCGGTGATGGCGAGCACCCCGGTCGCCTTTACGTCCCACTGGCGCTTTTGCATCTCCTTGTAGAGCTCCTGCCCCTGACGCTCGCCAATCTTGGTGGCGGCCATCATCACCAGGGGCACTTGCTCCATGGGCTGGCCCTTGGCATTGACGAACTGGTCATCCACCGTGATGACCTTCAGATCCATGCTGTTGGCCTTGGCCATGATGGCGGCACCGAGTTTGGGATCCGGGGTACAGATGACGAAGCCCTTGGCGCCATTCGCCGCCAGACTGTCGATGGCATTGAGGGTCTTCTCCCCGTCGGGGACGGCTATCTTGATCACCTCGAAGCCCAGATCCTTGCCCGCCTTGTCGGCGAAGTTCCACTCGGTCTGGAACCAGGGCTCCTCGGGCTGCTTGACCAGGTAGCCCAGCTTCAGCGCTTCGGCCGAGAAAGCAGAATTTGCCATACCAAGGGCGAACCCCATCGCGATCATGCCTTTAACGATTTTGTTCATGCGAATGTCTCCAACGGTTCTATCAATCCATGTATCCACGCAGTGCTGCTCGTTGAGTCAATCAAGTCACAGCCATATAAAAACATGCTTAAACAGGACGTTATTGTTGTTGCTGGTTGAGCGAACCAAGTTGTAATCGTTTTCACAATTAAAAATGGAGAGCAGGATCACGCCATGAGATTGCAGCCATTTCGTCTATATAATTAGCAATTTCGTCACATATTGAATTTTAGAGAGCCGTCACCCTGTCGCACTGACAGCGTTAAAATCCATATTTCCAGCAGCCAATGGCTAACCGCCCCTCCTGCCCATCTCCTATGGTTCCCCCCAGTCACCCCTCATTGATGGTCAGGAGCACTTATGTCTGAGCACATCGTCATCGGACTCGATTTCGGCAGCGACTCGGTCAGGGCACTCGCCGTGCGCTGCCAGGACGGCGCCGAGCTGGCGACCCATGTCGTCTATTACCCGCGCTGGCAGGCAGGCCACTACTGCCAACCGGTCAACAACCAGTTCCGCCACCACCCCCTCGACTATCTGGAGTCCATGGAGCAGGCGGTGGTGGCGGTGGTGAGCCAGCTCACGCCGAGTCAGCGCACCGCCGTGCGCGGCATCGGGGTGGACAGCACCGGCTCCACCCCCGCCCCCATCGACAGAGAGGGGCGCGTGCTGGCCCTGCGTCCGGAGTTTGCCGACAACCCCAACGCCATGTTCGTGCTGTGGAAGGATCACACCGCCATCGAGGAGGCGGAGGCCATCACCGCCCTGTGCCACGGCGGCCAGTTCCCCGACTACAGCCGCTACATCGGCGGCATTTACTCCTCCGAGTGGTTCTGGGCCAAGATCCTGCACGTCTCCCGCGCCGATGCCGCCGTGCGCGCCGCCGCCTGCAACTGGGTCGAGCTGTGTGACTGGGTACCCGCCATCCTGAGCGGCACCCAGGCCCCGGCCACCCTCAAGCGCGGGCGCTGTGCCGCCGGCCACAAGTCCCTCTGGCACCCGAGCTGGGGCGGCCTGCCCCCCGCCGACTTCCTCAATGCCCTGGATCCCCTGCTGACGGAGGATCTCGACTTCCCCCTCTTTACCGACAGCTGGACCGCCGATCTCCCGGTCGGCACCCTGACCCCGGAGTGGGCGGAGCGGCTGCACCTCTCCTGCGAGGTGGTGATCGCCGGCGGCGCCTTTGACTGTCACATGGGGGCGGTGGGAGCCGGGGCCGGCAACAATGCGCTGGTGAAGGTGATAGGCACCTCCACCTGCGACATCCTGATCGCCGACGAGGCCACCATCGGAGATCGGGCCATTGCCGGGATCTGCGGCCAGGTGGATGGCAGCGTGGTGCCGGGCATGGTGGGGCTGGAGGCGGGACAGTCCGCGTTCGGTGACATCTATGCCTGGTATCAGCGCCAGCTCGGCTGGCCCCTGGACAGCCTCGCCGCCCAGTATCCGGAGCTTCGCACCGCCATCGAGCGCCACAAGCAGGCCCTGTTACCCAGCCTTGCCGCCGCCTGGGATCAGCAGCGCGACCTGGCGCACCTCCCGGTGGTGCTCGACTGGTTCAACGGCCGGCGCACCCCCTATGCCAACCAGCGCCTGCAGGGCACCCTCACGGGGATCAACCTCGGCACCGATGCCCCCGATCTTTTCGGCGCCCTGGTGGCCTCCACCGCCTTCGGTGCCCGTAGCATCATGGAGTGCATGACCAGTCAGCAGGTGCCGGTGGAGCAGGTGATCGCCCTTGGCGGCATCGCCCGCAAGTCCACCACAGTGATGCAGACCTGCGCCGACGTGATGAACAGGCCCATCCAGGTGGTGGCATCGGATCAGTGCTGCGCCCTGGGGGCGGCCATCTTTGCCGCCGTGGCGGCCGGGATCCATCCCGATGTGGCCAAGGCCCAGCACCACATGGCGAGCGCCGTGGAGCGCACCCACCAGCCTGACCCTAAGCGGGTCGCCGAATACGAGCGCCTCTACCAGCGCTACCTCGCCTGGGGCGCCGCCGCCGAACCGCTCTACAACCGGGGGGTGCCGGCATGAACCTCAAGACCCTCAAGGATCAGGTGCTCGCCGCCAATCTGGATCTTCCGCGCCATGGCCTGGTGACCTTCACCTGGGGCAACGTGAGCGGCATCGACCGAGAGCGCAATCTGGTAGTGATAAAGCCAAGCGGCGTCAGCTACGAGCGGATGCGGGTCGAGGACATGGTGGTACTGGATCTGGCGGGCAAGCAGGTTGAGGGCGCCTTGCGCCCCTCCTCCGACACCGCCACCCACCTGGTGCTCTATCGCGCCTATCCGGAGCTTGGCGGCGTGGTGCACACCCACTCCACCCATGCCACCGCCTGGGCCCAGGCGGGGCGCCCCATCCCCATTTTCGGCACCACCCAGGCCGACTACTTCCACGGCGAGATCCCCTGCTCCCGCCTGCTCACCCCGGGCGAAGTGGAGGAGGACTACGAGGGGCTGACCGGTCATCTCATCGTCGAAACCCTCAAGCAGACCCCCATCCTCACCATGCCGGGGGTACTGGTGGCCAACCACGGCCCCTTCAGCTGGGGCAAGAGCGCCGAGGATGCAGTACACAACGCCGTGGTGCTGGAAGAGGTGGCCCGCATGGCCTGGCTCACCGGCCAGATCAACCCGGGGGCCCGCCCCCTGCCCGATTACCTGCTGGAGAAGCACTACCAGCGCAAGCATGGCAAACACGCCTATTACGGCCAGACAAAAGCCTAAAAGAGGACAAACTCATGGAATTGATGAAACAGCTGGAAGTGTGGTTCCTGGTCGGCAGCCAGCACCTGTATGGCGCCACCACATTGAAGCAGGTGGCCGATCACGCCCACACCATCGCCAGCCAGCTCAACGAGGGGGCGAACCTGCCCCTCAAGATAGTGCTCAAACCCACCGGTACCACCCTGGATGAAATCAGCGCGGTGGCCCGGGATGCCAACCACGACGAGCGCTGCGCCGGGCTCATGGTGTGGATGCACACCTTCTCCCCCGCCAAGATGTGGATCCCGGCGCTGAGCCAGTTGCAAAAGCCCCTGTTGCAGTTCCACACCCAGTTCAACCGGGATCTCCCCTGGAGCGAGATCGACATGGACTTCATGAACCTGAACCAGACCGCCCACGGCGGACGCGAGTTCGGCTTCATGGGAGCCCGCCTGCGGCTGCCCCGCACCGTGGTGGTGGGTCACTGGCAGGATGAAGAGGCCAGACAGAAGATTGGCAACTGGATGCGCATCGCCGCCGCCATCCACGACAGCCGCCACCTCAAAATCGCCCGTTTTGGCGACAACATGCGCAACGTGGCGGTCACCGAGGGCGACAAGATTGAGGCCCAGATCCAGTTCGGCTATCAGGTGAACTACCACCCGGTCGGCGATCTGGTCAAGGTGATCGACGCCGTGCCCGAGAGCGACATCGAGGCGCTGCTGGCCGAATATGAGGCGACCTACACCCTGACCGAGGCGGTGCAGGCGGGTGGGGGGCTTCGTGCCTCCCTGTATGAGGCGGCGCGCCAGGAGCTGGGGATGAAGAAGTTCCTCACCGACGGCGGCTTTGGCGCTTTCACCACCACCTTCGAAGATCTCTATGGTCTGCACCAGCTGCCGGGCCTCGCCTGCCAGCGCCTGATGGAGCAAGGCTTCGGTTTTGGGGCAGAAGGGGACTGGAAGACCGCGGCCCTCTTGCGCACCCTGAAAGTGATGGGCGCAGGCCTGCCGGGAGGCGCCTCCTTCATGGAGGACTACACCTACCATCTGGAGGCGGGCAACAACCTGGTGCTGGGGGCCCACATGCTGGAGGTCTGCCCCTCCATCGCCGCAGGCAAACCCGTGCTGGACGCCCAGCATTTAGGCATAGGCAAGAAGGCCGATCCGGCCCGCCTGCTGTTCGCTGCCCCCGCCGGCAAGGCGGTCAACGCCAGCCTCATCGATCTCGGCAACCGCTTCCGCCTGGTGGTCAATCAGCTGGAGGTGGTGGACCTGCCAGAGGCCATGCCGAAACTCCCGGTGGCGAGCGCCCTGTGGAAACCCCTGCCGGACCTGCAGACCAGCGCCGAGGCCTGGATCCTGGCGGGCGCCGCACACCACTCGGTGTTCACCCAGGCGGTGGACATCGAGCAGCTGCGCACCTTCGCCGACATCATGGGCATCGAGTTTGTGGTCATCGACGAGCATACCCGCATCCCCGCGCTCAAGGAGCAACTGCGCTGGAACGAGGTCTACTACAAGATCTGCCAGTGACCCTTTAATCGGCCAGCGGCCATCACCATGACTGTATGGATATGGTATTCGCCTGACAACAGCCCCGCCCGCGGGGCTGTTTCATTTCGCGTCCCCTCAGGGATGACCCTCCTCCCCCTCCAGCAGCCAGTGACAGACTCGCTGTACCCCGTGGCGCCGGCTGTCGGGTCGGGCGAGCAGGGCGTATTCGTGATCCGTCTCCAGCACGGGAGCAAAGGGGGCGACCAGGGCGCCGCTCTCCAGCTCCTCGGCCACTATGGTGGGATCCCCGAGAGAGAGGCCAAACCCCTGCAGCGCAGCATTCATCGCCAAGTCCAGGGTATCGAACAGCTGCCCCCCCTGGGGCTGCCAGGGGATGTCGAGGAAGGCGGCAAACCAGTTGCGCCAGTCCCGCCTATCGGCGCTGGCATGGATGAGGGGCAGCAGGGGCAGCTCGTTCAGGTCGCGCTCGAACAGTCGATGCTTGGCAGCAAACGCCGGGGCGCAGACCGGGGTCAGCCGTTCCCGAAACAGGGGCTGGCTGTGGGGATAACGCCCCAGACAGGGCTGGTAGACGATGGCGAGATCGAAGGGCTCCCGGGAGAAGTCGATGCCATGGCTGTGGCTGCCACGCACCTCCACCGCCTCCCCCTCGAACGCCTGCAACCGCCGCAGCAGCCAGCGGCTGGCGCAGGAGGGCACCTTGATGCTGATCGCTTGCTCGTGGGGCAGGGCCTGCAAGGCGCTGAGCCCCTCCCCCATGCGGGCCAGCCCTTCACGAACGAAAGGCAGCAGCCGCTCGGCGGCGGGGGTCAAGGTGAGACACCGGGTGCCACGCACGAACAGCAGGTGGCCCAGGCGCGCCTCCAGCTGGGCGATCTGCTTGCTCACCGCCCCCTGGCTCACGCACAGCTCGTCGGCGGCCAGGGTAAAACTCAGGTGGCGGGCAGAACACTCGAAGACCTGCAGGCCATAGAGAGGCAACTGAGTACGCGGCTGGGTGGACAACATGACAAGCCTCCATGCTTGAGAAAAACTCATGCATACCATGCCGAATAATCCGTTGTCCGGCAAGCCTTGGGGGGGCTAAAAAGGGACCTCTTTCACACACGCAGGTGACGGCGCCATGTCCATCCCCCAGGTTTCCAGCAAACTGCCCCAGGTGGGCACCACCATCTTCACCGTGATCGGGGATCTGGCCGCCCGCCACCCCAGCATCAACCTCTCCCAGGGGGCGCCGAGCTTCCCCTGCGATCCCGAACTCATCCGGGTGACCCACGAGGCCATGCTGGCCGGTGAAAACCAGTACGCCCCCATGACGGGGCTGCCTGCCCTGCGCGAACAACTGGTAGCCAAGATTGCAGCCAGCTACGGCCATCACTATGATGCGGGAGAGGAGATCACCATCACCGCCAGCGCAAGCGAAGCCCTGTTCTGCGCCATCACCGCCCTGGTTCACCCCGGCGACGAGGTGATCATGTTCGAGCCGGCGTTTGACAGCTACCGCCCCATGATCCAGTTGCAGGGAGCCACCCCTGTGGTGATCGCCCTCAAGGCGCCGGATTTCGCCATTCCCTGGGACGAGGTGGCCGCCCGCATCACCCCCCGCACCCGCATGATAGTGCTCAACACCCCCCACAACCCCACCGGCACCGTCTGGCAGGCAGGGGATCAGGAGCGCCTCGCCCGCCTGGTGCGCGGCACCGACATCCTGATCCTCTCGGACGAGGTGTACGAGCACGTGGTGTTCGACGGTGCCCTGCACCAGAGCGTGATCCGCTATCCGGAGCTGGTGGAGCGCTCCGTCGCCGTCTTCTCCTTCGGCAAGACCTTCCACGTCACCGGCTGGCGGGTGGGCTACTGCGTGGCTCCCCGTCCCCTGATGGAGGAGATCCGCAAGGTGCACCAGTTCGCCATGTTCGCCGCCGACACCCCCATGCAGTACGGCTTCGCCCACCTGTTGCAGCAACCGGCCCACTATCAGGGGCTGGCAGCCTTCTACCAGCGCAAGCGTGACCTGCTCGCCTCGGCCCTGGCCGGTTCGCGCCTGACCCTGCTCCCCTCGGCAGGCAGCTTCTTCATGCTGGCGAGCTACGAGCGGGTAAGCGACGAGCCCGACAGCCTCTTCGTGCAGCGGCTCATCCGCGATCACGGGGTCGCCACCATTCCGGTCTCCGCCTTCTATCACGACGGCACGGATCAGCGGGTCATCCGCCTCTCCTTCTCCAAGGATGACGACACCCTGCTGGCGGGCGCCGAGCGCCTGTGCGGCGTCTAGGGGGCACCATGGATTCACTGCGCGTTGCCGTCCTCCAGATGGTCTCCGGGGATGACCTTGACCACAACCTGGCCCAGGCCGAAGCGTTGCTGCGTCAGGCCGCGGCCGAGGGGGCAGAACTGGCCCTGCTGCCCGAATACTTCTACCTGATGCCGGTTGATGAGCGGGCGCGGGTGGCCCTGGCCGCCCCCGCTGGCGATCACCCCCTGCTGGCCTGGGTACAGAGGCTGGCCCGGGAGCTCGGCGTCTGGATCCTGGCCGGCACATTGCCGCTTGCCAGCCACGAGCCCGGCAAGATGCACAACAGCAGCCTGCTCATCGACCCACAAGGGCAGCTCGCAAGCCGCTACGACAAGCTGCACCTGTTTGGCTTTTGCACCGGGCAGGAGCAGTATGACGAGGCCGCGACCATGACCCCGGGCCGGGAGGTGGTGAGCCATCCCCTGCCCTGGGGCGTGCTGCGCCTCGGGATCTGCTACGACCTGCGCTTCCCGGAGCTGTTTCGCCTGGGGCCCACCCCCGATTTCATCGCCCTGCCCGCGGCCTTCACCCACACCACCGGGCTCGCGCACTGGGCGCTGCTGCTGCGGGCCCGGGCGGTAGAGAACCTTGCCTTCGTGTTCGCCAGTGCCCAGGGGGGACACCACCCCGGTGGGCGGCGCACCTTCGGCCACAGCATGATCATCGATCCCTGGGGCCGGATACTGGCCCAGGTAGAGGAGGGTCAGGGCATGGCCATCGCCACCCTGGATCTGGCGGCACAGCGCACGGTGCGCAGCCAGTTGCCGGCCCTCACCCATCGCAAGATAGCCGTCGGCCCTTGAGGCCGGCACCTTTTAGCACGCTAGGAATGACACCACACTTCAAGGGACTGACCATGAAACTCAACACACTGATGATGCTGATGGCCCTGGCCACCGCCGGCCAGGCCGCCGCCAAACCCCTGGTGATCGCCACCGATGCCACCTATCCCCCCTTCGAAATGGTCGACAGCAGCGGCAAGCTCGGCGGCTTCGAGGTCGATCTGGCCTATGCCCTGTGCGCGGCCATGAAGACCGAGTGCGAGGTGATCAACCAGCCCTGGGATGCCCTGCTGCCCGGCCTGCAGGTGCGCAAGTACGACGCCATCATGTCCTCCATGAACATCACCGACGAGCGGCGCCAGAAAGTGGACTTCAGCCAGGTCTACTACATGATGCAGAACCGTTTCGTGGGGCGCAGCGACAAGGCCGCCGACTTTGCAGACGATCCGGCCCACTTCAAGGGCAAGGTGATCGCGGTGCAGGAGGGCACCCCCCAGGACAACTTCATCACCGCCCGCTACGGTGAGGTGGCCAAGATCAAGCGCTACGTCAATGCCCAGTCCCCCATGCTGGATCTGCAGTCCGGCCGCGCCGACTACACCTTCGGCAACATGGTGCAGTTGAAGGTGGGCTTCCTCGACAAGGAGATGGGCAAGCAGTTCGCCTTCGTCGGTCCCCAGTTCAACGGCACCCAGGACAAGATCCTGGGAGAAGGGGTGGCGGTGGCCCTTCGCAAGAACGATGACAAGCTCAAGGCCCGCTTCGATGCCGCCATCGAGAGCGTCAAGGCAGACGGCACCTTCAACACCCTGCTCAAGAAGTACCAGCTCGAAGATCTGCTCTGATCCCGGCATGCCGGCCCCCTGGACAGTTGCAAGGGGCCACGGCAACAGGGCGGCCATTGGCCGCCCTGTGTCGTTTTCCCGGTCTCTCGCCGTTATTGGGCCAGACCCAAGTGCACGGCAATCTGCTGATACAGGGTCTGGTAGTTGTCGTCGAAGTGGTGGGAGCCCGGCAGGGTCACCGTCGTCACGTTCGGCTGCTGCAAGCGCGGACAGAGTTTGACCGGGGAGTCGTCCTCCGCTCCCTGCACGCAGAGCAGCGGCAGACTCTGGATGCGTGTCACTTCCGGCAGGGTGGGATAGCGGCCCCCCTTGTCGTGCACCACCATGTCGCTGACGTGGATCTCGAAATCCGATGCCGTCGAGGGGGAGAGCATCACGGCCCCCGCCAGGCTGTCGCGATAGGCTGGCGGCAGACGATTGATGACGAAGGGCACTATCTCGGCGCCAAAGGAGAAGCCCACCAGCAACCAGCGCTGGCGCCCCCAACGGGACTGGTACTCGGTGAGGATGCGCACCAGATCCGCCGTCGCCTGCTCCGGCGTCTTCTTCTTCCAGTAATAGGAGAGCGAGCTCCAGCCCACCACCGGCATGCCGTGGGCCTGCAACTGGGCGCTGAGTCCCTTGTCCAGCGCCGCCCAGCCGCCATCCCCGCTCATGAAGACCACCATGGGGGCGGACGAGGCTTGCGCCACGGGCAACTCCACCAGCCCCAGATCCGCGCCGACCCGGCCCGGTTGGGCGGCCACCGCTGGGAGGGTGAACGAGGAGGCGAGACAGCAAATCAACAGCAACAACATGGCTCTCATGGGCCAACTCCTATTTTTTCATGAGCCCAAAGGGGCCGCGACTGATGAGGGAGACGAGGTGGGTCAGGGTGCGGGGCAGCACCAGATGACCGGTACAGAGCAGGTAGCGGGGCTCCCACCTTGGGCCGAACTTCTCCTTGTAACGCCGCAATCCCTGGAAGTTGTAGAAACGGCTGCCCCGGGTGAACAGGGTGTTGCCAAGGCGGGCCCAGTAACCGCCGAGGGGGTTGTCGTTGAAGCCCGACATGGGGGCCATCCCCAGGTTGAAGCTGGCATACCCCTCCTGCTTGCCCCACAGCAGGAGCTCGACAAACAGGAAATCCATGACGGGCGCCGCCCCTGTGTCCAGGCTGTAGCGCATCAGATCGATGGAGAGGCTCTCCTTGTTGTCGCTGGTCCAGAGGTTGGCAAACCCGACGATCTGCCCCTCCCGCCGCACCAGCGCCATCGGGTTGAGGGTGAGGTAGGCGGGATCGAAACTGCCCACGGAGAAGCCCTTCTCCCTGCCCTGCTTGCTGTGCAGCCAGCTGTCGGAGATCCCCTTCAACTCGGGCAGCAAGGCGGCAATCTCACCGGGGGCCACCACCTCGAAGCGCAGCCCTTCCCGCTTGCCTTTGGCGTGACTCTGGCGCAGGTTGCGCAGGCGACTGCCGGCGAGATCGAAGCTCGGCAGATCCACGATGGCCTCCTCCCCCAGCTTGAAGGGGATGAGCCCGAGATCCAGATAGACAGGCAGATATCGGGCCGACACCTGGTAGAAGACCGGGCTGACGTCGTGCTCGTCACAGCGCTCGCGAAACTGCCAGAGCAGCTCCTCCACGAGGGAGGGCTGGCCGACGGGATCCCCCATCACTATCCAGCTGCTGCCCTCGGCCCCGTACATGAGGAAGGCCTCGCCGCTTGGGTGGAACAGCAGGGACTTGTCCCCGAGCTGGGCCAGGTAGCCGTGGCCTCCCCCTGCCCGCATCACCAGCCCATGGGCACGGGAGAGCGCCTCGGCATCCGGCTTGCCGACGGCCAGGCGCAAGGGAGCCAGCAGATGGGCCACCCCGACCACCGCCAGCACCCCGATGACGCTCCCCATGGCGCGCAGGGCGCGGGAGGCGGCCCCGGGCCCGTGGGCCGAGACGTGCAGCCAGAGGGAGGGGTCGTACTCCACATGGCGGTAGGAGAAGAGCAGCAACCACAAGGCCCCCAGCAGCACGGCTCCCACCGACATCAGCCAGGAAGGGGTAAACCGGGCGTGAAGCAGGGAACCCTTGCGATAAAAGAGAGGGCGGCAGGGGGTGATGATGAGCAAGAAGCCCCCGAGCAGCAGGGCGGACTCCCAGTCAAACCCCTTGAACAGGGAGAACAGCATGCCAAGCCCCAGCAGCCACTGGGTGATCCTGAATGCCCCGTCATGACGGCGGTAGAGGCTGTGGGCCAGCAACAGCAGCAACACGCCGCTGACACTGCCGAGCACATGGGAGAGCTCCAGCAGGTGCAGGGGCAGCACCTGCAGGAAGGCTTCGATCCGCCCCCTCATGGTCGGGATCATCCCGGAGCAGAGCAGCAGGGTGCCCGCCGCGAAGGTACCCATGCTCACCAGGGCGGGCACGAACTCCCGGGTCGCCATCATCACCCCCTGCAGCCGGTGCAGGCGGGCCCGCTGTTGCAGCAGCTCCTGACCTGCGAACAGCTGCAGGGCACAGAGGAAGGGCAGGAAGTAGTAGACGCAGCGGTAGATAAGCAGGGAGGCGAGCAGCTTGTCCACCGGCAGATAGTGGGTGAGCAGCAGGCTCATGCTCGCCTCGAAGACCCCGATGCCCCCCGGCACATGGGCCAGCACCCCGAGCAGGCTGGAGAGCACGAAGGCACTGAGCAGCACCGGATAGGGCACGCTGCCCGATGGCAGCAGCACATAGAGCACGGCGGCGGCGGCCATCCAGTCGAGCAGGGCGATGAGCAGTTGCAGCAGGCGGTATCTGATGCGCGGCAGGAACAGCGGGTGCCCGCGCCAGACCAGGGCTGTCCCCGGCCACACCAGATACGCCAGCACCGTCAGCAGGGCCAGGCCCCCCGCCAGTTGCAACAACCCGGTCGCCCAGCGGGGCCAGTCCACCAGCAGGGCCGCCCCCTGCCCCAGCAGCAGGGCACTGCCTCCCCAGCCCAGCAGACCGAGGAAGAAGGTGATGGAGCAAAAGAGGATCACCCTGGCCACCTCCCCGGTGCCAAGCCCCAGGGAGGAGTAGAGCCGGTAGCGTACCGAGGAGCCGGTGAGCAGCGCAAAGCCCAGGGTGTTGGAGAAGGTGTAGGCGATGAAGGAGGTCATCCCCACCTGCTGCCAGGGCAGGCGTTTTTCCAGCACCTTCAGGGCCAGCAGATCATAGCAGCAGAGGCAGCCATAGCTGAGCAGGGTGAGCAGCAGGGCGCCCCCCAACTGCGGCAAGGGTTGTGACCAGATGGCCTGGCGGATGTCGTGCCAGTGCCACAGGTGGGTCAAATGATAGAGGACGGTCAAGGCCGCCCCCAGCAGCAGCAGGCTGCACAGGGGGCCTATCCAGATCAACAGCTGACGCCGCATTCAAGATTCCTGTCAAAAAGCGTGGAGAAAGAGAGGCTCCGAAAGCGGGCGGACAAGGCGCCCTCCCGGAGTGACTCCCCCACAGGCGGCGCGTGACGCCGCACGTTCACGGGGCCAATCCTATGATTTACTAGACCCAGCCCGCTCGCCACTTTTCTTCTGTAACCTTATGTACAGACAGACAAAACATCCCCGTCCGGGATAGAGGCAGGAGACGCCATGACACCCTCCCCCCTGATAAGACGCTTCCCCCAAAACGCCCAGGGGCGCGATCTGGCCGTCGGCGACATCCACGGCCACTTCGCCCTGTTGCAGCAGGCCCTCGACACCCTGGATTTTGATCCCGCCCGGGACCGTCTCTTCAGCGTCGGGGATCTGGCGGATCGCGGGCCCGAGTGCAGCGAGGTGATCCACTGGCTGGCCAGACCCTGGTTTCACCCGGTCTGCGGCAATCACGACGACTACGTCTGCCGTTACGAGAGCTGCGATCGGGAGAACTGGATCCGAAACGGCGGCGGCTGGTTTCAGCAGCTGACCCCTGCCGAGCAGGCGGCGTTCGCCGTCCACTACCGCAGCCTGCCCCTGGCCATCGAGGTGGCCACCACGGCCGGCCCCGTTGGGCTGCTTCACGCCGATTGCCCCTTCTCCACCTGGCAGGGGCTGCTGGACCAACTCGATGCCGGGGTGAGCGGCGGACGGCTTCGGGCCATCAAGAACGTCTGCCTCTGGTCAAGGCGCCGTATCGAACGGCTGGACGAGGGCGGGGTCGCGGATCTCGCCGCCCTGGTGGTGGGCCACACCCCGGTGAGGGTGCCGGTGCGCCTTGGCAACGTCCACTACATCGACACCGGCGGCTGGTATCCCGAGGAGGGCGGCTACTTCACCCTGCTGGACCTCAATACCCTGACCCCTCACTTTCCCCTGCCCTGAGCCGGACCGATGGGATGACCAGGCTCACGGACAACGCCCACTGCCCATTAAAGCGCCAGGCGAACGCCCCGGACTTCGCTCTGCCAGCGCGATGGTTTACCATGCAGGCAATTGCGGTGCATGGCACCCCCACCCAGGCGCCAGGCGCCGCCGTCATCGGATACTCCTTTCGAGCAACATGAGCACATCAGCGCACCCGGCCAGCGGGCCCACGTTCTACTTCCACGACTACGAGACCTTCGGCATCAGTCCGGCCAAAGACAGGCCGTCGCAGTTTGCGGGCATTCGCACCGACGCGGATTTCAACGTCATCGGCGAGCCGCTGGTGATTTACTGCAAGCCGCCGGCGGATTACCTGCCGGAGCCGGAAGCCTGCCTCATCACCGGCATCACGCCGCAAAAGGCGATGAAGGACGGGCTGTGCGAGGCGGACTTCATCCGCCAGATCCACGCAGAGTTCGCCACCCCGGGCACCTGCGTGCTGGGCTACAACAGCATCCGCTTCGATGACGAGGTGACCCGCTACACCCTCTATCGCAACTTCTATGACCCCTATGCCTACGCCTGGCAGAACGGCAACTCCCGCTGGGACATCCTCGACATGCTGCGGGCCTGCTACGCCCTGCGCCCGCAGGGGATAGAGTGGGCGTTTGACGACGAGGGCAAGCCGAGCTTCAGGCTGGAGAAGCTGACGGTGGCCAACGGCGTGGCCCACGCCAACGCCCACGATGCGCTCTCGGATGTGCTGGCCACCATCGAGATGGCCAGGCTGGTGAAAAATGCCCAGCCCAAGCTCTTCGAGTACCTCTTTGATCTTCGCAACAAGAACAAGGTGAAGGCCCTCATCGACGTGGTGACCATGAAACCCCTGGTGCACGTCTCCGGCATGTTCTCCCCCTGGCAGGGGTGTGCGAGCTGGGTGTCGCCGCTCGCCTGGCACCCCACCAACCAGAACGCGGTGATCATGGTGGATCTGACCCGTGACCCGACTCCGCTTATCGAGCTCTCCTGCGAGGAGATCCGCGAGCGCCTCTACACCAAAAAAGAGGAGCTGGGGGATCTGGCCGGCATTCCGGTCAAACTGGTGCACATCAACAAGTGCCCGGTGCTGGCCCCGGCCGCTACCCTGACGCCGGAGCGGGCGGACGAGCTGGGCATCAATCGGGCTCAGTGCCGCAAGAGCCTGGATCTGCTGCGGGCCCACCCCGAGGTGCGGGAAAAACTGGTGGAGGTGTTCAACCAGGAGTTTGCCGGCAGCACCGACGGCGACCCCGACACCCAGCTCTACGCCGGCTTCTTCGGCCACGGCGACAAGTCCACCATGGACCTGGTGCGCGCCACCCCGGCGGATCTGCTGGGGGAGCGGGAGTTTGCCTTCACGGATCCCCGTCTGCCCGAGATGCTGTTTCGTTACCGCGCCCGCAACTGGCCCCACACCTTGAGCGAAGCGGAGCAGAAGCGCTGGCGCCTGCACTGCAGCGACTACTTCAGCCGCCGCCTGCCGGATTATGTGCCGCGCCTGGAAGCCCTGGCGGAACAGAACCAGGGGAACGAACGGAACTTTGCGATTCTAAAGAGTCTCTATCACTACCTTGAAAATCTGTGAGATGTGAGCCGTTTCACAGTTAAAAACCGATGCGTTTCCCCGGCTCGCGACATAATGGGCAGGGAGCCCAAGCTCCTGATAGTGTGAATATTTAGATGCGCTGACGGCATGGATGCCGTGCTTTCGACTATTGGGGAACTCTCGTTTTATGCGTTCAGCTCTGCCTGCTTTGACACTCGTCGCCTGTGCCCTGCTGCCCCAGGCCGCCCTCGCTGGCGCCCGGTTCGAGGTGCCAGACTACCTCTTGCGCCTGCCGGAGCAGACCTACCGGCTCATCGAGCACAACTTCAGCACCCTCTACCAGCAGACCGACTTCACCCCGCAAATCACCAACAGCTATTTCAACCACTCGGATCTCTACCGCTTCGCCGGCATTCCCCTGGCCATCACGCCGCAAAACGGCTTCCAGATGGAGGTGTTCGGCCAGCTCTACAACAAGTCGTCCCAGATCTATGCCCAGATGAGCCAGGATCTCTCCCTCTATCGCACCCTGCGGGTGGACATGATGGGGGATCAGAGCGACGAGATCGCCATCGGCATGGGGCTCGGCATCCCCCTGACAACTCGCCTCACCGTCAAGGCGCTCGCCTCCAGCAACGAGATCCCGGGCTATGGCTCCGCCAATTACGCCATCGGGATGGAGTGGTACTTCTAGAGACCATTTCGCCACGCAAAAAAGGCTCCCGAGGGAGCCTTTTTGCAGTGCAACGCCATCAGGGGTAGCGGATCACCGCCCCCTGCCCCCCTTGCAGCACCAGGGTGCTCCCCAGGGGCGTCTCGTCCCAGAAGTCCGTGCCCCCCGGCGCCAACGGGAACTCGCAGGGGTGCTCCCCCCAGTTGAACAGGCAGAGCAGCTCGCCGCTCCCGGGCAGCGCCACCCGCCCGCGCTCGAATGCCATCCCCTCGAAGCGGGCCGCCGGGGTGCGCGCGGCGCACAGGGCGAGCAGCTTGCCAAGGCGCGCCCCTTGCGCCTCGTCCAGATCCTGCAATCTGTCCCCCGCCAGTACCATGCCACCGCTCGCCACCAGGGCGGCCAGGTGGAAGTCGTACTCGGCGCGGCTCCCGTGCTGGCCCGGGATATCCCGCAGGCAGACGCAGTCGGGGTCCAGCACCCAGAGCCGCTCGTGCTGCCAGGCGCGGCAGAAGGCTTCTCGCGCTATCTGGCGAAAACGGGGGCCCCGGCGCTCCACGTCATCGCTCACCCGCATGCCGTGCACCAGGCCGAGGCTCGGCCACAGCGGCGCATTGCAGCCGAGCAGGAAGGCCCCCTCCCCGGCGCCGCGCAGGATGGCGGCCATGCCGCGCCGATAGGCCTCCACCCGGGTGGCGGCGGGGTCGTGGAAGCGACCACCGTGGATGGCCCCCCAGAAGTTGGCATCGAGCTTGAAGTAGTGGATGCCCCACTGGGTACGCAGGGTGCGAAATACCTGCTCCAGGTGCGTCTGCACCTCGGGGTGGGTGCCATCCAGCACGTACCAGGGGGTGCAGCGCCAGCCCCCGTAGGTGACCCGCTCCGAGGGGAGCGGCAGGCCATCCTCCCCTTTCACGAACCAGTCAGGGTGATCCTGGAACACTCGGGAGCCGGGCTCGGCGATAAAGGGGGCGACCCAGAGCGCAGGCTCGCAACCGGCGGCGCGGATCTCCCCTGCCAGGGCCGCCACCCCCTCCTCGAACTTGGCGGAAGGGGTGAGCCAGTCCCCCATCTTCGCCTGATAGCCATCGTCTATCTGCACGTAGCGCAGGGCCGGGAAACGCTCGGCCCGCACCGCCAGGTTCTCGCGAATGTCCGCCGCGCTCACGTTCGCGTAGTAGTGATACCAGGAGCACCAGCCGCTCGGGCGCGTGGGCACCTCCCCCACCAGGGAGCCGTGCTCGGCGGCGATATGCTGCGCCAGCGTCGCGAGCAGAGCCTCCCTGTCCGGCCCCTCCAGGCAGATCAGCGCCTCGCTCTGCCAGTGCGCACCCGGCGCCAGGGTGCGCCCTTCGGTGTTCATCACGATCTCGAGGCGCCCGTCGGGATGGAGGCGAAACTCCCCGCCAAAGCGCTGGCAGCTCGCAAAGGCCAGCAGCAGCCAGCCCCCCTCCTGCGCCACCAGCAGCAGGTTGTGCACCGTGTGGTAGCCATCGTCGGCGGTGATGCGATAGACAGACGCATCGGGGCAGCGGCCCAGGTGCTCGGGGGCATTCCAGCGTCCCCCGGTCTGGGCCAGCATCTGGAACCCCTCTCCGTAGATGGCCGCGTCGGGCGCAAGTCCGAGATCCCCCTCAAACAGCCGCCAGTGGTGGACGGCCTCGGACTGCTTCCCGGTGTTGTCAAGCCTCACCCGGCAAAGCGGCCCCTCCCATTGGCGGGTTTGCAGCAGGGTGTCAGGGAGGGCGGGATCGGCGGGCAGTTGGCGCAACCGGGCCAGGAGAGAGGGGGTCGACATGGGAACTCCTTCTTGTGAATGGGGATGAAGCCGGGGCCATTGTATCCCCTGCGGGCCAGTTGACCCTGTTCCCTCCCCCCCGTGCCTGTTAAACTGCGACCTTGCTCACACTTGCCAAGATGAGGCCCCCGTGCTGCTGCAACGCACCCTGCGCTACCTTCGTGATTTTCTGGTCATCATCGCCTGTCTGCTGGCAGGCAAAGCCGTGGCGGCCATCCTGCCCTTCGCCTTCCCCGGCAGCATCATCGGCATGCTGCTGCTGTTCGTGCTGCTCTCCTTGCAGATCGTCCGCTTCTCCTGGGTCGAGCTGGGGGGCGGCCTGCTGCTGCGCCACATGGGGGTGCTGTTCGTGCCGGTGGCGGTGGGCCTGGTGGCCTGGCTCGAGCCCCTGCGCCAATCCTTCGGTCTCATCATGCTCTGCGTCGTGCTCGGCATCGTGCTCATCCTGGGCGCGGTCGGCCACCTCTATCAAAGGATGAACAAGCCATGATCCTCTGGTTCGCCCTGCCCCTCACCCTGGCCCTCTATTTCATGACCCGGGCCCTCTACCGCCGCCTGCCCTGGCCCGTCATCAATCCGGTGCTGATCCCCACCGCCGTCATCATCGGCCTGCTGCTCTGGCTCGATCTGCCCCTGGATCAGTACCAGCAGGGGGCCTCACCCCTGACCGCCCTGCTGGAACCCGCCGTGGTGGCCCTGGCCCTGCCGCTTTACCAGCAGGCGCGCCAGATCCGCGACAAGCTCACACCCATCCTGGCCTGCACCCTCACCGCGGTGCTCATCTCGGTCTGCACCACCCTGGGGGTCGGCCACCTGATGGGGGCGGATCCGGCGCTGCTCGCCTCCATCGCCACCAAGTCCATCACCACGCCGCTCGCCATGAGCGTCAGCCAGTCCCTCGGCGGCATTCCCGCCATCGCCGCCGCCGTGGTGGTGGTGGTGGGGATCCTGGGGGCCCTGGCGGGCTATCCCCTGCTCAAGCTGATGCGGGTCACCGACCCCGAGGCCCAGGGGCTCGCCATGGGAGCCTGCGCCCACGCCATCGGCACCGCCGCCTCCGCCGAGCAGGGAGTGACCCAGGGCGCCTTCTCGTCGCTGGCCATGGTGGTGTGCGGTGTGCTGACCGCAGCCATCGCCCCCCTGCTGTTCGCCCTCTACCACTGGCTGACCTGATCCCCGTTGCCATGGCCGCCCCTGCGGCCATGGCCTCTGTGCCCTTTCACCGTTTCCATCCGATACCCTCGCCTCCCTGATGCCGGGAGCTGGCGCACAGATTGCGAAAGACAAACGTTTCCTTTACCATCCCCGCCCCTTTGCCCATCAAGGCGTGAGCGCGCTCACACAATTCGCCGCGCTTGCTCCCTACAATGGCCCCCCAATTGGCCTTTGAGGACACAGTATGCATCCCCGCTTTGCCAAGCCATTCGAGACCCTTTCCGCCCCGCTCCAGGCTGCCCTGCTGCCCATGCTGGGGGACGATTTCCAGGCCCGTTTCACCCCGGACCAGGTCGCGACCCTGAAAGCCGCCACCGGGCTGGATGACAGGGCCCTGCGTCTGGCCTTGCTGCCGCTGGCGGCCGCCTGCTCGGTGGCCCCCATCTCCAGGTTCTTCGTCGGCGCCATCGCCTGCGGCCTGAGCGGCACCTGGTACTTTGGCGCCAACATGGAGTTCGCGGGCCAGGGGCTGTTCCACTCGGTCCACGCCGAGCAGTCCGCCATCTCCAACGCCTGGCTGGGTGGCGAGACCGGGATCTCCGAGATCACCGTGAACTACACCCCCTGCGGCCACTGCCGCCAGTTCATGAACGAGCTGAGCACCGCCAAGACCCTGAAGGTCTCCCTGCCGGACGATCTCAGCGAGCTGCAATCCTTCCTGCCCCACTCCTTCGGCCCCGCCGATCTCGAGATCACCGATGCCCTGATGAGCCCCCAGGCTCACGACGAGCTGGTGCTCGAGAGCGACGATCCCCTGTGGCAGGCTGCGCTCGCCGCCGCCCGCCAGAGCTATGCCCCCTACAGCCAGGGCTATGCCGCGGTGGCGCTGCAGTTCGAGGACGGGCGCATCTTCTGCGGCCGCTATGCCGAGAACGCCGCCTTCAACCCGAGCCTGCCGCCGATGCAGATGGCCTGCGCCCACGCGGTGCTGGGTGGCGAGGATCTCGCCACCGTGCGCCGCGCCGTGCTGCTGGAGAGCAAGGATGGCCAGATCAGCCAGCGGGACTCCGCCCAGTCCACCCTGAAGGCGCTGGGCTCCGTCGAGCTTGAGTACAAAGCCGTCTGACCCCGGCATCCGCCAACGGGAAGGGGAGCTGCGGCTCCCCTTCTTACTCTCTGCCCCTCAGCCCCTTTCTCTGCGCCTCTGGCGCCGTGCATTAGATGCCCCCCTGCCCCATGTGAGGGCGGTCTCCCTCCGATGACCTTATTGGCAGACCTCCTCTGCGGCGGCGGGAAACGTTGGGGAAGGCGTCAATGCCCTGCCCTCGCCCCTTGCGGTCCCCGTGTGTGACCCCAAGATGCATTTGCCAAGCCACTGGGATCCCGCCTCTCCATGGATTTTGCAAATACCTTTCCCTGCCTGTTCCCCCGACGCGGGGCGGCATGGTGGCAGCGGGAAACGTCGGGGAAGGGATAAATACCCCGCCCCTGCCCCTTGCGGCCCCCGTGTGTGACCCCAAGATGCATTTGCCAGCCACTGGGATCCCGCCTCTCCATGGATTTTGCAAATACCTTTCCCTGCCTGTTCCCTCGATGAGGGGCGGTATGGCGGCAGCGGGAAAGGTCGGGGAAGGGATAAATACCTCGTCCCCGCCCCTGGCGGCCCCCGTGTGTGACCCCAAGATGCATTCGCCCAGCCACTGGGATCACCCCTCTCCATGGATTTTGCAAATACCTTTCCCTGCCTGTTCCCCCGCCGCGGGGCGGCATGGCGGCAGCGGGAAGCATCGGAGAAGGGGTCAATGCCCCAGCCCCGCCCCCTGTCGGCTTGCTTCCCCCTGAAATACAGCGGGGGAGCCACTGGCTCCCCCGACTGTCATTGATGTGGCCCATATGGCGGCGCCGGCCCCTGTCAGGACTCCCACAGGATGCGCTGGCTGCCGGACCAGCGTTCGCCGATGTCCGCGTATTTTTGTTCCAGCAGGTGGCGGCGGATCTTCATGGTGGGGGTCAGCACCCCGTTCTCGATGTTCCAGGGGCTCTTGACCACCAGGATGCCCCGCAGGCGAGCATGGGATTCCAGCTTGTCGTTGACCCGGTTGAGGGCGGCCTCCAGCTGGGCTTCCACCCCGGCCTTGTCCCCCTTCATGGCGCTCTCGGCGAGCTGCACCAGGGCGACCGGCTGCGGCATGCCGTAGCCGATGACGCAGAGCTGCTCGATGATGGGCTCCTGCCCGAGCATCCCCTCGATGGGCACCGGGGCCACGTACTTGCCCTTGGCGGTCTTGAAGACGTCCTTCATGCGGCCGGTGATGGTGAGGTAACCCTCCCTGTCCAGCTTGCCCATGTCACCGGTGTGCAGCCAGCCCTCGGCGTCGATGGCCTCTGCACTGTGCTCGGGATCCTTGTAGTAGCCCACCATCATGCCGTCGCAGCGACAGAGGATCTCCCCCTCGTCGGAGATCTTGATGGTCACCCCGGGCCCGGCCTTGCCGACGGTGCCTATCTTGTCCGCCCGGAAGGGGTAGTTGAGGGTGGAGTAGGCGTGGTTCTCGGTCATGCCCCAGGCCTCGGTGATATGGATGCCGATGCTGTGATACCACTCCAGCAGCGCCGGGGCCACCGGCGCAGAGCCGCAGCCCAGCACCCGCGCCTGATCCAGCCCCAGCCCCTTTTGCAGCTTGCTCTTGATGAGGCTGGAGACGAGGGGGATCTTGAGCAGCAGCGCCAGCTTTTTCTGGGGCAGCTTCTCGTGGATCTTGATGCGGAACATGGCCCAGAGCCGCGGCACCGAGATGAAGACGGTGGGACGGCAGCGCTTGACGTCCTCGATGAAGGTGTCGAGGGATTCGGGGAAGGCGATGGTGGCACCGCTGAACAGGCTGCCGCCGTAGATGTAGACCCGCTCGGTGATGTGGGCAAGGGGCAGGTAGGAGAAGCCGCGATCCTCGGCGGTGAGGGAGACCGCCTCCACCAGCTTCTCGCAGGACCAGGCGTAGCGCTCCACGCTCAGCATGGCCCCCTTGGGCTTGCCGGTGCTGCCGGAGGTGTAGACCAGGCTCAGCAGGGCATCCGGCGCCTGCACCGGGCTGTCCGGGATGGGGTCGTATTGCGCCAGCAGATCGTCCCACTGGTGGACGGCCGGCATGGTGTCATAAGGCAGAGCGATACGCAGCAGATCCCCGGGCACCCCCGCCTCCTGGCTCTTCCAGTCGTCCAGCTTGCCGACGAAGATCGCCCTGGTTTCGCTGTGGCGCAGCACGTATTCGATGGTGTCGACGTTGGCGGTGGGGTAGATGGGCACGCTCACGTATCCCCCCATCTGCATCGCCAGATCGGCGATGAACCACTGGGCGCAGTTCTTGGAGAGCAGGGCCACCTTGTCACCGGGCACCAGGCCCAGGGCGCGCAGTGCCGTCACCATGCGCCGCGCCTCGTCGGCAACCTCACCCCAGGTGAAGTCGACGTATTCGCGGTGGATGGTCTGACGCAGATAGATTCGGTCGGGACACTGCCGCTCCCAGTGATAGAGCATCTCGAGCGGCAGTCTGGTGGCAATGCGTGAGGTGGAGGCCATGGTTTAATCCCTGAAACAAAAGGCGAGCCTCATTATTAACCTTTTGATAACACTCAGGGAAGCAGATTACTTAAACTTGTGTTTGAACTGCGAATGGGATCAAGCTTCCGCCTGGGCCTGCAGACGCTTCCACATCTCCTGCACCAGCACCTCGTCCTGCTCGGAGAGCTCACCCTGCAAGATGGCCTCGTTCAGGCTGCGCAGCACATAGCTCTTGACGTCCCGCACCAGGGTCTTGCCCTCCAGCTCGGCGCGCGCCACCGCAAGGGAGATGTGCCCTCGCAGATAGCCACCCGCAAACAGCTCGTCTTCGCTGGCCGTGGCGACCATGGCGTCGATCAGTCCCAACAACTTGTGTTCAAAATCGTGAATCGTCATTTAACGCAGCCTCATTTCCGGGGTTGCCGGCAAAAAATTCGGGGAGTGGAACCGCGATCCGGTTGATCGCGGCTCTCTGGCGCCAGGCCAGCCGCATCCTTGATGTCCTATTCCGGGTTGGCCACCGGGTAGATGACCTGATCCTTGTATCCCGTGGTTATGCGCAGATAACCACTCAACGACCGGTTCAGTGCCGGATCGTCGGTGTCCACCAGCAGCGGACGGCCTTCTAGCGCCGCCAGCTTGGCTTTGGTGGCGAGCACCTGGATATGCTCGCGCCCGACGGCCCGGATCACGTCTGGACTCAATTGCTGATTTCCGCGCCCGAACAGATGTCCCTGACCGCCGATCAGGGTGATGATCAGACGGCAGCGACGGCCGCGGATCCGGGTCAGGATCTCGGCGGCGCTGAGATCCTGCCCGATAAGCCGGCCATTTTCCACCAGATCCACACCGAGCAAGGTATTTTCCAGACCCAGCTCCCCCATGCAGGCGGCCACCGTGCTCCCCGACCCCATCAGGTAGAGGGTATCGGGCTCCATCTGCTCCACCACACCGGCGGCAAGATCGGCGAGCACCAGCTCCTCGGACTCCCGCCCCCCCTGCTTGACCGCCTGCACGTAGCGCAGATCCCCGGGCACCAGCAACTGGCCGTAGTGGCGGGCGCGCACCTTGCCGGCGCGAAACGCCTCCTCGTCGATGTCCATCACCTCCGCATCCACCAGGCTCAGAAGCTCCCCTGCGATCATTCTGGCCGCCACCCGGCCACTCGCCGCCGGCGTCACCCCGTAGACCCCGGAGTGGATCTTGCACCCCGCCGGGATACCTAGCACATGGCAGGACTCCCCCACCGCCGCGCAGATGTCACGGGCGGTGCCATCGCCACCGGCGAAGAGCAGCAGATCCACCCCGGCATCGCGCAGGGCCAGGGCGGCAGCCCGGGTGTCCTCGGCACTCGTCTGCGCCCCGGCAGGCCGATGGACGATGCGATGGGGCAACCCCAGCTCGGCGGCGAGGTCGGCCCCCATCTCTTCGGCCACCGTCAGCAGCTCGAATGACGTGGTCAGCTCGCACAGGGGCAACAGGGCCTGGCGGGCCCGCTCCCGGGCCTTGGGGACGGCCCCGCGCGCCAGCGCCTCGGCGACCATGCCGTCACTGCCCTTGAGACCGACGGCCCCGCCGATGCCGGCGACGGGGTTGATGATGAGCCCTAATCGAAACATGTTTCCCTCCTGTTGGATCGCCGCCATTTTTATCTTTTCCCGCCACTGGGACAAGCCATGACCCCCTGCTAAAATGCGCGGCTTCTACCTCAATCACTGTTCAACCAAGGTTCAATCATGCTGGAATGGATTGCGGACCCCTCCGCCTGGGTCGCGCTCGCCACCCTGACCCTGCTCGAGATCGTGCTCGGCATCGACAACATCATTTTCATCTCCATCCTGGTGGGTCGTCTGCCGGAAGCCCAGCGCCAGAAAGCGCGCATCCTGGGGCTGGGGCTCGCCATGGGCACCCGCATCCTGCTGCTGCTCTCCTTGGCCTGGGTGATGCGCCTCACCGAGCCCCTCTTCACCGTGCTGGGGGAAGCCATCTCGGGACGGGATCTCATCCTGCTGGTGGGGGGTCTGTTCCTCATCGCCAAGAGCACCCACGAGATCCACCAGAGCCTGGAAGGGGCCGCCGAAGAGGCGGGTGTGGTGAGCAAGACCGCGGGCTTCCTGTCCACCCTAGTGCAGATCGCCATCCTCGACATCATCTTCAGCCTGGACTCCGTCATCACCGCCGTGGGCATGGCGGATCATGTCCCTGTCATGGTGCTGGCCATCATCATCGCCGTCGGCGTCATGATGTTTGCCGCCAAGGCCATCGGCGACTTCGTCGATACCCACCCCACCATCAAGATGCTGGCCCTCTCCTTCCTTATTCTGGTCGGGGTGGCGCTGATGGCCGAAGGGCTGGATCTGCACATTCCCAAGGGTTACATCTACTTCGCCATGGCCTTCTCGCTGGTGGTGGAGATGATCAACATCCGCCTGCGCGGCCACCAGGAGCGGGCCAAGTAAACCGCGACCTGCCGAGAGATGGCCAAACAAAAAGCGCGACCCAGGGTCGCGCTTTTTTATTGCCCCGCCAACGGGGCGCCTTGGGCTCAGAGGGCGTTGCGAGCGGCCACGGCGTCCGCCAGGTTGCGCAGCAGCACCTCGGTATCGGCCCAGCCGATGCAGGCGTCGGTGATGCTCTGGCCGAAGGTGAGCTCGCACCCGTCCACCAGATCCTGGCGCCCTTCCACCAGGTGGCTCTCCACCATGACGCCGAACACCGCCTTGCTGCCGGCACGCAGCTGACCGGCCACGTCCTCGGCCACCAGCATCTGGTTCTTGAACTGCTTGCTGCTGTTGGCGTGGCTGAAGTCGATCATCACTTTCTGGGGCAGACCGGCCTTGTCCAGACCACTCACCACCTCATCCACGTGACGGGCGCTGTAGTTGGGCTCGCGGCCACCGCGCAGGATGATGTGACAGTCCGGGTTGCCAGCGGTCGAGACGATGGCGGAGTGGCCGTACTTGGTCACCGACAGGAAGTGGTGCGGGGCGCTGGCGGCGCCGATGGCGTCGATGGCCACCTTGATGGTGCCGTCGGTGCCGTTCTTGAAGCCCACCGGGCAGGAGAGACCGGAGGCCAGCTCGCGGTGTACCTGGGATTCGGTGGTACGGGCGCCGATGGCACCCCAGCTCATCAGATCCGCCACGTATTGCGGGGTGATCATGTCGAGGAACTCGGAGGCGGTCGGCAGCCCCATGTCGTTGAGATCCAGCAAGAGCTTGCGACCCAGGCGCAGGCCGTCATTGATCTGGCAGCTGTTGTCGAGGTAGGGATCGTTGATCAGCCCCTTCCAGCCCACTGTGGTACGGGGTTTTTCGAAGTAGACCCGCATCACGATCTCCAGCTGATCTTTCAGCTCGTCGCGCAGCACCTTGAGGCGTTTGCCGTATTCCAGGGCGGCGACCGGATCGTGGATGGAGCAGGGGCCGATCACCACCAGCAGGCGATCATCGTCGCCGGCCAGGATGTTGTGGATGGCCTGACGGGATTCAAACACGGTGGCCGAGGCGGTGTCGGTCGCCGGAAACTTCTCAAGCACCGCAACCGGGGGCAATAACTCTTTGATTTCACTGATACGAACGTCGTCGGTTTGATGCTGCATGACCAAGTTTCCTGCTAGATGACTGCGATAAAGAGATCTCAATCTAGCCCTGTGCCGGGTCGGTGTAAATAGAAAATTACATTCTTCGGCAAGGAATTTTATTATCGCACCTTGCAAGTTTGCATAATGCTGCTAGGAGGCATGAAAAAAGCGGGGGGCAGAGATGAAAAGGCCCGCACGAAGCGGGCCGAAAGGGCTCAGGCCTGACTGACGCTGGCCAGCTTGTCGAAGTAGTCCGGGAAGGTCTTGGAGGTGCAACCCGGATCATTGATGGTGACCGGCGTATCGGAGAGTGCCACCAGGGAGAAGCACATGGCGATGCGGTGATCGTTGTAGGTGTCGATGGCCGCGTGGGTCAGCTGTGCGGGCGGGATCACGGTGATGAAGTCGTGCCCCTCCTCCACCTCGACGCCCAGCTTGCGCAGCTCGGTCGCCATGGCGTGCAGGCGGTCGGTCTCCTTTACCCGCCAGTTGTAGATGTTGCGGATGGTGGTGGTGCCCTCGGCAAACAGCGCCGTGGTGGCGATGGTCATGGCCGCATCCGGGATGTGGTTCATGTCCATGTCGATGCCGTGCAACGGCCCCTGCTCGGCCTCGATGAAGTCATCGCCCCAGGTGATGCGGGCCCCCATCTTCTCCAGTACGTCGGCGAAGTGGATGTCCCCCTGGATGCTGTGCTTGCCGATGCCGGTAACCCGCACCTTGCCCTTGATGGCGCCCGCCGCGAGGAAGTAGGAGGCGCTGGAGGCATCCCCTTCCACCAGGAAGTCCCCCGGGCTGACATAGGTCTGGTTGCCCTTGATGTAGAACACCTTGTAGTCGTCGTGCTCGATGACCACCCCGAACTGCTTCATGATGTGCAGGGTGATGTCGATGTAGGGCTTGGAGACCAGCTCCCCCTTGATGTGGATGCGGGTGTCGCCAGCCGCCATGGGGGCCGCCATCAAAAACGCCGTCAGGAACTGGCTGGAGACGGAGCCGTCGATGTGGACATCGCCACCCCAGAGCCCCTTGGCATCCACCACCAGGGGCGGATAGCCATCTTTCTTCAGGTACTGGATGTGGGCACCCGCTTCGCGCAAGGCATCCACCAGGTGGCCGATGGGGCGCTCTTCCATGCGCGGCTCGCCGCCCAGGGTATACTCGCCGGAGCCCAGGCACAGGGCGGCGCACAGGGGGCGCATGGCAGTACCGGCATTGCCGAGGAACAGGTTGACCGGCGCCGAGACCGCGAAGCTGCGACCCAGACCGTGCACGGTGCACTCGGTCTTGTCGGCGGAGAGCTTGTACTTGACGCCGAGCTGGGTCAGCGCCGCCAGCATGTGGCGGATGTCATCGCTGTCGAGCAGGTTGGTCAGCCGGGTGGTGCCCCGGGCCAGGGCCGCCAGCAGCAGGGCCCGGTTAGAGACACTCTTGGAGCCGGGCAGATTGACCACCCCGGCCACGCTAGAAATGGGTTCCAAACGCAACGAATTCATAGACTTCCTGTTCGATCTCAATTAAATCACCTGACCGGACGTTAACAGCCCGCGTCCCCCGCGGCAAGTTCGACAGTGGCACGACCGCGGGAGAGGGCCGCCTGGGTCAGGATGGGTCTGAAAAACAGACGCCGGGGAGTCCCCGGCGTCTGGCAATGGGGAGGCACGCCTCAACCGTGGCGTTTGGCAAAGTCATCCATAAAGCTGACCAGGGCCTTGACCCCTTCCAGGGGCATGGCGTTGTAGAGGCTGGCGCGCATGCCACCGACGATGCGGTGTCCCTTGAGGGCCAGCAGACCGGCCGCTTCCGACTCCGCCAGGAACAGCTTGTCCAGGGCCTCGTTCTTCAGCTGGAAGGGCACGTTCATGCGGGAGCGGCAGGCCACATCCACCTTGTTGCCATAGAAGCTCGACTGATCGAGGTAGCCGTAGAGGAAGTCGGCCTTCTCCTTGTTGCGTGCTTCCATCGCCGCCAGGCCACCCTGCTCCTTGAGCCACTCGAACACCAGACCGGCCAGATACCAGGCGTAGGTGGGGGGCGTGTTGAACATGGAGTCGTTCTTGGCGGTGAGCTGGTAGTCGAAGATGGACGGCACATCGGCGCGGGCCTGGTTCAGCAGGTCATCGCGCACGATGGCGATGGCCAGACCAGAGGGGCCTATGTTCTTCTGGGCACCGGCGTAGAGGATGCCGAAGCGGCTCACGTCGAGGGGACGGGAGAGGATGGTGGAGGAGAGATCCGCCACCAGGGGCACATCGCCGGTGGCCGGGATGTCGAACATCTCGATGCCATCGATGGTTTCGTTCGGGCAGTAGTGCACATAGGCGGCATCGGCGCGAAACGCCGGCGTCGGCAGCAGGTGGGAGACCCCCTGCTCGTTCTTGGCCACCCCCTGGAAGGTCTGGATGTCACCGTATTTCTGGGCTTCATCCACGGCGCTCTGGGCCCAGACGCCGGTCACCAGGTAATCCGCCTTCTTGTTGGCGCCACCCAGCAGGTTCATGGGCACGGCGGAGAACTGGCCGCGGCCACCGCCGTGCATGAAGAGCACCTTGTAGTTGTCCGGCACCGCCAGCAGGTCGCGCAGGTCCGCTTCGGCCTTCTCGGCGACCGCCATATAGGGCTTGCCGCGATGGGAAAGCTCCATGACCGAGGCTCCCAGCCCCTGGAAATTACAAAATTCGCGCTGGGCGCGCTCCATGACTTCAACCGGCAACATGGCGGGGCCGGCGCAGAAGTTGTAAATCTGTTTGCTCATGACGCTTTCCGTGAATGGATGTGTGTGATCGGTGACTCGAACGTTTTTACACGACAGTCCCCCGTGGGGGCAAAGGCTTTTTGGGATCCAGCGCAACCTTTTGCCCTGGTGCCACCGGGCACCCATCAGACAAAAGCCCTGAACGGGCCAGGGCTTGCAGAGAATATGCATGGAAACGGGGGCGAGACAGCACGGACGGCTTTCTTCGCCCCTTTGTGGCAAATTTACAGCTTGGCGGTGAGCTCCGGCAGCAGGGTGAAGAGATCCCCCACCAGACCGTAGTCCGCCACCTGGAAGATGGGGGCCTCGGCGTCCTTGTTGATGGCGACGATCACCTTGGACTCCTTCATCCCCGCCAGATGCTGGATGGCCCCCGAGATGCCCACCGCGATGTAGAGCTCGGGGGCCACCACCTTGCCGGTCTGCCCCACTTGCAGGTCGTTGGAGACATAACCCGCATCCACGGCGGCCCGCGATGCCCCGACGGCAGCCCCCAGCTTGTCCGCCAGGGCGTCGATGAGGGCAAAGTGCTCTTTCGAGCCGAGTGCCCGCCCGCCGGAGACCACCACCCGGGCCGCCCCGAGCTCGGGTCTGGCGGAGCGCACCGCACGCCGCTCGATGAGCCGGGTACGGCAGCGCACCTCGCCCACCGGCAGCGATTCCATCACGGCACGCTCCTCCCCGGACCCGGCCTTGGCGAACGCGGTGGGCCGCACGGTGAGCACCTTGATGGGGGCGCTGCTCGCCACCCGGGCGATGGCGTTGCCCGCATAGATGGGACGCAGGAAAGTGTCGGGCCCCTCGATGCCGGTCACCTCGGCGATCATCTCCACTCCGAGCCTGGCCGCCACCCGCGGCAGCAGATCCTTGCCCTGGCTGCTGGCCGCCATCAGGCAGTGCTGGTAGTCCCTGGCCACCTCGGCGAGCAGTCTGTCGACCCCGTCGTTGAGCCCCTCCGCCAGCATGGGATGTTCCGCCAGCAGCACCCGGTTTACCCCCGTGAGGGCGGCGGCCTGTTCCCCCGCCTCCGTCAGCCCCTGTCCCAGCAGCAAGAGATGCACCTCGCCCCCCAGGCGCCCCGCCGCCGTGACCAACTGGGCCAGGTTGTCGGCGATCCGCCCCTGATGATGTTCCGCAATCACAAGTACGCTCATGGCAGCACCTTCATGTCATCCATTGATCCCTTGCTCCCCGGGGCCGTTGCCCCATGCATGGCGCTCACGCCTGCGGGAGGCATCCCTCTCATGCCCCTGCCCATCAGAGCACCCGGGCTTCGTGCTTGAGCTTGTCCAGCAGCTCGTCCACCGAGCCCACCCTGATGCCGGCACTGCGCACCGGTGGCGCCATCACTCCGAGCTGCCGTGTCTGGTCGGCCGGCACCACCCCGAGGGCGGCGAACGGCTGGCTCTCCAGCGGCTTGCGCTTGGCCTTCATGATGTTGGGGAGGGAGGCGAAGCGCGGCTCGTTGAGGCGCAAGTCCACGGTCACCACGGCGGGCAGCGCCATGCCGAGGGTCTCGAGGCCACCGTCTATCTCGCGGGTCACCTGCAATTCCCCCTCCACCAGCCTGATGGCGGAGGCGAAAGTGGCAAGCGGCCAGTCATTGAGGGCGGCGAGCATCTGCCCTACCTGATTGTTGTCAGAGTCGATGGACTGTTTGCCGAGCAGCACCAGATCGGGCTGCTCCTGCCCGCACACCGTTTGCAGGGCCCGGGCCACGGTGAGCGGAGTCAGGGACTCGCCGGTAACATAGTGCAGCGCCCGATCCGCCCCCAGCGCCAGGGCATGGCGCAACTGCTCGGCCGCCGCCTCGGGGCCGAAGGTCACCACCACTAGCTCGGATGCCACGCCGGCTTCCCGCAGCCTGACCCCCTCCTCCACCGCGATTTCACAAAACGGGTTGATGCCCATCTTCACATTGGCGAGCTCCACATCGGAGCCATCCCCCTTGACCCGGATCCTGACGTTGTAATCAACGACCCGTTTGACTGCGACCAGCAGCTTCATGGCGGTCATCCCTCATACCTGTTGTGTGGGTCCACCTTGTCGTCACTCACTTTTCTGCTGACAAAGTGGTTTACGTTTACGTAAACTACCAGCACTACCCTAGGCCAAGTCGAGCACAGAGGCAAGATGGAACGCGAAGCAATGGAATTTGATGTCGTCATCGTCGGTGGCGGCCCGGCAGGCCTGAGCGCCGCCATCGCATTGAAGCAGCAGGCCCCGGCCCTCTCAGTCTGCCTGCTGGAGAAGGGGGCCGAGATTGGCGCCCACCTCATCTCCGGCGCCCTGCTCGATCCCGTCGCCCTCAGGGAGCTGCTGCCAGAGAGCTGGCAGGAGGCCCCCCTCGGCGTACCGGTGACAGATGATCAGGTCCATCTGCTGCAAAGCGACAGCCGCTCCCTGCAACTGCCCCACTGGGCGGTGCCACCCCGCATGCACAACGACGGCAGCCACATCATCAGCCTCGGCACCCTCTGCCGCTGGCTCGGCAAGCAGGCCGAGGCCCTCGGTGTCGAGATCTACCCGGGCTTTGCGGCGAGCACCCTCATCGTGGAGGAGGGCCGGGTTCGCGGGGTGGTGACCGGCGATCTTGGTCTCGACAAGGAGGGCAACCCCAAGCCGGATCACGTGCCCGGCATGGCCCTGTATGGCCGCTATACCCTGTTTGCCGAAGGGGCGCGCGGCCACCTCGGCAAACAGCTGATCGCCCGATTCCATCTGGAAAATACCGCCCAGCCGCAGCATTACGCCATCGGCTTCAAGGAGCTGTGGCAGCTCCCTCCCGGCCAGGGCAAACCGGGCCGAGTGCTGCACGGCAGCGGCTGGCCCCTTGGTGAGGGAAAAGGCAACAAGAGTCAGGGGGGCTTCTATCTCTATCATCTGGCCCAGGATCAAGTGGCAGTCGGCCTTATCGTCGATCTCAACTACCAGAATCCCTGGCTCAGCCCCTTCGACGAATTCCAGCGTCTCAAGCACCACCCCCTCATCGCGGCAACGTTGCAGGGGGGCGAGCGCATCAGCTACGGCGCACGGGCCATCACCAAGGGGGGCTGGCACTCATTGCCGCGCATGCACTTTCCGGGCGGCCTGCTCATCGGCTGTGATGCGGGCACCCTGGACTTCTCCCGCATCAAGGGGATCCACACCGCCATGAAGTCCGGCATGGTGGCGGCCGCGACGGTCGCCATGGCACTGCGAGGAGGGGATGAAGGGGGACGGGATCTGGCCGAGTTTCAGGACGCGCTGCTGCAAAGCTGGCTGACTCGGGAACTGAAGAGGGCCCGCAACGTTGGGGCCGCCCTGCACCGCTTCGGCCCCTGGCTCGGCGGCGCCTTCAACTGGCTGGAGCAGCGACTCTTTGCCTTGACCTCTCCTTTTACTCTGCTGGACAAGGAGCCGGATTACCGCCAGCTGCGCCTGGCCAGCCGTTGCCAACCCATCGACTACCCCAAACCCGACGGCAAGCTCAGCTTCGACAAGCTCTCCTCCGTCTATCTGGCCAGCACCAGCCACGACGAGGATCAACCCTGTCACCTGACCCTTCAGGACGCGCGCATTCCGGTCGAGGTCAACCTGCCCACCTGGGCCGAACCCGCCCAGCGCTACTGCCCGGCGGGGGTGTTCGAGATCCTCGATGGGGATTCCCGACCAAGGCTGCAGATCAACGCCGCCAACTGCATTCACTGCAAAACCTGCGACATCAAGGATCCCAGCCAGAATATCGTCTGGACGCCGCCCCAGGGCGGCTCGGGCCCCAACTACCCCAATCTGTAACAGGCTTGCCCACGCAAACCAGAGCAGATAACAAGGAGACGCCGCCCCGGAACACCGCCCGGAGACCGTTTCCTGCGCTTGGCCGGGGGCTGTCGCAGGGCGACCATAAACCCGCCATTCCCGCCGGTGAGCCCGGGCCCTCCTCCACTCCAGGGCGAACAAAGGAGGCGACGCCGGGATCGCCCGCATCGGGGTCGCCACGGCTGATCCGACCTCGCCGCTTTTTTGAGCGAACAGGCTGAACCCCTGATGAATAGGCCCTGACAAGCGGGTCCCGCCCCTGTATAGTTCGCCGCATTCAGGTTGTCCATCGGCCTCGTTATGCTATTTCATGGGATCGCTTTCCGTGCGATCTAAGGCCGCATGAACCTGTGCAACCATCCCTGATTACCCATGACTTCTTAAGGGGGGACAGATGATCACCGCCTACATTCTCAACAACAAGGTGCTGGACATAGTCACGCTCGGGCCGGATGACATCGTTCCCGACAACACCGTCTGGCTGGATGCCTACAAGCCGGACACAGCGGAGCGAGAATGGTTGACGGGCCTGTTCCTGGAGGAGGTGCCGGACAAGGAGGAGCTCGATGACATCGAGGCATCCGCCCGCTTCTACTGGGACACCGACGGTCTGCACATCCACTCCCTGTTTCCCCAGCGCATCGGCCGCGACACCAAGGGTGTGCACGTCTCCTTTACCCTGCGCAACAACCTGCTGATCAGCATTCGCGAGGATGACATCGGCCTGGTGCGTCTGCTGCGCCACTACATGCGCCAGGACAGGCTGGAGGTCGAAGACGCCCTCGACATCCTGCTGGAGGTGCAGAACCTCAAGGTGGAGTATCTCTCAGACCTGATCGAGGATGGGTACAAGACCCTGGAGAACACCGCCGATCAGATCTTCGAGCCGGACCAGATCAACCCCATGCTCAAGGAGCTGATGGCCCAGGAAGAGGCCAACGGCCAGATCCGTCTCTCCCTGCACGATACCCGCCGCGCCCTGCGCTTCCTCAAACGCAGTCTGCGCCAGCGCATGACGGGGGAGCAGAACAAGTGGATCGACGAGATGCTGCACGACGTGGAATCCCTGCTGCCCCATACCCAGTTCCTGTTCGACAAGATCAACTTCCAGCTGGAGGCATCCATGGGGGTGACCAATCTGGAGCAGAACAAGGTGATCAAGATCTTCTCGGTAGCCGCGGTGATCTTCCTGCCGCCGACGCTCATCGCCAGCATCTACGGCATGAACTTCGGCCGCATGCCGGAGCTCGCTTGGGAATACGGCTACCCCCTCTCCCTGGTGCTGATGGTGATGTCATCGCTGGGCACCGGTCTCTTCTTCAAGCGAAAAGGCTGGCTGTGACGCCGGAACCCGGCAACTAAAGACTGCGGATTGGGGGGCCTGGCCCCCCGATTAATTCCCGGCCGTTGCCGGCCTTGCAATGGCCTGCCTTGTGCCCCATATCCCCTTCATCACTCGCACTGCATGAATGGATACCGGGCCACCATGACCCTCTACCCCGAACACCGTTACGACGATCACGGCCAGTTACGCCCCCCGCTCTGGTTCTGGCCCATCGCCCTCTTGCTGACCCGCTCGGTCTGGCTGTTTCTGATGGCCGGCGTCACCCGCGAGAGTGGCAGCGCCATCCTGACCCTCTTCTACCCGGACAAGCTCACCCTCTATGTCAGCCTGCTGACGGACGTGCCTGCCATGCTGGCGCTGCTCGCCTGCGGCGGCACCCATCGCCAGACCCACAGTGCCAGAGCCTGGCTCAGACGCCACAGCCCCTTGCTGCTGCTCTGCTCTGCCGTCAGTGGCCTGCTGATGCAACTGCACAGCCTCAATCTGCAGCAGTGGTCGTTCAACTGGCCCACCGCCCTGGTGCTGGTCGCCAGCCTCTGGGCGCTCTGGTATCTGCTGAGAAGCCGCCAGTTGCGGGATTACGCTCTGGATCAGCCCCACTGACAGGCAGGTTCACTGGCGCGTGACCCGGATCTGCAGAGTCTGGCGCTCGCTGCCGCTGGCCCTGCCCATGCCTGATGGATTGGCGATCGCGGCCTCCCGGCTGCCTTGGGTTGTGGAAAGCTCCCCCACCGTCAGCCACTGGCCCGGGGCGCCGCTCACCTCGGTGGCACTCTGGCCGGTGTGTATGTTGCCTCGCTCCACTCTTGCCTGTTCACTGCTGAGGGCCACCTGCACCCTGTCCCCTATCAGGGTCGCGGTGGCGTAGAGACCGTTCATCAGCGGCATCATGCCCACCACCCTTCCCCCCTGCCACTGGTAAAAGGTGACCGGCTGATAGGACCCCATCTGCAACAACACGGGCCGCCCGGAGAGGCCGCGCACCTGCCAGTTGTCACTCTGGCTGCGTTCATAGTGCCGGGCATCCCCCTCCAGCAGCCACTGCCGTTTGGCATCCAGGCCCAGCCCCACTCCGGCCTGCTGACGGCTGGAGGCGCCATCCACCCGCCACTCGATGAGCAGGCTTTGGGGCGGCTGGTTCACTTGCGCCAGGGTACGCTCGGCCTCCTGCAACTGGGCGGGGGTTCCGCTCAGTACCAGCTGGTTGCCCATGGCGCTCACCCCGAGATCCGGGTAGATCTCCTTGAGCGTCTGCACCGCGGCATCCGCTTCGAATACCGATATGACCTTCACTTCGGCCCTCAGGGGCAATGCCAGCAACAGGCAGCACCCCAGCCCCCAATACCCTGATCCAGCGCGCATCTTCTCCTCCCGGCGTTCACCGCCACCCTCTCGCTTCCTGCCATCATGGTCCATGGCGCCTCGATTGCAACGGGCCTGGTATGCATCCCCACACAGAGGCACCAGATAAAGACTCGTTAAGATACCAATCAATACAAATAAAAATGGTTATCATTTGTTGTCACAACAAAAACCCTCGGATACAATTCGGACTCATTTTTTCGAGTCAGCCTCTGATGAAGCCAGAATCCATCGCATCCACCCCTGCCGCCATCCACCTGGCGCTGCTCATCAACATGCTCTCCATGGGCTGCATGATGATGGTGATGCCCCTTGGCCCGGAACTGGTAACCCGCCTGGGGATGCTGCCGGAGCAGACAGGTTACTTCAGCGGCGGCGCCACCCTGGGCGCCGCCCTGCTGGGCCTCCTGGCCGCCCCCTGGCTCGATCGGGTCAACCGCAAACCCGCCCTGCTGGTACTGCTGGTCCTGCGCTTCCTGCTCTTGATGGCTTGCGCCCTGGCCGAGGATAGCCAGACCCTGCTGCTGATCTTTATCATGTCCGGCTGCGTGGCCGGCCCCCTGGGGGCCATCCTGATGGCGGCGGTGCTGGATCTGGTACCGCCCGCCGAGCGGGGCCGCCGTCTCGCCTACGTGGGCATGGCGTTTTCCCTGGCCGCCATTCTGATCGTGCCCGCGGCCCTCGTGCTGGCTCAGTGGTCTGGCTGGCAGAGCCCCTTCCTCTTGTTTGGTGCAGGGGGCCTGCTGCTGGCCCTGCTGTGTGCCATCTGGCTGCCGTCCCTGCCGGTCAACCGGGCCCCGGCAGGCCAGGGGATGCGCCAGTTGCTGGGGTCACCGCTCTGCCAGGGAGCCCTCTTCATCCTCTGCCTGCAGATGTTCGGCCACTTCCTGCTCATTCCGCACTTTGCCAACTACTTCCAGTTCAACCTGGGTTTCCCGCGCGAGCAGATCGCCAGCCTCTATCTGTGCGGCGGCCTTGCCAGCATGGCCACCATGCGCCTGTGCGGCGTCTGGATCGATCAGGGCCGCGCCCAGGGCGCCATCCTGCTCACCAGCCTGGCCCTGGCCCTGATCACCCTGGTGGGCTTTGCCTTGCCGGCAGGCCTGCCTCTCTATCTGCTGTTCACCCTCTTCATGGCCCTGAGCTCCGCCCGTGCCAGCACCACCCTCGCGGTCACGGCGGCCATTCCGGCCCCCCACCAGCGCGCCGCCTTCATGTCTTTCCAGGGCTCGATCACCAATGTGGCGGCGGGCCTCGGCAGCCTGCTCTCCGCCAGATATCTGGTCTCCGACGAGGGGGGCGCCCTGCACGGTTTCCCCACCCTGGCCTGGATCAACATTGCATGCACCCTGGTGGCCTGCGCCGGTGTCTGGTTCCTCATCCGGGGCCTGAAGAGCACAAGAGATAACAATAATCCTGCCTCTGGCACCGCCAGACAAGGAAGTCAGTGAGCACCGGATCAGAAGAATCCGGACCCCATAACCTCAGTTATATCCATGGAGTTTTTGACAATGCAGTTGCAGCACGGCCTCTTTAAACTGAACCCCATTCTGCTCTCCCTTGGTCTGCTGGCCGTACCGGGCCTGGCCCAGGCCGAGTCCGTCAAGGCCAACGAGACGGTGGTGGTCACCGCCACCCAGACCAAACACACCGAGCTGACCGCCCCGGCCAGCGTCTCCGTGGTCACCCGCGCCGATCTGGACAAGATGAACGTCAACAACATCGGCGATGCCCTCAAGCACGTGCCCGGTGTCAACATCATCGGCACCAACCCCACGGGTCGCAACGAGATCAAGATCCGCGGCATGGGCGGTGACTACACCCTGCTGCTGGTCAACGGCAAGCGGGTCAACGCCCGCGAGACCCTGGGCAGCTCCTTTGGCAACGACTTCGACTTAAGCTCCATCCCCATGGCCGCCATCGAGCGCATCGAAGTGATCCGCGGTCCCGTCTCCTCCCTGTACGGGGCCGATGCCCTCGGCGGCGTGGTCAACGTGATCCTGCGCCAGGCCAAGGAGAACACCGAAGCGGCCGTCGGCTACACCCACACCATGCCCACCAAGGGGGATGGCGGGGATGCCAACCAGGGTAGCGCCTTCGTCTCCGGCGCCCTGATCGACAACAAGCTGCTGGGCAGCGTGGTGGTGGAAGGCTATCAGCGGGATCGCTGGAAGAGCGATCAGTCCAATAACCCGGATGCCGACGCCCTGGAGAAACGGGAAGTGGTCAACGTGCTCTCCAGCCTGAAGTGGCTGGTGGCCGACAACCAGGACATCGACTTCGATCTGGGTTACAACCAGAACGACATGGACAGCTACTTCAACAACGTGCCCCGTGCCCCGACCGCACCGGCCACTCCCCACAACGTGCAGAAACTCGATCGCCTGAGCCTGGGGCTGACCCACAACGGCCGTTGGGAACACTTCGACAGCCGCGCTCGTTACTACTTCGAGCAGACCGATCTGATGGATGACTCCCAGCTCAACGGTGGCGCCGCCGACATCACCCAGACCAACAACACGGTGGATGGCCAGTTGAGCGGCTACCTCGGGGATCACCTGCTGACCTCGGGTGCAGAGTTCCGCAAGACCGAGCTGGAGCACAGCCGCAGCATCCAGAACGGCAGCGTGGATGCGAGCCAGAGCGCCCTCTACCTGCAAGACGAGTTCGGCTTTGGGGATCTGGCCCTGACGCTCTCCGGCCGTCTGGATCACCACGAGACCTATGGCAACGAGTTCAGCCCCCGTGCCTACGCCCTCTACTCCCTGAGTGACGAGTGGGTGATCAAGGGCGGCGCCGGCAAGGCGTTCAAGGCCCCGACCCTGGCCCAGTCCAGCGAAGGGTTCGCCACCACCGCCTGCCGCGGCGCCTGCAAGGTGATAGGCAACCCGGATCTGAAGCCGGAAACCTCCGTCAGCTACGAGCTTGGCACCGCCTACAACGCCGATCGCTTCGGCGCAGGCGTGACCGGCTTCCACAACGAGATCGAGGATCTGATCCAGAGCGATCAGTGGGGCCCGGGCTACCGTCCGACCGTCATGACCTACCTCAACGTCAAGAAGGCCCGCATCAAGGGGCTGGAGCTGACCGGCTGGTTCGACGTGCTGGACAACGTGCAGCTGACCGGCAACCTGACCCTGCTGGACTCCGAAGACAAGAGCACGGGTGACGATCTGGCCAAGACCCCGGATCACACCGGCAACATCGGCCTGGACTGGAAGGCGAGCGACGTGGTCAGCGCCAACCTGGCCTGGCAGTATGTCGGCAGCCAGGTGATCAAGGTGCCGGCCCGCAACGCCCAGGCATTCACCTCCAAGCACTACCAGACCCTGGACGTGAACACCAAGTGGACCGTCACGCCGGCCCTGGACTTCAAGCTCGGCATCACCAACCTCACCAACACCCAGCGTGACGAGGTGGCGACCGACGCCGACTTCATCCTGGAAGGTCGCACCGTCTACGCAGGGGTCGATTACAAGCTGTAATCCATCCTGTATGCGGGAGCCCCGGTCGCGGGGCTCCCTTTTTGCGTTTCTGCCTCCCCGAATTCAAGGAGTCATTGAGTGCTCAGATACCAAGCTCGGCTGTTCTGGCTCGGCGTGCTGCTCCTCTTCCTGCTGATTTGTCTGTCACTGGCCACCGGGGCCGGTGTCTATGGTGGCCGCGAGGTCGCCGGTTTCCTGATGGGCGATCCCGCCTTCGTGGCCGATGAAAAGCTCGCCATGATAGTCCATACCCTGCGCCTGCCCCGTACCCTGGCAGCCCTGGTGGTGGGGGCGTCACTCTCCCTGGCGGCCTCCATGCTGCAAAGTGCCACCCGCAACCCTCTGGCCGAACCCGGCCTGCTCGGGGTCAATGCCGGCGCCGTCTTTGCTCTGGTGATCGGCCTCACCTGGTTTGGCGTCGAATCCGCCTACGGGTATCTGCTCTGGTCCGGCATGGGGGCCCTGCTCGGCAACCTCATCGTGCTGGGCCTCGGCCTCATGGTGGGGCGCTCCAACCCCCTCAAGCTCATCCTGGTAGGGGTCGCCCTCTCCGCCACCTTCGGCGGTCTTTCCAACTTCCTGCTGCTCTCCAACCGGGTGGTGCTGGAGCAGTTCCGCTTCTGGAACTTAGGGTCCCTTGCCGCCTCCAGTCTGGAAGCGGTACTCACCGTGGTCCCCTTCGCCCTGGCCGCCCTGCTGCTGACCCTGGCGCTCTGTCGCCCTCTCACCCTGATGCAGATGGGGGATCACCAGTCCAGGGCCCTCGGCATCCGCCCCACCCGGGTGCGGATCGGCGTGCTCTTGGCCGCAACGCTCTTCACCGCCTGCGCCATCGCCATCGCCGGTCCCATCGGCTTTGTCGGCTTCCTCGCCGCCTACTGCGCCCGCCTGGTGGAGCCGGTTCGCCTCGCCATCCAGGTGCGCTTCTCTGCCCTGTTCGGGGTGCTCTTTCTGCTCGGTGCCGATGTGCTGGCCCGCTGGCTTATCCAGCCCTACGAGCTGCCCAACGGCGTCATTCTGGCGCTCATCGGGGCGCCTGTGCTCATCCTGGTGGTGCGCAGCGGCGGCTTCCGCTCCCTGCTGGCCGTCAAATAAGGTGCCACGCCCATGAAGAACTCTCTCTCACTCCCGAGTGGCACCCTCTGCCTTCGTCTTGGCAGCCACACCCTGTTGCTGCACCGCCGCGCCTGGCTCATTACCCTGGGGCTCCTGGTCGCCCTCACCCTGCTCTCCCTGCTGGCCCTCACCCTGGGTTCCGGCAAGATCACCATGATGGGGGTGATCCAGACCCTGCTCGGGGAGGGAAGCCGACTCGATCAGGTAACCGTCTTCAAGATCCGACTGCCGCGCCTGTTGGCGGTGCTGGTAGCCGGCGCCGCCATGGGACTCTCGGGCTGCCTGGTGCAGACCCTGGTGCGAAACCGCCTCGCCACCCCGGACATGATCGGGGTCAACGAGGGGGCATCCCTGGCCATCATCATCTTCTCCCTCTATTTGACCCTGGGTACCTGGCCCTGGTGGGCCGCCCCCTTCGGCGCCCTGTTTGCCGCCGCCGTGCTCTATGCCCTGTGCAACAAGCCGGGGGAGCAGGGCTACCTGTTCGTGGTGATCGGCATCGGGGTCTCGGAGCTGATGAATGCCCTCGGCCAGTTCGTCATGTCCACCCAGTCCCTGGTGCACCTCACCAGCCTCTATCTGTGGAACATGGGCAACTTCGTCGGTCAGGGCTATGGCACCCTGCTGCCGGTGAGCCTGCTGCTCCTGCTCATCTGCCCCTGGACCGTCTGTCTCTCCCGCTCCCTCGGTGTGCTGCGCCTGGGACCGGTGACGGCCAGCACCCTCGGGGTCAACGTGAACCGGGTCCAGCTCGGGGTGCTGGCCCAGGCCATCATTGTCGCAGCCCTTGGCACCGCCATCGGCGGCCCCGTGGTCTTCATCGCCATGGCGGCCCCCATCCTTGCCTCCTGGCTCAGCCGGGATCGCATCGTGCCGCTCTGGATTGCCGCCCTGTGCGGCGCCCTGATGCTGCTCGCCAGCGACACCCTGGTGCGGGTGCTGGCCAGCCCCCACGAAGTGGCTACCGGCATCATGACCCGCATTCTCGGCGGCCTGCTGCTGCTCTTCATCCTGCTCAAAGATCGCCAGAAGGCCGACTGACCATGGCATTCATCCATTTTCAATACAGACCGAGGGCCGCCCGATGACGCTCACCGTGAACCGACTCCAGTTCGGCTACCCGCAAAAGACCATCTTCAAGGAGGTCTCCTTCTCCCTCCCCCGGGGCAAGCTGGTGGGGATCGTCGGCCCCAACGGCGGTGGCAAATCCACGCTGCTCAAGCTCCTTGCGGGACAGGAGCAACCCCGGTCCGGGGAGATCCTGCTCAAGGAGAAGCCACTCGGTGCCTATGGCGCCAAAGCCCTGGCTCGGGAACTCGCCTATCTGCCCCAGCGCCCCCTGGTCCCCCCCGGTATCCTGGTGGAGCAGCTGGTGCAATATGGCCGCCATCCCCATCAGGGCTGGTTCAATCAGTGGAGCGAGGAAGATGCCCGCATGGTGGACTGGGCCCGGGAGCGGATGCAGCTTGATGCCATCTGGCACCAGAGCGCCAGTTCGCTGTCCGGCGGTCAGGCCCAGCGGGTGTGGCTCGCCATGGTGCTGGCCCAGGATGCGGACATCATCTTGCTGGACGAGCCCACCAGCGCGCTGGACATCGGCCACCAGACCGAGGTGATGGAGGCCATCCATCGGGTCGCCGCCGAGGGCAAGACGGTGCTTATCGTCATCCACGATCTCGCCACCGCCGCCCGCTACTGCGACGAGCTGATTGCCCTGGGGGATGGCGCCATCCAGGCCATGGGCCCGGCCCGGGAGGTGGTGACCAAGCCCCTCATCGATCGCCTCTACCAGACCGATGTGGACATACTGCACGCCCCCGGCGACGGGGCCCCTGTCATCGTGCCCCGCCGACGCGCTGACGAAGCGCCTCGCCTGCGCGCCGACCATGGCGTGTCGGCCTGAGCCATACCCTGTGCCCAAAAAAGAAACCGCCTGATGGCGGTTTCTTTCTCTGGGCTTTGCGTGGGCGTTATCCGGGCGCTGGCATCGTGCTCACAGCAGCAAGACGGTGAGCACGCCCCCCGGCAGGGCTTGCCAGTGCAGGGTGGCGCGCCAGCCGGCGGGCAGGGTCGGTGTCAGCGGGCATTTGAGCTCCAGGGTGAGAGTCTGCGCCGTCATGGCGAGCCAGCGGGCATCGAGAAAGTCAAAGTAGCGCCCCACCCGGGGATAGAGCCCCTTGAAGAGGCTCTCCTTGGCGGAAAACACCAGGGTCACGCCCTCTGCCAGGCTCAGCTGGGTGTCGTGAACCCCCGCCTCCAGCCGTCCCCACTCCTCCCCATCCATGATGCCGGGCCAGAGCTGCGCCCCTTGGTCGCCATCGAGCCAGGCCTCCAGATCCAGCCCGATTCCCTCCTGGCCCGGACGCACCGCACACAGGGCCACCCCCTCTCCCGCCAGCCGGCTGTGGCTGATGCTCCCCTCCACCCCTTCAGGCCAGAGCGGCTCCCGGGCCGCTCCGATGGCCACGCTGCATCCTGCAAGACCGAAGGGACGCAGGGCCTCACGGGCTGCGAGACGCCCTGCCAGAAACTCCCCGAGGCGCTTGGGGGCAGCCCCCTGCAATGAAGCAGGCAGGATGATGCCCTGGGCCCCAAAGCACTCCGGCGAGAAGGCGGCGGGCTCGAAACAGACCCGATGAAGAGGCAGCGTCTCCAGGCCCGGCAGGCACAAGGTATCGGATTGACGGACAAAGGATCCATCGAGTGAGGGACAACGAGGCAACATGCAAGGCTCCTGACAGGGGCCTGCGATGGTACCAAAGCAAGCCGAGGCCATGCCACAAATACAAATGACAACGCTTCTCACTTGCTTTGTGGTAGCATGTCCCCGCCCATTCGGGGCTGGCCGGGCGGCTCTCAGGCACTTTCCACAGACTCCGGCCCACCGATTTCACCCATAAGGATGTCACCATGAAGATCTTCTCCCCGCTGGCCACCTTGCTCATGCTGGCCAGCCTGACGGGCTTCCAGGCCCAGGCGGGCAGCCGCCAGGTCATCGATGCCAACGGCCAGCCCCAGAGCGTCCCCGATTCGCCCCGGCGGGTCGTCGTGTTGAGCGAACTCGATCTCGACAGCGCCCTGACTCTGGGGGTGCAGCCGGTGGGCACCGTCAATGGGCGCGGCCAGTCCACCCTGCCCCGCTATCTGCTGGACAAGGCGGGCAAGGAGATCGCCGTGGTCGGGGATCTGGACAACCCCAATCTGGAGACCCTCATCGATCTGGAGCCAGACCTCATCCTCACCGGCCAGACCAAGCCCGAGCTCCTCGCCCTGCTCAAGGAGATCGCCCCCACCGTCGTCACCGGCAACTGGGGCGAGCCCTGGAAAACCGTGTTCGGTCGCAGCGCCGACGCGATGAACCGGGGGGCCGAGGCCAAGGCGTTCCTCACCCGGTATGAGGCCCGCCTGGCAGAGGCCCGCAGCAAGCTCGCCCAGCATCAGGGGGAACAGATGAGCATAGTGCGCTGGAACCCCAAGGGGCCGAGCTACATGCACGGCGGCACCTTTGCCAGCAGCGTGGTCACCGAGATGGGGCTCACCCGACCCTCCCACCAGATTGGCGACAAGAGCCCCCACTCCCCGGCCCTGAGCCTCGAATCCCTCAACCTGCTGGACGGTGACTGGCTGGTGATCGGCACCCTCAGCACCAGCGGGGATGCGGTGGATGCCATGAAGCAGGCCGAGCAGACCCCGGCCTTCCAGCAACTCGGCGCCATCAAGGGCAAGCGCTTCGGCGCCGTCGACGGGTCGCTCTGGACCTCCACCGGCGGCCCCCAGGCGGCCCTCAAGGTGATCGACGACGTCGAGCGCCTGCTCACCAAGGCGGATGCCGCCCCCATCGCTAACTAATCCTCGGTTTACGGCCAACAAGAAGCCCGCATGATGCGGGCTTCTTTTTTATCCATCGCTCTTACCATCCGGCAAGGCCGCCTACTCGGGCAAGGGCAGCGCCTTTCTGTCGAGCTTGCCGCTGCCGGTCTTGGGCAGGGCATCCAGCAGGATGAGCCGCGCCGGCACCATGTAGTGTGGCAGCGTCGCCTGCAACCCCTTGCGCAGGGCCAGCCGGTTGAGGGTCACCCCGCTTTTCGCCTCCACGTAGCCCACCAGCATGGCCTCGTCCCCCTTGCCCACCAGACGCACCGCTGCCTCCTGCACCCCGGCCTGGCGACGCAGTCCCGCCTCCACCTCGCCGAGCTCGATGCGAAAACCGCGCAGCTTGATCTGATCGTCGCGCCGTCCCAGATAGAGGAAGCGGTCCGCCCCAAGGAGGCGCACCCGATCGCCGGTGCGATAGAGGCGATGGGCGGCAAGGCGCAGGAAGGCGGCGCTGGTCAAGGCCGGCTTGCGCCAGTACCCCTCGCACAGGGCCGGGCTCTCGATGCAGAGCTCGCCGCACTCTCCCTCTGCCACCGGCTGCCCCGCCTCGTCCAACACCCAGTGCCGATAGCCGGGCAGGCTGTGGCTGATGGTGATCTGGCCATCAGTCGGTGGCCAGCGCACCTCGCTCACCAGGGACCAGACGGTGGCCTCGGTCGGCCCGTAGCAGTTCCACAGTCGCCGGGTGCGGGCACAGAGCTGCTCGGCCAATCCCAAATCCAGCGCCTCGCCGCCGCACAGGGCAGTGAGGGTATTGCGCCCCTGCCAGCCCGCTTTAAGCAGCATACGCCAGCAGGCCGGGGTGGCCTGCAGCCAGTTGATGGAGGGGTCGGCCTCGAGCAGTGCCAGCATCCCCAGCGGATCCTTGTTGTGCTCGCTATCGGCCACCGTCAGCCGGCCACCGCTCCAGAGCGGCCCCAGCATCTCCAGCAGGGAGATGTCGAAGGCCGGGGTGGTGATGAAGAGCCAGTGGCAGCTCGGTGATAGCCCGAGCCGCTCGCGGATCCCGTCGAGGAAGCAGAGCAGGGCCCGCCGGCTGATGACCACCCCCTTGGGCTCGCCGGTGGAGCCCGAGGTGAACATCATGTAGGCAGCCAGGGCGTCATCCACCTGAGGCCAGGAGACCGGCCCTGCCGCTGCGGGCCCGTCGAGGGTACGCAGTGGACAACCGAAAGCGGGCACCGATCGATTGCCGTCGCAGATCACCGCCGACAGGCGCGCCTGGCGGGCGATCCCCTGCAGCCGCTCCACCGGAAAGTCCGGCTCGAGCGGCACGAAGGTGAGGCCGAGCCGCAGGCAGGCCAGCAGGCTGGCCACCAGATCGGGGCTGCGGGAGAGATAAAGGCCGACCCGCTCCCCCACCGCCAGCCCCTGCAGGCGGGCGGCAATCCGGGCCACCCGATCATTGAGCGCGCCATAGCTAAGCCACTGCTCATCTGATCCTCCCTCACTGATGCCCTCCCCGCCCATACGGATGGCGGGAGCCAGCGGGGTGGCGGCCAGACAGGCCGCCAGCCGCGCGCCCAGGTTGGCCGCCCCCTCACGGGGGGCAGGCCGGGTTTGCACGAGCGGAGCCTCATGCTTGATGGTCACCGTCATAACGCTGCCTCCGTTTGGCTTACCAGCCAGTGCCGATAGAGCCGGCTGGGGGATGGATGGGCCTTGAGCGTCTGCAGGGTAAGTGGCGCCCGATCCTGGCCAAACGCCTCGTTGAGGGCCGCCAGCAGGGCGAGCTGCTGCACCGAATCCACCCCGAGTTCACACAGGGTCTGCAGCCAGATGCCGGGCACGCCGCACTGGCGCTCCCACAGGGCCACCAGCACGCGGGCCTCGGCCGGCGGCTGAGCCAGGCCGGGCTCCGCCCTGGTGGCGACCACCAGCGGCATCACCGGGGACTGTACCGCCGCCACGCTGGCCGGTTGGCCCAGATCCGCCTGCGTCAGCCAGCCAAGCTCGGCCAGCCAGTCAGACAGCACCGCCTCTGCCCGGGCCTCGGGGATCTGCTCGCCGTCGAACTCGAGGCGCAGCTGGAGCGTCTCGCCACGGCTGCTGACCACGAGCGACAGAGGAAGCTCCACCTTCTCCACCACGGCGCCAAACTGCGGCACCAACTGGTGGGGTTCGGGGGCGGCAGGGGTTGCCGGCATGGGATAGTTCTCGAACACGAACAGGCTCTGGAACAGACGCGACCGGCCTTTGGTCAGTGCCGCCAGCGACTGGGTGCCGTGCTCGTTGAGCGCCATCAAATCGGTCTGCAACCGGGCGATATGCTCGGCCAGGGTCAGCTCGGTGCGCCACTCAAGCGCCAACGGCAGGCTGTTGATGTAGAGCCCGACGCTCGCGGTGATCCCCTCGATGGGGTAATCCCTACCCGGGGTCACATTACCCACCAGGGTGACGGCATCGCCAGAGCGGCGTGCCAGCAGACGGTGCCAGGCATATTGGGCCAACAGGCCCGCAGTCACGCCAAGCTCGCGGGCACGGTGCGCGAGCAAGGTCGCCACCTCGGCCGGCAATGCCGTGGCGCGCACCGCCGGTCGCTGCTGGGTATGGCGCCCGCTTGCGCCAGCGTCCAGCGTCACCCCGAACAGGCAGGCGAGATCGTTAGGCTTTGTTAGCAGCTCGCCCCGCCCCTGCCAGTAAGCCTCGGCGCTGCGGGTTTGGCTGGCGATATGGCGGCCAAACTCGAGCCAGGCGGTATCCGGCTCGCCCTGCGGCAACAGGCCGTTCATCAGCGCCTGATAGGCGCGATGCAAGGAACCCAGCAACACGGGACCGCTCCAGCCATCCAGCACGCCGTGATGGGCGCTGAAGATCACCTTGTGGTGATCGGGGGCCAATTTGAAACAGGCAAGGCGCAGCAGGGGGGCCTGTTCCAGCGGGATCGGGCTGGCCAGATCCTGCTCGCGATAGGCCTGGACCCGTGTCTCTGCATGTTCCACTTCAGACAAATCCTCATAGTGGAATGGCAACTCGGCGTGCTTGAGGATGCGCTGGAGCGCCACCCCATCCGCCAGCACCAGCTCGCTGCGAAGGGCCGGCCAGCGGGCGATCTGCCCCTGCCAGGCCTGACGGTAGACCGCCACGTCCAACGGCTGGTGATAGTCCATCTCGGTCTGCAGGTGATAGGCGTGATCCCGGGGCGCCAGCGCCCTGTGATGGAACATGCTCTGCTGAAGCGAGGTCATGGGCAGCAGGGTCTCCACTTCGCGCCCACTCAGCACCCGATCGAGCGCGGCTTGCGAGAGGCCAAGCCCCGGGAAGTCGCTCGGGGTATGGCGCGGAGCCTTCAAGTTGCAGCAGTGCTCCACCAGCGCCGTCAGGTTGTCCGCCAGCCGCGCCATCAGGGCGTCGCTCGCCTGCTGGTTGAGGGCGCCCACCTGACGCAGGGTGAGGCGGCCATCAAACACGCCACCGTGCAGACTGACCAGCTCGCGCGGCAGGTTGTCAGGGGAGCTGGGTGCCCCCGGCGCCATCGGCAGGGGCTGCCAGGCTTGAGCGGCCTCACCCTGATGGCTGACCCCCAGGTAGTTGAAGACCACCAGGGCCTGGGGCAGCTCAGACCCACGAGGGTGGTGCAGTCGCAGGGCGTTGAAGCCCACCCCCTTGTCCGGTACGGCGCGCAGCTGCTCCTTGGTGGCGCAGACCAGCGCATCCCACGCCCCGGCATCCGCCAGCGCCAGCGGATAGGTGCTGGTGAACCAGCCGAGGGTACGGCTCACGTCCAGTTCAGCATCGATGGCCTCACGACCGTGTCCTTCCAGCATCACGCAGTGACGGCTGCCGTAACCCTGCTCGTTCAGGGTACGGGTCAGTGCCGCCAGCAGCAGGTCGGGCACCCGGGTGAAGTAGGCCTGGTTGGCGGTGTCGATGAGACGAGCCGTGGTCTCCTGACTCAGTTGCAGCAGGCTGGCGGCGGCGCGGCCATCGGCGGCGCGCGCCGCCTCCAGCAGGTGACCCTGGCTGCCCTCCCCCTGAGCCAGCCAGAAGCCAAGCTGATCCTCTTCCCGTTTGGCGTAGGCCGCCAGCCCCTCGCCCCACTGGCGATAGCTGCTGCCCTTGGCGGGCAGCGGCTCGCCCCTGCTCACCCGGGCCAGATCCTCGGCCAGAATGCGCCAGGAGACGGCATCGATCACCAGGTGATGGAAGGCGAGGAAGAGCCCCTCCACCGTCTCGCCCTCCCGCGCACCTTCCAGGGAGAGATTGCGCAGACGGGCCCAGGCCAGGGTGTGGCCGCTGGCAGGGTCGAGCTCTCCCTGCAGCTCGGTCAGGCGGGCCTGCAGCTCGGCCTCGTCGAGATTGGCGGCATCCAGGGTCGACAGCGGCGGCAATGGCAGTTCGGCCAGATAGCGCTGACCGGTCGGGGTCACCGCCAGGCGCAGGGCATCGTGGTGCTGGCGCAGGGCATTCAGCCAGCCGCGCAGGGCCTCATCGTCCACCCCGGCCGGCAGGCGCAGGATCACCCCCTGATTCCAGTGACCGGGCCTGGCAAAGCCCTGCTCGAAGAACCAGTGCTGAATGGGGTGGAGCGGGAACTCGCCGGTCAGGCTGCCCTGCTCGCTCCTGTGGCTGACCGCCTGCTGCTGGCCGAGCTGGCGGCAGAGACGGCGCACCGTCTTGGCTTCGAACACGTCCTTCACGCTGCAGTGCAACCCCGCATCCCGCAACCGGGTGGTGAGCTGGATGCTGAGGATGGAGTCACCGCCTAAGCGGAAGAAGTCATCCTCCACCCCGAGCGGTTGTTTGAGCACCCCTTGCCAGATGGCGAGTACGGTCTGCTCCAGTTCGTTTTGCGGCTCGCCCTTGCTCTGCTGCCAGACGATGGCGGGCAGGCGGCGCAAGTCCAGCTTGCCGTTGGGGGTGAGCGGCATCTCGGGCAGCCAGCAGAGGCGCGCCGGCACCATGTATTCGGGCAGGCACTCGCCGGCCCGCTGCAGCAGGGCATCGCCGTCGGGCTCCCTTGCCCCGGCCTGCAAACAGGCGTAAGCGAGCAGGCGCCCCTCCTGCACCACCACCTTGATCTGGCGAATGGCCGGGCACAATTCGGCGAGCCGGGTCTCTATCTCCCCCGGCTCGATGCGATAGCCGCGCAGCTTGATCTGCTCGTCTATCCGGCCCAGATACTGGATGTTGCCATCGCGGCGCAGCAGGGCCCGATCGCCGGTGCGATAGAGGCGATATGTGCGTTCCTCATTCGTTGCATCAAAGGCCGGCTCGATAAAGGCCTCCTGGGTACGCTGTGGCAGATTGAGGTAGCCGCGGGCCAGCCCCAGCCCCGCCAGGCAGAGCTCGCCTGGGACCCCCACCGGGCAGAGGTTGCCCGCCTCGTCCAGGATCAGCGCCTTCAGGTTGTTGACGGGGCGACCGATTGTGATGGGCGCCCCCGGGGTGAGCCGCGCGCAGAGCGCGGTGACGGTGCACTCGGTCGGGCCGTACATGTTGAACAGGGCCACCCGATCCCCCCAGCGCTCCACCAGGCTGCTCGGGCACGCCTCGCCGCCAAAGCCGATGGCCTTGAGGGAACCGAGTTCCGCCGGTGGCAGCAGGTTCGCGAGCAGGGCGGTCGGCAAAATCATATGGCTGGCACCGCAAGCGATCGCGGCACTGATCACCCCCTCACCCGGCTCGCCGAAGTGCTGGGCCGCGCCGCAGTAGAGCGGCAGCAAGCTGGTCATGTTGCCCGCATCGAACGAGAGGGACATGCAGTTGAACATGGCGCCATCCTTCCCAAGGGCGATGCGCTCACCGTGATCCGCCATCAGGTTGACCAGGCTGCCCTGCTCCACCATGACCCCCTTGGGCAGGCCGGTGCTGCCCGAGGTGTAGATGATCTGGGCCAGCATGGCGGCGTCCCGGGGCAGTGCGGGTGTGCTGGTTGGCATCTTGTCCAGCGCAAGCTGGTGCAGATCGTGATACGCGGCCGTCGTGCCCGCCAGCGCCTCCCCAAGCCGCGGGTCCGGCACGCCACCCAGCACCAGGCTGATGGATGCATCGCCAAGGATATGGGCCAGCCGCTCGGCGGGATAGGCAGGGTCGAGCGGTACATAGGCCGCCCCCGCCTTCCAGCAGGCGAGCAGGGCGATGACGAAGGCCACATCGCGCCTGGCCTGGATGCCGATGGCGGCGCCCGGGGTAACGCCGCAGGATTGCAGCCAGTGAGCCAGCCGATTGGCACGCACCTCCAGCTCGCCATAGGTCAACGATTGCGCGCCGTCGCTCACCGCCAACGCGTCCGACAACTGAATAGCGCGCCGCTCGATATGACAGAGCAGGGTGTCACGGCTCGGATAGTCCGGCGGCAGGTCGGCAAGCTCGGCGGCCAGCGCGGCCTGGTCGGTGCCCGCCTCCAGCGGCAACTGCCAGATGTCGGTCTCGGGGGCCGCCACCACGGCGCGCATCAGGTGCAGCAGGCGATCGGCATAAGCCTGGATGGTCTCTCGCTCGAACAGGGCGGTGGCGAACAGCCAGTCCACCCGGACGGAGTCCATCAGCTCGGTCACCTTGACCGAGATGTCGGTCTTGGCCGGCAGCACAGGCGAGGTCTCCTCCACCAGCTGGCAGCCGGGGATGAGATCGTTGAAGTCCACCTTGGCCTGATAGACCAGCATGATCTGGAAGATGGGGTTGATGGCAGTAGTGCGATCGGCGCCGATGGCCTCGGCCAGCGCCTCGAAGCGGTAGAGCTGGTGATCGAAGGCCGCTAGATCCTCCTCCCGGCACTGCTGCAGATAGTCGACAAAGCTGGGCTTGCCGCTGAGTTGAGTACGCAGCACGAGCGTATTGACGAAAAAGCCCACCAGCGACTCGATCTCGTGGCGCTCGCGATAGGCGAGCGGGGTGCCGATCACCACCTCCTTCTCGCCGCTCTGGCGCACCATCAGCAGGGCAAACAGGGCGTGCAGACCGATGAAGTTGGAGGTGCTGTGGCGCTGGCAGAGGCGCTTGAAGCTCTCCCACAGCGCGTTGTCGATGGTGGAGAAGACCAGCTCGCCGCCGCTGTCCTGATGGGCCGGGCGCGGCTTGTCCAGCGGCAGGCCGTGCACTTCGGGGCTGCCACCGAGCCGGTCGACCCAGAACGGCTTGAACTCGGCGTGATAATCGAGAAAACGCGGCGAGTTGAACCAGCGGGCATAGTCGATGTAGGTGAGCGGCAGCTCGCTCACCTGCAGGGGCTCGCGGTTCTGATGGGCAAGAAAGGCGCGCTTGAGATCCGCGAACATGTTCTTGACCGACCAGCCGTCGGAGATGATGTGGTGCTGGGTGATCAGCAGCACATGCTCGCAGCTACCCAGCCGAATAAGATGCACCCGGCTCAGATCCCCCTGGGTCAGGGAGAAGGGGCGGCCTATTTCCTCGCGCACCCGGCAGGCCACATAGGCTTCGCGCTCGGCAGCGGGCTCTGCGCTCACATCCTCAATCTGCAGCGTGAAGGGCGTGTGGGGCAGGATCTCCTGGGCCCCCCTGCCCGCTTCGTCCTTGATGAATCGGGTACGCATGCTGGGGTGGCGGGCAAACAGGTGGTCGAAGGCAAACTCCAGCGCCGCCGTGTCCAGCTCTCCCTTGACGCGAAAATAGACCGGCATGTTGTAGAGGTGGGAGGCCTCTTCGTACTGCTCGATAAACCAGAGCCCGCTCTGGGACGACGAGAGCGGCCCCTGCCGCGCGCCCTCGGAGGCGATGGGGGCCTCGAAAGCGGCGCGGGCCGCCAGGCAGCGCACCAGCTCATCCTTGTGGGCCTTGATTGTGGCGCCGATGGTCGGCGTCACCGCCTCCTTGCTCGACTGGGAGATAAGCTGGCCCTTGTCGTTCAGCGCCAGCTTGACCCCCTGCCGTTCCAGCTGTTTCAACAGCAAAATCATATTGTTCATCTGTTTCTCAAGCCTCAGGCACTCAGGGTGGCGCCGCCGTCGACGACCAGATCCTGCAGCGTGATGTGGCTGGCCAGATCCGAGGCCAGGAAGAGGACGGTATGGGCGATCTCCGCCGGGGTGGCTACCTTGCGCAAGGGGATGCCGAGCTTGAACTGCTCCGGCAACCCGGCAATGGTGCGGGCCATGGCCTCCTCGCTTGGCAGCATGCCGCGCAGCATGGGGGTATCCGTCGAGCCCGGCGACACCAGGTTGGCGCGCACGCCGAAGGGGGCCAGTTCCAGCCCCACCGTCTGGGTCAGGCTGGTGACCGCCGCCTTGGAGGCGCAGTAGGCCGCCATCTGCATGCGCGGCACATGGGCGGCGTTGGAGCCGATGGTGACGATGGCGCCGCGCCGCTGCCCCTTGAAGTGGGGCACCAGGGCCCGCAGCAGATAGAAGACGCCGCTGGCGTTGACCGTCATGCAGTCGTGCCAGTCGTCATCGCTCAGAGTCTCGGTGGGGCCGAGGCGCAGCACCCCGGCCCCGTTGACCAGCACATCCAGCCCGCCGTCCGCCAGCAGCGCTGCGCAGCAGGCGTTGACCGCCTGCGAGTCGCCGATATCGAGCAGCCGGGTGGCATAGGGGTAGTCGGCTTCGGGAAACGCCAGATCCAGCCCCACCACGGATGCGCCGGCCGCCACGAACTGCGTGGCCACCTCGCGGCCGATGCCGCGCCCGGCCCCGGTCACCCAGACCCGCTTGCCAGTGAAATCAAAGGCCATTGCTTGTTGCTCCTTATCCATCACCACACCATCTCCACGCTCTCTTCGTCCTCGGCAAGCAGGCCGTCGAGGAATCGGCAGAAGTCGTCAAGGCGAGGGTGATCGAACACGTCGGAGACCTTGACCTGCACCCCGAACTCGGCGCCGAGCCGGTTGACTATCTGGATGGTCTGCAGGGACTGGCCCCCCAGTTCGAAGAAGTTGTCCGTGGGCGCCATGGTGGCCAGCCCCAGGATCTGCTGCCAGATGGTGCCGACCCGGTTCTCGGTCTCGCTGCCCAGGGTCAGGGCTTCGCCGCCCGCCTGGTAGGCGGCCAGCAGGGCCTTGCGATCCAGCTTGTTGGAGCCGGTGCGAGGCAGCTGGTCATAGTGGCGATAGTCGGTGGGGAGCATGGCGGCAGGCAACACCCTGGCCAGCTGCGCCTTGATGACCCGGCTGTCGCGCTCCGGCCCCGCCACGAAGGCCACCAGCCGGCGCACGCTGCCGATGCTCACCCCCTGCACGCAGGCCTCATCCACCCCCGGCAGGGCCAGCAGCTGGGCCTCCACCTCGCCGGGCTGGATGCGATAGCCGCTTATCTTGAACTCGTTGTCGCGCCGGCCGAGGTAGACCAGCCGGCCGGCCACCAAGCGCACCCGATCGCCGGTGCGATAGACGGGCAGCTCCTCCTCGCCGATCCGCAGGGAGCCAAAGCTCCCTTGCACGCCCCCCACGTAGCCGTTGGCCAGCTGCGGGCCGAGCAACACCAGCTCTCCTTCCTCGGCAGGTTGCTCCCCCGCCCCCAGAATGAGCGCCTGCATGCCGGGCAGCGGCAGGCCGATGGGCAGCTGGGTCTGGCTGGGGTCTTCCTGCTGCAGCTCCTGGGTGGTCACCACCACGGTCGTTTCGGTGGGGCCGTAGGTGTTGAACAGGCGCACATCGGTGCGGCCCTGACGCTGCCACTGGGCCAGCTGCTCGGGGTAGACCGCCTCGCCGCCGATGATGACGGTGGTAAGCCCGGCAGGAATGTGGGCCTGGCCCGCCGTCAGCGCCACCACCCACTCGTTCCAGAACGCGGTGGGCAGGTCGAGGTGGGTGATCCCCATCTGCTCCACCCCGGCCGCAAAGGCGGGCATGGATTCGAGCAGGGCGTCGGTGCGCAGCACCAGGGTGGCACCGGCGCTCAAGGTAGCGAACACCTCCTCGATGCTGGCGTCGAAGTTGAAGGGGGCGAATTGCAGCATCCGCGCCTCTTCATCCAGGTGATAACGGCAGCGGGCGGCGGCGGCGAAGTGATCCAGCGCGCCGTGGCTCACCGCCACCCCCTTGGGCAGACCGGTCGAGCCCGAGGTGAACATCAGGTAGGCGACGGCACGGCCGGCGGCCGACTGGTTGAGCCGATCATCGCTCACCAGATCCCCCGCCAGCAGCGTGCGCCCCTCAAACAGGCTGGCCAGCTTGTGACGGTACTCGGCCTGGGTGATCAGGGTCTTGACCTCCCCCAGCCGCAGAATATTGCCCTGGCGCTCCAGCGGCTGCTCGGGGTCGAGGGGCACATAGACGGCGCCGGCCAGCAGCACCGCCAGCTGGGCGAAGATGGCCTGTGGGGTGCGGGCCAGCATGACCCCCACCTTGTCGCCGGGGACGACGCCTGCGGCCTGCAGGGCGGCAGCCATCTGTTCGGCTCTGGCCAGCAGCGCCTCGTAGCTGAAGCGGACCTCTCCCTGCGCCGTGCTCTGAATCAAGGCAATCTTGTCCGGGGTCTGGGCGGCGAAGTGGCAGAGCGCCTCCAGCACAGGCCGCACCTGGAGAACTTCATGGGCGGGGCCGGCGATCAGGGCGCTGGCTCGCTGCTCGGCCAGCCAGTCGGCCTTGAGCGTTCCCAGGGTCTGGGCGGGCTCGGTCAGCCAGCGGCCCAGCAGGGCAAACAGGGTATCGGCGATGACCGCCAGATCGGCCTGACAGTAGCAGCCGGGGTTGGCGTCCAGATCCAGTCTGGGCTGGCCATCGACGCCGACCTGCACCTCGATGGTGAGATCCTCCACCGGACCGGCGCTGATGTTGAGAATATGGGCAGATAGCGGCCCGAAGCGGCGAGCGTGATCGAACGGCATGATGTTGACCAGCGGGCCAAACAGGCGCTTGTCGCCCCCCACCAGGCCAAGGTCGCGGCGCAGCAGCTCGTAGCGGTAGTGCTGGTGCTTGCGCACCCCGCGCTTGGCCTTGGCCACGGCGCCAGCAGCCCCCGCCAGATCCAGTTCTTCACCCAGAGTCAGCGCCAGCGGGGTAATGTTCATCTGCATGCAGGGCACGGTCAGCGACGCCGAGCCGATGCGGTTCATCATCATCAGGCCGAGCAGGGTCTTATCCTGGCCGCTCGACAGCGACAGCTGGGCAGAGAGGCCGGCCAGCAGCAGATCGGGCCAGCCCAGCTTGTGCTCGTCGGCAAAGCCGGTCAGGGATTGCCAGAGCGCCGCCGGCAGCGGACGGCTCTCGCGGATAAATTCGGCGGCAATCGGTGCGCGGGTCTCGCCAAAGGACTTCACCTCGGGCCAGGCTTGCAACTGCTCCTGCCAGAAGGCGCGGGCGGCGGCGTTCTTGCCGCTCTGCTCTCGGCTCGCCTCTTCGGCCAGCACCTCCGCCAGAGAGCCGAAGGGGGATGGGGAGTTCATCTTACCGGCCAGCCCCTCTGCATACAGCTCGGCGATGCGCTGGAACAGCAAGGTGGTGCCAAAGCCGTCAAGGGCGATGTGGTGCACGCAGCTGTAGAGATAATCGCGCCCGGGGCCGCGCAAAAGGGCGAAGCGGCAGGGCGCCTCTTGGGTCAGCTCGAACGGGCGGCGCAGATCGGCCCAGGCCCAGGCGCGGGCCAGCGCCTCGTCATCGCGCTCGAGGGAGACCTCTACATAGGCCAGGGGCAGCTCATGCGAGACGAAGCAGACCGCCTCCTTATCGTCTTCGAAGTGGCCCTTGAGCGCCTCGCACTCCCCCACCGCCTTGGCAAGGGCCGCGGCCAGCACGGCTGCCTCGACCTTGCCGTCGAAGGCGATGCACTCGGCGGTGTTGAACATCGCCTTGTCGTCATTGAGCAGATGTCCGGACCAGAGCCCCTGCTGGGGGATGGTCAAGGGGAAGCGATTCATGGGGTCACCTCCAGCGCCTGGGCTGCCAGCCTGGCTTCGATCAGGCGCCACCAGCCGTTGAGGGTCGGCAGCTTGGCGAGATCCACGAAGCCGAGCTCCACCCCGGCGGCGCGCCACTCGGTGAGCAGGGCCATGATCCGCACCGAATCCAGACCGTAGTCGATGAGGTTCTCGTCGGGGTCAAACTCATCTTCGTCCTCGTCGATATGACTCAGCAGCCGCGCCTTGAGCCCCTCATACGTCAGCAACGGATTGCTCTGGACGGCAGAAGCGGCAACCGGCGCAAGGGCCAGCACCTCCTCGCAGCGGATCACCTTGCCGCAGCGGGTTGCCACATAGTCGAGCGCCATCTGGTGGTCGGCCAGGGAGAAGTCCGCCACCCCGTCCGCCAGGAAGAAGGGCTGGATGTCGCGCATGAAGGCGTCGCAGGCGGTCATCATGCAGCCGATATGGCCGTAGATGCCGCCGATGATCAGCTGATCCCGCCCCAGCGCTTTGAGCATCTGCTCGAGCTCGGAGCGCTGGAAGGCGCTGTAGCGCCACTTGACCAGCACGGTGTCGTCCCGCTCTGGGCGCAGGGCTGCGACCACCTGCTGCTGCTCGGGCCGCTTGTTGAGACCCGGGCCCCACATGTCGCTCAGCAGGGCGCGATCTTCAGGGGATTGATCCTTGGGCTGGGCGGTGTAGAAGACCGGGATGCCGAGGGCCTTGCACTGCTTGCGCACGGCGGCCAGGCGCTCGGTCAGGGCCGCGATCAGCGGGCTGTTTTCGCCATAGAAGGCGGTGAAGTACTCCTGCATGTCGTGGATCAGCAGGGCGGCACGTTTGGGTTCCAGAGACCAGTTGACCTTGTTGGCCTTCCACTGGCTGGGCATGGCGTAATTGTTCAGGGTTGGGATAGCCATAACGTCATGATTCCTTTTTAGTTTTATGCTGTTGTCAGGGGCTGGTTGGCGGCGATGGCGTGCGCAATGCGCGCCCGCAGCCCCTGCTTGTCAATCTTGCCCACCGCCGTCATGGGCAGGGCGTCCAGGGTTTCGAAACGGTCGGGCAGCTTGAAGTCCGCCACCCCGCGCTCGCGCAGAAACTTGCGCAAGGCCAGCGGTTTCAAGGCGGGATCCGTGCTGACGATAAAGGCGCAGCTCTTCTCCCCCATGGCGCTGTCGGGCATGGAGACCAGGGCCGCATGGGTGATGGCAGGGTGGTGCAGCAGCTGGTTTTCCACCTCTTCCGCCGCGATCTTCTCGCCGCCCCGGTTGATCTGATCCTTCTGCCGCCCGACCACGGTGAGGTAGCCATCGGCATCCTGTACCACCAGATCGCCGGAGCAGTAGAAACCCTCGGCATCGAACACCCGGGCGTTGTGGGCCGGGCTCTGGTAGTAGCCGCGGAAGGTATAGGGGCCGCGGGTGTGCAGGGCGCCAGGCTCGCCGGGGGCAACCGGATTGCCCGCCTCATCGAGGATGCGCACCTCGTCGTCCGGGCTCATAGGACGGCCCTGGGTGTGAATGACCTTCTCGTCGGGATCAGAGAGCCGGGTGTAGTTGACCAGCCCTTCCGCCATGCCGAAGACCTGCTGCAGCCGGCAACCGATCAGCGGCCCAATCTTGCTGGCCACCGCCTCCCCCAGCTTGGCGCCGCCCACTTGCAGCAAGTCGAGGCTCTCGAGCTGAGTGCGCGCTGTGGGATCCGCTTCCGCGGCCTGCAGCCAGAGCGAGACCGCCGGCGGCACCAGCGAGGTGAGATTGACCCGGTGGCGGGCGATCAGCGGGAAACAGCTGATGGGGCTGGGATCGGGTGCGAGCACCACGGTGCCACCCGCCTCGAACACCCCCAGGGCGCCAGGGGAGCTCAAGGGGAAGTTGTGGGGCGCCGGCAAGGCGCACAGATAACGGGTATGGGGGCCTAGGCCGCAAATTTCGTTGCTGCGGCGCACGCTGTACAGGTAATCGTCATGGGTGCGGGGGATGAGCTTGGGGGTGCCGGTGCTGCCACCGGAGAGCTGGAAGAAGGCCACCTCGTTCGCCGGGGTCGGGCCATATTTCACCGGCTCACTCTCATCCCCCTTCGTCAACCAGCGGGTCAGCCCCAGCTCCCCCCCATCGCCCTCCAGCAGCACCAGCTCGGCGCCGATGCTTGTCAGCAGATCGCTCTCGCGACCCTTGCTCGCAAACAGCGGGTGAGCCAGCGAGCCGACAAAGAGGCGCGGAGTGATCTGTTCGGCATAAGAGAGAAGCTCCAGCCGGTTGTGGCTAAAGAGCGCATTGACCGGCGCGATGCCGGCCTTGAGCAGGGCGAAGAACACCAGATAGAACTCGGCCACGTTGGGGAGCTGCACCAGTGCGGTATCCCCCACCCCCAGGCCGTGGCGGGCCAGATTTGCGGCCAGCCGGCTCGAGGCGGCGTCCAGCTCGCGATAACTGAAGCGGCGCTCGCCGCAGAGAATGGCTTCGGCGTCGGGGGCCAGCTCGCACTGACGCGCCAGCATGGCGGTCAGCGGCTCGCCGCGCCAATAGCCCTTGGTGCGGTAACGCTGGGCCAATTCGTCAGGCCAGCGGGTATAGGGCAGAAAGTGGTTTAATTGGCTCATTGCGCCACCTCCGAACTCAGGCCCAGGGCTTCCAGATTCGGCTGTCCACTCTGCCAGCCCAGATATTGAAGCTGGGTCATTGCGCCACCTCCAAATCCAGGCCAAGGGCTTTTAGCATGGTGCCCAGCTTGGTGCCGGTCTCGGCCCACTCCATGGCGGGATCCGAGCCAGCGACGATACCGGCGCCGGCAAACAGCTCGACCTGATGGCCATCGAGCACGCCGCAACGGATCACCACGGCCCACTCACCGTTGCCCTGGCTGTCGCACCAGCCGACGATGCCGCTGAACAGGGCGCGCCGGAAGGGCTCCTGCTCGCGGATGAACTGGCGGGCCAGATCGGTGGGATAGCCGCACAGGGCCGGGGTGGGATGAAGCTGGCAGGCCAAGGAGAGCACCGACGCCTCGCCGCCATTGAGCCGCCCGGCGATGGGAGTGCCCAGATGCCAGAGGGTATCCGTGCTCATCAGCGAGGGATGAGCGGGGATCGCCAGCTCGCGGCAGTGGGGGGTCAGCACCCGGCGGATCTCGTCGATCACCAACTTGTGTTCATGCTGATCCTTGCGAGAAGCCAGCAGATCCCTGGCCACCATTTCGTCTTGCGCCGGCTCGCTCACCCGTCTGGCGGAGCCCGCCAACGGATGGGTGAACACCTCTCCCCCGCTAACCCGCAGCAGCAGCTCCGGGCTGGCGCCCAGCAGGCGGCGACCCTGGCCGAGCGGCAAGGAGAAGTGGAATGCGTGGGGATTCTGGGCCATCAAACGGGCCATCACCTGCGTAGGATCGGCGGGCCGGTGCAGGGTAAGGGTGAGTTTGCGCGACAGCACCACCTTGGCGAGCCGACCTTGTGCAAACGCATCCAGCGCCGCACTGACCGAGGCCTGGAATTCGCTGGCCGGCGGGGTGCTCTGCACCGAGATGACCCGGTTGGCCTCGACGGTCTGCTCCACTTCTGTCGCCGGTGTCGGCTCTGTCGGGGCCAGTTTCTCGCCCCGCTCATAACGGCCGGGCACATAGAGGCAGGAAGCCTCTGCCGGATCAAACGCAAAAGCACCGATGAGCAGAGGGTTGGTCTGGCCGGCAGCCCTGGCAGCATCGAGGGCCAGGGTTATCTGCTGTGCCAGCAGGGGCCACTCGCAGGCGGGGGTGGTGATGGGTTGCCCCAGGTCAGTGGCACTGATCGTGCCCTGACACGAGGTAAACAAGAAATCAGGCGACATCTTCGCCTCGGCAGGTGCGCCATTTTCCATTACTCGAGTCTTCACATCATACCCTCAAAGAAGATTCAAAATGATAATGATTATCAATTTGACTTTGTGCGGCGGTAAAATACTCGCTTTGAAATCGCGGGGTCAATGGGATTTTGCATCGTTAAAACAGGAGCTTGTCTGTGGGTATGTCGGGGATGACGCCAGGACGGGCCTGCTGGCCGTGAAGGGAAACAGCTACTCGAATGAAAACGGATTGCCATCCCCATATGGGGGATGCGACAGAAACCGGTCATAGAGGCCCCACTGGCGGCCAACCCGCTTTGCCTCTAAGATGGCGCCACCTCTTGTGACAGCCCCGAAAATGGAACCCTCCCATGTTGAAACACCTGCTTCTGCTTCCCTTCGCCCTGCTGCTGGCGGCCTGCTCGCTGACCCAGTACAGCGTCAGCGAAGGGGAGATCAACCAGTACCTCAAGGAGCGAGTCGCCTTCGAGAAACAGCTGGGGATCCCCGGCATCATGTCGAGCAAGATCCGACTCGATGACATGCAAAGCCGCATCGGCCGCAGCCAGGCCGACAAGGTCGAGCTGGATGCCGCCGGCGAGCTGCAGGTGGCGAGCCCGCTGGGCAACCAGCAGATGAAGATCCGCCTCTCCCTGCGGGCACGCCCGGACTATGTGGCCGAGCAGGGCGCCATCTATCTGCGCGATCTCGAGCTCATCTCTGTCAAGACCGAGCCGGCGGACGTGGGCACCGCCCTCTCCCCGCTCTTGCCCACCTTCAACCAGTCCCTCTCCCTGTTCCTCTCCCAGACCCCCGTCTACCGGCTCGATGGCAGCCGCCAGAACGAGGCGCGGATCAAGGAGAAGGTCGAAGCCCTCAAGGTGGAGCCGGGCCGACTGGTCATCCCCTTCAAACTGATGTGACACCTGCCGCCGCGCCTCTCCTCTTCACCCCACCGGGGCGCGGTTTTTTTCTTCTCAAGCCCCGCCCTTTGCCCCATAATGCACACCATTCTCATTTAGATTCATGAGAAGCGTCATAATAAAATCAACAATATGGTGAGAAGGACATGAGAAAAACCGTACTGGTGCAGGCGATCGCCTGCGCACTCCTCAGCAGCGCCGCACAGGCTGCCGTCAAGGTGGAGGACAAGACGTTCAACACCGCCGCCAACATGCTGGCCTACACCGAATTCGAGCTCTCCGGCGAGCCGCTGGCCGAGGCCCTCGGTCTGGATCTGGATGTGCTGGACGCCAACCGCGCCGACGAGCCGACTCCGTTCGACTTCGCCGCCGGGATCGAATCCTATGAATACTCCGAAGAGGCAATGTACGCCCTCAACTACCAATCCGGCATGGGCCCCCATCTGGTAAACGGGCCGCAAAACCAGGCCCGTGGCGGCACCCTGGCCGACCTGGGCAAACGGGTACTGGCCATGGCCGAGGCCGTCGGCTTCCCCGCCGATGAAATTCCCCAGGGCATGTATCCCCTCTCCCTGCCCTACGCCTCCGCCAATCCGGAGTTCGCCCAGGCCGTGAACGCCACCCCGGTCAACGGTGACCAGATCACCATCAAGACCGCCAAGGGCAACGAGAAGAGCGTCAAGACCCAGGTCCCCGCCTACTTCCGCGACTACGCCACCCTGCGCTGGAGCGGCAGTGATAACCTGCTGGTCCCGGCCGCCGTGGGCGGCATCCTGCTCAAGGAAGTGATGTGGTCCCAGGACTTCCTGGGGGGCATGCACGTGGCCGAGACCGATGAAGAGGTGGAAGCCGCGTCCGCCACCATGGATCAGGACGGCAAGCACAAGCTGGGGGTTTCTGCCGCCGACGGCTTCAACGGCATGATGCTGACCGAGCAGTCCATCGACAAGCTCGCCATCCTGCAAGGTCAGCTCGGCTTTGACGGCAAGACCCTGGGCGCCAAAATCACCCCGCAGTACGATCCGGCCAAGGGGGTTGTCTACTTCCCTCATCAGGTGAAGGTAACCGAGACCAGCAAGAACGACGCCGATGCCATCGGCAAGCTGGAGGTCGTGGACGGCTCCGCCCAGTTGCGCGACGCCTGGATGCTGCTGTGGCCCCTCTCCGAGTTCTACGCCTTCAGCGATCAGCGCACGGCCAACACCAATCAGAACCCGGCCTTCCACGCCGTGTTTGACGGTGCCCCGTTCGCCGCCGCTCCGGCTGCCAACCAGACCAACGATCTGGGCAAGGCGGTGGCGGGCAGCGATGCCTTCTCCCTGGCCCTGAACCTCTCCAACCTCACCTTCAAGAACCTGCTGGCCCTGCACTTCGAGCCCAAGGCTGGCACCCTGGTCGACAGCTGGCAGGCTGGCAAACAGGCCGGGCACGTCACCACCTTCGACGCCGCCTACGCCCTGGTCGCCCTGCAGATCTTCCAGCGCGCCCAGGATGCGCTGCCTGTGGGTTACGCCGCCGGTGACAATGGCGAGCTGAACCTCAAGACCCCACAGGGTGAGCAGGCGATCGCACTGGTCCGCAAGCAGGCCGATTTCATCCTCGCCAACCTCAAGGGCAAGAACGGCCTGGTCCATGACGGTCTGACCCTGGGCGGCAAGCTTGACGCCGGTCAGTCCATCGACGCGCAGTTCGCCGCCATCCGCGGCTTGACCGCCGCCTTCCTGGCCACCTCGGATGCCAAGTACCGCACCGCGGCGCGCGAGCTCTTCATCGCCGCCGACAAGGCCTACTTCAATGCCAAGGCCGGAACCTGGCTCGCCGGCAAGCAGGGTGAATACACCCCCTGGACCCAGGCCGCCATCTCCGGCGCCCTGCGCTCTGCCATGCTGAACCTGCGCAACGAAGGGGCCGAGAAGGCACCCGAGCTGGAGCTGGCCCAGCTGACCCAGCGCTACGTGAGCTGGTTCCGCGGCACCGTCAACGGCGGCATGCAGATGGCCGAGTGGATCGGCGACTCCGGCGAGAACGTCATCGAGGGTGCCGGCAGCGACACCGACGAAGATGGTGTCCCGCAAGTGACCGCCGCCGGTGGCAAGCATGGCACCGCCATGGTGATGGCCGGCAAGGCCCTGGTCAGCGAGAAATAAATCGACCACCAATAGAAAGGGAGCCCAGGGCTCCCTTTTTTTGTCTGTGTCGACGAGGTTAGCCGAGCTTGGCCAGCATCGGCTTGGTCACCAGCACGATGCCCTGCTCGGAGCGGTAGAAGCGGCGTGCATCCTCGTCCGCGTTCTCCCCCACCACCAGGCCGTCTGGCAGCTTGCACCCCTTGTCCACCACCACCCGGCGCAAGCGGCAACCAGCCCCGATCTCGACCCCGGGGAAGATCACCGCCTGATCCAGGGTACAGAAGGAGTGCACCCGCACGTTGGTGAACAACACCGAGTTGAGCACGAAGGAGCCGCTGACAATCGACCCCCCCGCGAACATGGAGTTGATGGTCATGCCGTGCTGGCCGTTTCTGTCCTGCACGAACTTGGCCGGGGGCGACATGTTCTGGCTGGTCCAGATGGGCCAGTTCTCGTCATAGATGTCGAGCTCGGGCACCACGGAGGCAAGGTCCATGTTCGCCTCCCAGAACGAATCCAGGGTCCCCACATCGCGCCAGTAGGGTTTTTGCCCCTCCTTGGCCCCGACACAGGACATGTTGAACGGGTGGGCAAAGGCCTTGCCCTCCCCCACGATGCGCGGGATCACATCCATGCCGAAGTCGTGCTTGGACTCCAGATTGTGGATGTCCTCTTCCAGCAACTGGTAGAGGTACTCCGCCTCGAAGATGTAGATGCCCATGGAGGCCAGCGAGCGATCCTCGCAGCCCGGCATGGCGGGCGGATTGGCCGGTTTCTCCACGAAGGCGCGGATCTTGCGTTGCTCGTCGATGTCCATCACGCCGAAGGCCGATGCCTCGCAGCGCGGTACCTCGATACAGGCCACCGTCACCTTGGCGCCGAGGCGCACGTGATCGAGCAGCATGGCGGCGTAGTCCATCTTGTAGATGTGATCCCCCGCCAGCACCACGATGTACTTGGGACCGTAGTCACGGATGATGTCGACGTTCTGGTAGATGGCGTCTGCGGTGCCGCGATACCAGTGCACCTCGTCCACCCGCTGCTGGGCGGGCAGCAAGTCGATGAACTCGTTCATCTGGTAACGCAGGAAAGACCAGCCCGATTGCAGGTGGCGCAACAGACTGTGGGACTTGTACTGGGTCACCACACCCACCCGGCGGATGCCGGAGTTGATGCAGTTGGAGAGCACGAAGTCGATGATACGGAATTTGCCGCCAAAGTGGACGGCGGGCTTGGCGCGGTTATCGGTCAACTGCTTCAGGCGGCTGCCCCGTCCCCCTGCGAGCACCAAGGCCATACTCTGATTCAATAGTTGCCGTGCTTTGGCGGTGTCTACGGGTTCTAGCAACATATCTACCTCTGCTCTGTTGGGGCTGTTTTCAACCCATCTTCGCTTTTTTTACAGACCATGAAAGTGTTTTCACTCACATTTAGTTGCATTCCGCCGGCGCTTTATCGTGGAGTTGCGTGAGTACTCATGTTTTGCGCCAGCGACTTGGTTAGAATTTCTACATCATGAACATCATCAAGGATGAAACGATGTTGAATAAACATGAGGGAAACCTGCTGCTGGTCAGCGCACTGGTCTGCATTCCCATGCTGCTGTTGCAGGGAGTGCTGCTCGCCCCCCCCGCCTCACCGCTCACCCTGCTGCTGGTCCTGATGACCACCCTGACGGGATTCGCCCTGCTGCTCTTTCTCACCCACAGCGTGCGCCGTGGGGAAAAGGCGAGGCAGGAGCAACGCTGGCTGCTGGCGTTGCAGCAGCGGGATCCCGCCATGCTCGACAGCGTACAGGCACAAACGGCTCTGCGCCAGCTCCTTGCGTCCTTCAATGAGGCCGAGATAGATGCCCACCGCCAGATCACCGAATTGCACAATCAGGCGACCCGGGACGAGATGACGGGCCTTGGCAACCGCCACGCCTTCCGGCGCGATCTGACCGAGCTGCTGCAACAGGAAAATACCCAGACCGCCATCCTGGTGCTCATCCGCGCCACTGAGCTTGGGACCCTCAACGCCCAGCGCGGCTTCCAGTCCGGAGATGCCTACATCCGGGACATCGCCGCCCTCATCAGCCACACCGTCAGCCGCTTCCCGGGCCACCGGGTCTATCGCATCTCGGGGGCCGATTTTGCCGTCCTGCTGCCCCCCCTGGCCCAGATCCCGCCCCATCTGCTGGGACGGGACCTAAAGCTCGCCTTCGATCGCTATCAGCACGATCACGAGCTCGAGAGCGCCGCCTACTCGGGCATGACCCGCCTGAGCAGCGAGCAGAAGATAGAGGCCATTCTGGCCCGGGCGGATCTCGCGCTGGCCCGCGCCCAGACAGAGGTAGTCAATGGCTGGGCCATCCAGCAGAACGACGAGGTGGTCGAAGTGCAGGGTCAGCGTCACTGGACCCAGGTGCTGACCGATCTGCTGGAGCAGGAGAGCGTCAACTTCACCTGCCAGCCCATCCAGCCCCTGCATCGTGGCATGCTCGCCTATCACGAGATCTATCCCCGCTTTTGCAGCAGCGACGGCACCGTGCTGCCAAGCGATACCCTGCTCGCCATGGCGCAGCGGCTGGACATGGTACTGCGCCTGACCCAGATGGTGATCCGCCACGTCATCCGCCAATACCGCGCCTTCGGAGGCCACAACAGCCGATGGGGTCTCAATCTGCCAGGCTCCCTGCTGCAAAACAGCGCCTTTCTCATCTGGCTGGATCACCAGTTGCAAAAAGACCCCGACATCGGGGCCAACCTGGTGTTCGAGCTCGACGAGGAGCACCTGGAGCGCAACCTGACCGGGTCCAGGCGGCTGTTCGAGCTGCTCAGGCGCCACGGCAGCCGCTCGGCCATCTGCAACTTCGGCAAGGGGATCGGCTCCTTCAGCCTGTTTCGCGAGCTCAAACCCGACTACATCAAGCTGGACCCCGGACTCATCACCGAGCTGGAGCAGGATCTGACCAATCAGCAGTTCGTGCGGATGATCGTCGACGTCTCCCATCGCATGGGCTGCCTGGTGATCGCGGAAGGGGTGGAACAGATAGGCCAGAAGCAGATGCTGCAGAGCATGTATGTGGACGGCTTGCAGGGCTACCTCATCGCCCGGCCCCAGGAGCTGGGACCGGAGATCGGTCAGATGGGGATCTTCACGGAGACGGTTTCAGCTTCAACAGGGTCAGAATGATGTCGTTGAGCTGGCGATAGCGCTCCAGCTCCTTCTGATCGTAACGGGTCGCCAGCATGGTCGGGTTGTGGCGATGCTTGAGGTAGCGGTTGATCTGCAGGCGGTTGAACCCGGCCACCTTGTAGATCTGGCCGAGCAGGGCATTGAGCTCGTCGTCCGCCAGCCCGGCCCGGGTCAGGTAATCGGGTTGGGACGGGCTCTCCTGGCGGGCCGTGACCTTCTCCAGCTGGCCACGCTCCTGCAAATAGGTGAGCCACTGCTCCACGTAGAGCGGCTTGCAGCCCCCCAGCAGATTGAAGTACCCCACGGCATCGCAGCGGCACCCGCTCAGCAGCACCAGGGCCAGCTCGTCGCTGTCACACTGAAAGCTCACCGGACCGCTCTGGCTCCAGTCCAGCGCCTGCACCTGGATCCTCCCCTGCGCCCCCGCCTTCGTGGTCACGTCAAAGACAAACATGGCACCTCCCGATCGGCAAAGGGTTGATGATGACCCATCCCCGGGACGGGTGCAAAGGCAAATCGTCTTTTCATGGCCCATGGCGGCCATAAAAAAACCGGCCCCCCGAAGGGGGCCGGTTCATCACAATCCGGCGGGACGGCAGACTCAGGCGTCCAGTTCCACCAGCGCCTTGGCCAGCTCGATGGGCTCGAGCTCCTGGCCTTCCAGATCGGCGTTCCAGTTCGGGCCGACCAGCACGTCATCCTCGTCCAGATCGTTGATCCAGATGTCCAGGAACTCTTCGAGCTCGATCACTTCCGGCTCGTAATCCGCCCACTCGTCCACGCAGTGCAGGCGGGCATCCCCTTCGGCGGACCAGAGCGGCATCACGTCCGCATCTTCGAACTCGGCGGAGCGGCACACCACCCAGTCTTCACCGTAGCGCAGACCCCACACCTGACCCGACTCGCGGACTTCTTCGATGAACAGCTGGAAATTGGCGTCAAGATTGTCAGTTAGTTTGCTCATGGGGTCTCTCTCTTGCAAAGCAATGGCAGGCTGTCGGCCAGGGCTGGCCGAGAATGGGGCAGATGGTGTCCCAAAAGCCCCCCAGACTCAAGCCTTATCCCCAAAAAGACAGGGATAAACGCCGTCAGATGCGATATTTCGCCACCAGGGCCCCCAGCTCGTCGCAGGCCAGCGCCAGTTGCCCGGATGCCTGCTCGGTCAGCCGGTTCTGGGCCAGGGCATCCGCCGCCAGCTGGGTGATGGCCACCAGCCGCTGGTTGATCTCCTCCGCCGCCCGGCTCTGCTCCGCCGCCGCCGTGGCAATCTGCCCATTCATGGCAGTAATGGTGTGGACGGATCCATCGATGGCATTGATGGCGACATCCGCATCGCCGGCCCTGTCCGCCGTCGCGCGGGAGAGCTGCTGCAACTGGCTGATGCCGCTGACCACCTTGCCGGCCCCCTCCTGCAGCCGCTGGATCATCTGCCGGATCTCGTCGGTGGAGCTGTGGGTGCGGGTCGCCAGGGTACGCACCTCATCGGCGACCACCGCAAAGCCGCGCCCCTGCTCCCCGGCCCGTGCCGCTTCAATGGCGGCGTTGAGGGCCAGCAGGTTAGTCTGCTCCGCCACCCCGCGAATGACGTCGAGCACGGAGCCAATCTGCTGAGTCTCCTGCTCGAGGCGGCTCACCGCCTGCACCGTCTCCACCATTTCGTCCGCCAACTGGCTGATGGACTCCCGGGTCTGGACCACCACCTCGCGGCCATGCTGGGCCAGATTGAGGGCCGAGTCCGCCGCGTCGGCGGCCTGGGCCGCGTGCTGGCCCACTTCGCGGCTGCTCACCGTCATCTGCTCCATGGCGCTGGCCACCCGCAGGGTATCCTGCTCCTGGCCGGTGACGATGGCGCCGGTACGCTCCACCACCTCGGCCAGCTGGTGGGCATGCACCCGGTTCTGATCCGCTATTTGCTGGCTGCGGGCCACCAGCTGCGCCATCTGGCTGGCGAAGAGGTTGAAGTTGATGCTGAGCTGGCTCAGCTCGTCACGCCCCGACTCCGGCAGACGTACCCGCAGATCCCCCTCCCCCCTGGCGATGTTGCCAAGGGCCGAGACCGAGCGGGAGAGGGGCACGACGATGCTGCGCACAATGAGGCCGACCACGGCAAACAGCAGGAGGGCCAGCACCAGCCCGATCCCCAGCAGGGTGTGCAGCACCTCCCGGTACTGGGCCTCGACGTCGTCCACATAGACGCCGGTGCCGATGATCCAGTCCCAGGGGGCGAAGCGCTTGATGTAGGAGATCTTGCGTACCGGTTCGTCCACCCCCGGCTTGGGCCAGTAGTAGGCCACCTCCCCCGCGCCCTGGGCCCGGGCCAGATCGGCGAAGGCGACGAACAGCCTGAGCCCCTGCTTGTCCTCCACCCCGGAGAGATCCTTGCCGTCCAGCTCGGGTTTCATGGGGTGCATCACCATGGTGGGGTGGCTGTCGTTGATCCAGAAGTAGTCATCGTTGCCGTAACGCAACCCCTTGATCAGCGCCAGCGCCTCGGCCTTGGCGCTCGCCTCGTCCAGCTCCCCCTTGCGCACCCTGGCTTCCAGCCCCGCCACCAGGCTGTAGGCGGTCTCCACCTGGGCCTGGGTCTGGCGGCTCTTCTCCCCCATCAGCCCCTGCTGATAGATCTGCAGGCAGAAGAACAGCAGCAGTCCCAGCAGCGCCAGCACCATCAGGGTCACCAGCGACAGACGCCGACCGATACTCCATTGTCTCAACATACCCTCGCCCCGCAGCAGCTACATATCCTTAACACAAGGTATGCCGCCGCGACGCGGGCTGTCCACGATGTCAGCAAAAGCGATGCCAAAAACATGATCCAGCCCCAAAAACAAGAAAGGGTGCCCAGTGGCACCCTTTCTTGTGGTCGACAGGAAGAGGTATCACCGCTCCCAGTACACCTCTTCCAGGCTGTCTTCCTTCTCCGGCAACCCGCGGGAGAGGCGCGGGCTGCTCTGGGCCAGCACCTCGTAGCTCACCCGGTTGGCGTACTTGCACACCTGGGCCAGAGAGGAGTAGGTCAGGAATTCCGAGAGATGCTTGGCGGAGTTCGGCACGTTCATGCGGTGGTAGGCGTTCGCCACCATGTCGTGCAGCACGGCGGACAGCGCCCCGTCCCCTGCCCCGTTGGTGTTCTTGATCTTCTCCGGGCCGCCCATGTAGGGGGAGATGTGGGAGTAGATACGCGCAGGCTTGCGGCACTTGTCCCGGGCCATGGGGCGGCTGAACTCGTACATGTTGAACTCGGGGATGACGCCGGGCAGCAGGGTGTGGGTGGTCTCGCGCTTGTAGTCCTCGTCGGTGTAGCTCGCCATGTAGAGGCCGATGGGGCCGGCGGTGCAGAGCACCATGTCCGCCCAGTCCAGCGCCTTGTCGGCCGCGCCGAGGGGATCCTTTATCCCGGTCAGGGCCTCCGCCTCGTCCTCGTTCATGGCGAGCACGGTCACGTTCTCGCTGATGAAATCGCGCCACCACTGGGGATTCTCGTCGATGACGAAGCGGGTGCCCAGGGTCAGCACCACAGGCACCCCGGCCTCGCGGGCATAGCGCACCGCGGCCATGGCTGCCTCCTTCATGGGCGTGCCGTCGGCGCCGCGCACCAGGTAGGCGGTGATCACCAGGGCCGAGGCCTCCTTGATGATGGTCTCGGGGATGTGGTCCACATCCAGGTGATCCATCTTGCCGGCGTTGATGCCAAAGCTGCGCTCTCCCCCTTCGGTGATGAAGGTGAAGCAGCGCCCGACCGGGCCGTCCACCGGCTGCAGGTAGTCGAGGTTGACCCGGGAGGAGGTGTTGCACAGATAGCGGTAGGCATAGCTGCCGATGCGGATGTCCTGGCTCATGACGCCAAGCAGGATGGAGTGGGAGTCCGCCAGCACGGAGTAGTTGTGCATGGTGTTGCCGATGGTGCCGCCGGCAAATTCGCTCACCACCATGTTGTTGGCCTTGAGCTCGTCGTAGACCAGCTCCGCCACCTCGTCGGAGATGAGCATGGAGTGGCCCTTGCTCAGGCCGTACCGGTTCAGGAAGTCTTCGTCCACATGGGCTTCGATATCCACCAGAGTCTGATCGATGCCCACTACATAGGCCTTGCCCAGTTCGGTGAGCTGGGAATTCTGCGGGATCAGGGGATCACGTCTGTCGACCGGGAAGTAGTGTTTGGACTTGCGCTGACCGGGAAATTTCATGGCAATCTTCTGTGCTCTGGGGAAAAGAGGGGCGGGATTTTAACACAATCCACCACGCCGAAAAGTCGCACGATTGAATTTTGAGGTCAGTATAGACAAGGGTTTGCGAGGAAAACGTTTGACTTGGCTACCACAAAAAACCACCCCGTGACGGGGTGGTGTTGCGGGATGACATTCAGCTTGCCGAGAGCCCCTGCACCAGGGCCAGCACCGAGAACATCCCCAGCGACAGCCAGAAGAAGAGGGTGCCGAAGAGGCGCGGCATGTTGGGAGCTCTGGGGATCTGGATGCCGATGGCATGCAGGATGCGCCCCACCAGCAGCAGCACACCGCCCAGGTGCAGCCAGAGCGCCCCGACCCCCGCCAGTTCGCACAGGGCCATCAGCAGCAGGGTGAGGGGCACGTACTCGGCAAAGTTGCCGTGGGCGCGGATCGCGGCCAGCATCTCGGGGGCTTCCCCCTCCCCAATCATCACCCTGAACTGGGCGCGGCGCTTGACCACCCAGAAGGAGAGCAGCAGGAACAAGAGCCCGAGCAGGCCGGCGTAAATCAGCGTGATATGCATCATCAGGACACTCCTTTATCGTTGAATCCGAACGTCCGCCACGTCGGGCACCGGATGAGAACGGCCATCATGCCAGCTCGCGACAGATGAGGGAAACCATCATGCGGATATGGGCCTGATCGCTGTTGAGGGCCGGGATGTATTCAAACTGCTCGCCACCGGCGGCCATGAAGATCTCCCGGTTCTGCACCTGGATCTCCTCCAGGGTCTCGAGGCAATCCGCCGAGAAGGCCGGGCAGATGACATCGAGCCGCTTGACACCGCGAGAGGGCAATTCGCCCACGGTCAGGTCCGTGTAGGGCTTGAGCCACTCCTCCTTGCCAAAGCGGGACTGGAAGCTCGCGGTCCACTGCTCCGGGGCCAGCCCCAGCGCCTCCGCCAGCAGGGCGGCGGTGCGTCTGCACTGATGACCATAGGGATCCCCTTCCCGCTCGTAGCGCTCGGGAATGCCGTGGAAGGACATCAGCAGATGCTCCCCCTGGCCGTGCTGCTCCCAGTGGCGACGCACGCTCATGGCCAGCGCCTGGATGTACTCCGGGTGGGCATGGTAATCGCGGATGAGCCGCACCACCGGCAGATTGCGCTCGGTTTTCATCGCCCTGGCCCAGGCGTCGAACACCGAGGCGGTGGTACTGACCGAATACTGGGGATAGAGCGGCAGCAGGATCACCCGGTTGACCCCCTGGGCCTTGAGGGCCTGCCAGCCATCGGCCAGCGACGGGGCGCCATAGGTCATGGCGAGCGCCACCGGCACTTCGACTCCTTCCCGCTTGAGCTCGTGCTCCAGGGCCGCGCGCTGCTGCTGGCTGATGACCATCAGAGGGGAGCCCTGCTCGGTCCACACCTGCTGATAGAGCTTGGCCACCTTGGGGGAGCGGGTCGGCAGGATGATGAAGTGAAGCAGGGGGCACCAGAGGTAGCGCGGCAGGTCGACGACCCGCTGATCGTGCAGAAACTGGCTGAGAAACGCCTTGACCGCTGCCGTGGTCGGCGCGGCCGGGGTACCCAGATTTACCAGCAAGATCCCGGTTTTCGTGGTCACGTTAGCATCCTGTCGTTCTGTGTCGTGGGAATTGCAAGAAAGGGCCCGGTATGGACCCTTTTCTCACCCTCATAGCCAGCCGGCGAACGGCTGCGTCCTGCCGGCCCTGAATGGCTTAACCGAGAATGGCGGCCAGTTGCTGGCTGACCAGATCCACCGGCTGGGTGCCGTCGATCTTGACGTAACGGGTGTTGCCCGCTTCCGCTTCCTTGCCGTAGAAACCGATGAGCGGCGCGGTCTGCTGATGGTAGACATCCAGACGCTTGCGCACTGTGGTCTCTTCGTCGTCGGCACGGATCACCAGATCCTCGCCGGTCACGTCATCCTTGCCTTCCACTTTCGGCGGGTTGAACACCACGTGATAGGTACGGCCGGAGCCGGAGTGCACGCGGCGGCCGCTCATGCGCTTGACGATCTCTTCGTCCGGCACGTCGAACTCCAGCACGAAGTCCACGGTCACACCGGCATCCTTCATGGCTTGCGCCTGGGGAATGGTGCGGGGGAAGCCGTCCAGCAGGAAGCCGTTGGCGCAATCCGGTTGCGCGATGCGTTCTTTGACCAGGCCGATGATGATGTCGTCGGAGACGAGCTGACCTGCGTCCATCACGGCTTTGGCCTTGAGGCCCAGCTCGGTACCCGCCTTGATCGCCGCACGCAGCATGTCGCCGGTGGAGATCTGCGGAATACCGTGTTTTTCCATGATGAACTGAGCCTGGGTACCCTTGCCGGCGCCCGGAGCTCCCAACAGAACAATGCGCATACACGCTCCTAGTTGATTGGTTATTCAATTCTTGAGAAGGCAAAAAACTACACGTTTTCGCCCGTATTAACAAGCTCGCCCCGTGTGAGTGGCCAGATTATCACCACACTCCCGCCCCGTCTCTGCGACCAAAGACGCAGACGACGACCACGAAAAATGATTGAAAATGCAGCAGCGCACCAGAGGGGAACGGCCAAAAAAAAGCCCACTGTCATGCAGTGGGCCAATCACAATCACATCACGCCTGGAGTAGCAGACGGTTGATACGGGAGACGAAGCTCGCCGGATCATTGAGGCCACCCTGCTCCGCCAGCTGGGCCTGCTCGTGCAGGAGGGAGACCCACTCGCCAAACAGGCTCTCATCCTCGATGGTGCCGAGCTTCTTCACCAGGGCATGGTCGGGGTTGAGCTCCAGGATGTACTTCTGCTCCGGCACCGGCTGACCGGCGGCGCGCATCAGCTTGATCATCTGGGTGCTCATGCCGTGGGCGTCGGTGACGATGCAGGACGGCGAGTCGGTCAGACGGTGGGTGACGCGCACCTCTTTCACAGCTTCACCGAGGCTCTTCTTGACCCGCTCCACCAGACCGGCGTTGGCTTTTTCGGCCTCTTCCTGCGCCTGCTTGGAGGCTTCGTCTTCCAGATCCCCGAGATCCAGTTCGCCACGGGTGACGGAGACCAGCTGCTTGCCGTCGAACTCGGTCAGGTGGCTCATCAGCCACTCGTCCACCCGCTCCCACATCAGCAGCACTTCGACGCCCTTCTTGCGGAAGATCTCGAGGTGCGGGCTGTTCTTGGCAGCGGCATAAGAGTCGGCGGTGATGTAGTAAATCTTCTGCTGACCTTCCTTCATGCGGCCAACGTAATCCTCCAGCGACACGGTCTGGGCTTCGCCCTCGCCGGCGGTGCTGGCAAAGCGCAAGAGCTTCGCGATCTCTTCCCGGTTGGCGTAATCCTCGGCCGGACCCTCTTTGAGCACATTGCCGAACTCGCTCCAGAACTTGGCGTACTTCTCGCCATCCTCTTTCGCCAGCTTGTTGAGCATGGTGAGCACGCGCTTGGAGCAGGCCTTGCGCAGGGAGGCGGTCACCTTGTTGTCCTGCAGGATTTCACGGCTGACGTTGAGCGGCAGATCGTTGGAGTCCAGCACCCCTTTCACGAAGCGCAGGTAGGTCGGCATGAACTGCTCGGCGTCGTCCATGATGAAGACGCGCTGTACGTAGAGCTTCAGACCGTGCTTCTGTTCGCGGTTGTAGAGATCGAACGGCGCGCGGGCCGGGATGTAGAGCAGGCTGGTGTACTCCTGGGCCCCTTCCACCCGGTTGTGACCCCACAGGAGCGGATCTTCGAAGTCGTGGGCGACGTGCTTGTAGAACTCTTGGTACTCCTCGTCCTTGATGTCCTTCGGGTTGCGGGTCCAGAGCGCGGTGGCGCGGTTGACCTGCTCCCACTCCCCCGGGGTGCCGACGATGGTTTCACCGTCTTCTTCCCGATCCGGCGTGCCCTCCTTGAACATCTCCACCGGCACGCTGATGTGGTCGGAATATTTGCTGACCACGGAGCGCAGGCGCCAGTCGTCCAGGAACTCCTCTTCATCGCTGCGCAGGTGCAGGATGACGTCGGTGCCGCGACCGGCTTTGGTCACGTCAGCCACGGTGAAGGAGCCTTCCCCTTGTGATTCCCACTGCACGCCCTGCTCCGGCGTGGTGCCGGCGGCGCGGGAGACCACGGTCACCTTGTCGGCCACGATGAAGGCGGAGTAGAAGCCCACCCCGAACTGGCCGATCAGCTGGGAATCCTTGCCCTGGTCACCGGAGAGGTGCTTGAAGAACTCGGCGGTGCCGGACTTGGCGATGGTGCCCAGGTGCTCGATCACCTGGTCACGGGTCATGCCGATGCCGTTGTCCGAAATGGTCAGGGTCTTGTTCTCTTTGTCCACCACCAGGCGCACGCGCAACTGGCCGTCGTTTTCGAACAAAGAGGCATCGGAAAGCGCCTTGAAGCGCAGCTTGTCCGCCGCATCGGAGGCGTTGGAAATCAGCTCGCGCAGGAATACTTCTTTGTTGGAGTAGAGGCTGTGAGCCATCAGGCTCAGCAGTTGTTTGACTTCAGTCTGAAAGCCGTGGGTTTCGGCGTGAACACTTTGGGTCATCGACCAGTCCTCAAAACGTCGGGTTGAACAGATTCCCAAGCTAGATGGGGTTGGCCTTTCAAATATCAAGGGGCTTGCGTGCAAACTTGAGAGCAAATTTGCACACCGGCCCCTCGCTTGGCCCACACAGGCAACCCCCTCCCGGCCTCCCCCTTCACAAGGGGGAGGTGCACCGTCGTCCCCTGTCTGGCGAGGAGGGTCAGATTGGGATCGCGCGTGGAGCCAATAGCGGGGTCAGCCTTGCTCTCCCCTGCCAAAGGGAGGAGTGGGGCAAGATCCATTGCTCCCTCCCCTATCAAGGGGAGGGCTGAGGCGGGGTTCGTTGCTTTCTTCCCTGCCAAAGGGAGGAGTGGGGCAGGATCCATTGCTCCCTCCCCTGCCAAGGGGAGGGCTGGGGTTCGTGGCGTCTTCAGCTCAGACGCTGGCGCCCCATCAGGGAGTGGGAGAGCGTGGTGCCATCCACCAGCTCCAGCTCCCCGCCCACCGGCACGCCATGGGCGATGCGGCTCACCTCCACCCCGGCGGTGCGGGCCATGTCGGCGATGTACCAGGCGGTGGCATCCCCCTCGATGGTGGGGTTGGTGGCGAGGATCAGCTCCTTGATCTGCTCCTCTTGCAGGCGGCGCTCCAGGATATCGAGCCCCAGCTCCTCGGGGCCGATGCCGTCAAGGGGCGACAGGTGGCCCATCAGCACGAAGTAACGGCCGGAAAACTGGCCGGTCTGCTCGATGGCGGCCACGTCCGCCGGGCTCTCCACCACGCAGAGCAGGCCGTTCTCCTCGCGCTTGGGATTGGCGCAGATCTCGCAGCGATCGTTCTCGGTAAAGGTGCGGCAGTGGCTGCAATGACCGATTTCGGTGAGCGCCCGGTTGAGCAGGGAGGCCAGACGCAGACCGCCGCTGCGCTCGCGCTCCAGCAGGGTGAACGCCATGCGCTGGGCCGATTTCGGGCCCACGCCCGGCAAGACCTGCAGCGCCTTCATCATCTCATCGAGCAGGGGACTGAATTTCATGGGGATATCCTTTGATGCCGCGAAGAGAGGCGCCGCCCCAGGGGCATCGGCAAGCCGTCTCTCCAACCTCTTTTGTTGGCGCAGGACTATACCAGCCCAGGGCCGCCAATGGCAGATCCCGCCCGCAGGCGCCTCGCCGCCGAGACGCTCCGGGAAACCGGGCTGGCCCCGTTTTTCAGGGCCGGCAGCCCCCCGCCAGCCCCCGCAAGGGGTAAAACAGCCCCCAAGGTGTTCAATTTTTCCAATCGATTGACCGTAATCGTTAAATAAAACCAAACAAAAAAACCTGCGTGTTGGCCCCGCCATCCTCGATTTGCCCCCTTCAGGGGCTGGTTCAGCGCCCCGGGGGTGCGGCGCCGCCAGTTCTCACGCACCGATCGCTGGCGGAGCAGGCTCACAGGATCGCAAAGAAGCGCCGCATCTGGCACTCAAACCGGGGCGAGATCAAGGTATTGGGGACCAGGGCCCCGGTAAACTTGGCCCCCGTGACAGGGCGAGGGCCTCCTCTGCCTGTCAAGGCTACGCCCCTTCTATCGCGACGCAGCCCGTTGCCCCCCGTTCGTTGCACCCGATGGCCCATGCCGTGGCGGCAGGCCAGCAGATGGGAGTTCGATATCGCATGACATCCCCCAGGATGATCGTCGGATGGCCGCCCCTGTCGGCCCTCCCCAGCCTCCCTGTCATGAGGGAGGGTTCCCTGCCCCCCGGTTATGAGGGAGGGGCGCTGGCCCCTCTTTGGATGGCGCCATGACCACGTCGACACGCCTTCGACTGCGCCGGGAATTTCATATCGACGGCATCGTACAGGGGGTCGGCTTTCGCCCCTTCGTCTATGGGCTAGCGCTGCGCCACGGCCTTGCCGGCTATGTGTTGAACGACGCGAGCGGCGTCACCATCGGTGCCGAAGGATCCCCTGAGCAGCTCGCCAGCTTTGCCCGCGAACTGCGGGAACTGGCGCCGCCCTTGAGCCGTATCGATCACTTCAGCGAGCGGGAGCTGCCCCGAGATCAGGATCCCGACTTCGATGGCCAATTTCATGGCCAGTTTCGAATTAAAGCCAGCCAGCAGCAGAGCGCTGCCACGGTCGCCATCTCGCCGGATCAGGGGATGTGCGAGGCGTGCGCCAACGATGTGGCCAACCCCAACGATCGCCACCACCACTACCCCTTTACCAACTGCACCCACTGCGGCCCGCGCTACACCATTATCCGCCGCCTCCCCTACGACCGCCCCCATACCGCCATGGCGAGCTTTGCCATGTGCCCGCGCTGCGCGGCGGCCTATGAAAACCCGCTGGACAGACGCTACCACGCCCAGCCGGTGAGCTGTCCCGAGTGCGGGCCCCATCTCAGCTGGCGAAATGGCCGTGGCGATGCCTTGGCCGAGCGCGAGGATGCCCTGCAGGCCACTGCAAGCGCCCTGCAAGCGGGAGCACTGATCGCAGTCAAGGGGATGGGGGGCTATCACCTGATATGTGATGCCCGCAATGAACAGAGTGTTGCCAGATTACGAATGCTCAAACGGCGCGAACGCAAACCACTGGCGGTGATGATGGGCTCCCTTGCCGAGGCCAAATTGCATGTCACCGGCAGCGAAGACGAGTGGCAACTGCTCGCCTCTCAGGCCAGACCCATCACCTTGCTGCGCAAGCGCATTAACGATGATCGGCTCTCAGAATCCCTACTGACAACCGCGCCGCTGGCCGAGGGGATCGCCCCCGGCATCCCCTACCTTGGCGTCATGCTCCCCTATACCCCGCTCCATCAGCTGCTGCTGAACGCCTGCGCCATGCCGCTGGTGGCCACCAGCGCCAATGGTCGCGGCAGCCCAATCCTTATCGAGTGCGAGGCGGTGGTCAGGGAACTCGGGGGCGAGATTGACGGCATCCTGGATCACAACCGCCCCATACTGCACCCCTGCGACGACAGTCTGGTGCAGTGGGCCGGCGGGCGTCGCCAGACGTTGCGCCTCGCCCGGGGCTATGCCCCCTGCACTCCCAGCCTGAAACAGGCGGTCAAGGTGCCACTCTTGGCAGTCGGGGCACAACAGAAGAACCAGCTGGCGCTGGCCTTCGGCCGCCAGCGCATCTACAGCCCCTATATCGGCGATCTGCACAGCCTGCCGATGCAGGAGCACTTCGAGCAAACCCTGGCCACCTTTCGCGATCTCTACGATCTCAATCCCGAAGTTCTGGTCTCGGATCGCCACCCCGGCTACCTCAGCCACCAGTGGGCCAGGGACTACTGCCGCGATCAGGATGCAACCCATCTCGAGGTGCAGCACCATCACGCCCACCTGCTGGCTGTGATGGCCGAGCATGACATCACGGGCCCGGTGCTGGGTTTTGCCTTCGATGGCACCGGCCTTGGCGATGACGGCACCCTCTGGGGCGGCGAGCTGCTGATCGCAGACGTTAAGGGATTTGAGCGGGTTGCCCACCTTGCCCCCTTCAAGCTGATCGGCGGCGAGGCGGCCATTCGCGAGCCGGTACGTCAGCTGCTGGGGCTGCTGTTTGAATCGCACAGCCCTGAGCAGATCAGTGCCCTCGATATTCCGTTGATCAAGCAACTGCCCCTTAAGCGGATCAGCAACCTGCACCAGCTCTGGCATCTCGGTCGCAACGCCCCCTACACCAGCTCCATCGGTCGACTGTTCGATGCGGTGGCAGCGCTCTTGGGAGTGATCGCCCCCCCCGATTACGAGGGCGAAGCGGGGCTATTGCTGGAGGCGGCCTCCTCGCGGCTAACCGCCGATGAACAACCCTTCCCCCTCGCCTTTGATCTCAGCCAATCAGCGGAAGGGCCGCTGCAGATCGAGTGGGCCGAGCTGATCCATACCCTTGTCAACGAGCAGCGCCAAGGCACCTCCACCGCCAGCCTAGCCGCCGGTTTTATCCGCGCCATCAGCAATCTGGTCATCGCCCTGGCCGAGCGCTTCCCCGGCTATCCGGTGGCGCTGGGGGGCGGCGTCTTTCAAAACCGGGTGCTGATGGATCAGCTGGTGCCCGCGCTCGAAGCGGCCGGTCGGCAGGTATTGACCAGCGAAACCCTGCCGCTCAATGACGGTGGCATCGCCGCCGGTCAGCTCTGGTTTGCCATCCACCATCTTGCCACGCATCAGCCTGTCACCACCGGTTGTGCCACCTTGTCGGAGTCCTGAAATCCATGTGTCTATCCATCCCCTCTCAGGTGGTGCAGCTGCACCCCGAAGATAACTGCGTCACCGTCGATACCCTGGGGGTGCAGCGGCGCGTCAGCTGCATGCTGCTCGAAGAGCCTCTCAACATTGGCGACTATGTGCTGCTCCATATCGGCTTTGTGATGAGCAAGATTGACGAAGAGGAGGCGCAGGCCAGCCTCGAGAGCTTCCGCCAGATGGTGGCCCTGATGCCAGAGCAGGATATTTTGCCATGCTGACCCTCAATGATCTCTTTCAGGGCTTTCGCCAGCCCGAGGTGATCCGCGCCCTCGCCGCGCAAATTACCGAGCTTGCCAAAGATCTGCCCGAGCCGCTGCGGGTGATGGAGGTGTGCGGCGGCCATACCCACACCATCATGAAGTACGGCCTGCACCAGCTGCTGCCGGCCAGCATCGAGTTCGTCCACGGCCCCGGCTGCCCGGTCTGCATCATGCCCAAAGAGCGCATCGATCAGGCCATCGAGCTGGCTAGCCAGCCCAGCGTCATTCTGGTCACCCTGGGGGACATGATCCGGGTGCCGGGATCCAGGGGCACGCTGGCCCAGCAACGGGCCAAGGGGAGCGATATCCGCCCGGTCTATGACCCCCTCGATGCACTGCGTATCGCCCGTGAGAATCCGGAGAAAACCGTGGTCTTCTTCGCCATCGGTTTCGAGACCTCCACCCCCATGACCGCCGCCTTGCTGGCTGCGGCTGAAGCTGAGGGGATTGAGAACCTGCTGTTTCATATCAACCATGTGCTGGTGCCCCCCGCCATTCATGCGGTGATGGCCGACGGGGTGGCCAAGGTGAACGCCTTTATCGGCCCCTCTCACGTCAGCGTCATTACCGGCGCCGATATCTACCTGCCCATCGTCGATCGCTATCAGGTGCCTGTGGTGGTTAGCGGCTTCGAGCCTGTGGACGTGATGGAGGCGCTCTTGATGATGGTGCGCCAGAAGGTGGAGGGTCGCTACGCACTGGAGGTGCAATACAGCCGCGCCGTTACCGCCAGTGGCAATAAAGCCGCCCAGCGGCTGGTCGAGCGCTTTTTCGAGACCCGCGAGCACTTTCGCTGGCGAGGTCTGGGGGATATCAACGCCTCCGCCCTGCGCCTGCGCGATGCCTTTGCCAAGCGCGATGCAGAGCGTCACTTTCAACTCAGTGAGACCCCCATCGATGACCACAAGGCGTGCCAGTGCGCCGATATCCTGCGCGGCCTGGCCAAACCGAACCAGTGCAACGTCTTTGGCCGGGGCTGCACCCCGACCCAACCCATGGGCAGCTGCATGGTCAGCTCCGAAGGGGCCTGCAATGCCTACTACCGATATATGGGGATCCAGGAACGATGAGAGAAATCCAACTTAGTCACGGCGGCGGCGGCGTGGAGATGAATCAGCTGATCAACCAGCTCTTCTTTCGCCACTTTGGCAACGAGATCCTGCTGCGCGGTGAAGATGCCGCCCTGCTGCCGGTAGAGGGCCCCGTCGCCTTCACCACCGACAGCTTTACCGTCTCGCCGCTGTTCTTCGAGGGGGGCGATATCGGCAAGCTGGCCATCGCCGGCACGGTCAACGATCTCGCCATGATGGGGGCCAAGCCCGAGTATCTTAGCTGCAGTTTTATCATCGAGGAGGGTTTCCCCTACGCCGATCTCGCCCGCATCGTCGAGTCGATGGCGGCCGAGCTTGCCAAGAGCGGCGCCCGTATCGTCTGCGGCGACACCAAGGTGGTGCCCAAGGGAGCCGCCGACAAGATCTTTATCAACACCAGCGGGGTCGGCACTTTCCCGCTGCCTGAGCAGAGCCGGGACATATCGGTACGGAGCCTCAAGGCCGGTGACGCCATTCTGGTGTCGCGGGATATCGGCAGCCACGGCGCCTGCATCCTGATGGCTCGCGATGCCCTGCAACTGGGCTCTGATCTGAAAAGCGACTGCACAACCCTCTGGCCACAGGTAGAAGCGCTGCTGCAGGCAGGCATTACCCCGCACGCCCTGCGCGATGCCACCCGCGGTGGCCTTGCCGCCGTGCTCAACGAGTGGAGCAGCGCCTCCCAGGTGGCCATCGAGCTGGAGGAGTCCGCCATTCCGGTGTGCGATCCGGTGCGTGGCCTGTGCGAGCTCTACGGTTTCGAGCCCCATGATCTCGCCAACGAGGGGACCATGGTGCTGGCCCTGCCTGCCGAACAGGCGCAGGACGCGCTGGGCATCTTGCGGCAGTTCAACCCCTCAGCCAGCCAGATCGGCGTGGTGCAGGCGAGCGATCGCCACAAGGTGATCCTCAATAACCCCTGGGGCAGCCGCCGTTATCTGGAGCTGCCGCAGGGGGAGCTGCTGCCGCGGATCTGTTGAGCGGCCATGCCGTTCCGTCAATTACAGAGGGGAGTCACACCTCCCCATATCGGTTAAGGAGCCACCATGCACGAAATGTCTCTGGCCATGGCCGCCATCGATCTGGCAGCCGAGCAGGCCACCCAGCGGGGCTTTAACAAGGTGACCGCCCTCTGGCTCGAGGTCGGCAGCTTCTCCTGCGTCGACCCGGACACCATTGCCTTCTGTTTCGAGGCTGCCGCCAAGGGCACCGCCGTCGAAGGAGCCCAGCTTCACTTTCAGCACCAGGCGGCAGAAGCCTGGTGTTACGACTGCAACAAGACGGTCACCCTCACCGAGCGCGGGCAGGCCTGTCCCGAATGTGGCGGATACAAATTACGAGTCGCGCAGGGGAACAGCCTGCGCATCACCGACATCGAGGTAAGTTGATATGTGTAGCGTATGCGGATGCGGCCAGGCGCGGATCGCCGGCCATAAAGATGATCACGACCATGCACACCCCCACGAGCACGCTCATGAGCGCCATCATGACCACGAGCAGAGCGCGCCGCGCACCCTGATCATTCACCACCACTACCACCACCAGGGGGATGTCCATCACCACTACCATGGCATGGCTCCCGCCCTCCTGGCGGCTCAGCCAAGTGCCCACGGGAATGATCACACCCATGACCACGGCCACAAGCATGGTCATCATCATGATCACCCTCATAAGCACGGCCACGAACATGACCACCACCATGATCACGCCCACTCTCATGACCACGGCCATTCCCATGCGCATCCCCATGATCACAGCCATGACCATGACCATGACCATGACCATGACCATGACCATGACCATCAGCAGGGTGAGCTGCACTACGGCAAAGGGGAAGCGGGATTGTCGGTTCCGGGCATGGGGCAGCGCCAGCTGATCGCCATCGAGATGGATGTGCTGGCCAAGAACAACGCGCTGGCGGCCCACAACCGCGAACACTTCGACGAAGCGGCCCAACTGGTGCTCAACCTGGTCTCTAGCCCGGGTTCAGGCAAAACCACCCTGCTGTGCGAAACCCTGCGCCAGCTGGCCGACAAGCGCCCCTGCGCGGTGATCGAAGGGGATCAGCAGACAAGCAGAGATGCGGATCGCATCCGTGCCACCGGTGTCCCTGCCGTGCAGATCAACACCGGCAAGGGCTGCCATCTGGACGCCAAAATGGTTCACGATGCCTGCCACCAGCTGCCCGCCAATCAAGGGGGCATCCTCTTTATCGAGAACGTGGGCAATCTGGTCTGCCCCGCCAGCTTCGATCTCGGCGAGAAGTACAAGGTAGCGATCCTCTCCGTCACCGAGGGGGAAGAGAAGCCGCTGAAATACCCGGATATGTTTGCCGCCGCCCAGCTGATGGTGATCAACAAGATTGATCTGCTGCCCTACGTCAGCTTTGACGTGGCACGCTGCATCGAGAACGCCAAACGGGTCAACCCCTATATTCAGGTGGTCCAGGTCAGCGCCACTACCGGTGAAGGGATGGATGCCTGGCTGAACTGGCTGGCCACGGCCTGAACCAGAACCGGTTAAATGCCGCTGATAACGGTAGAAAACAAAAGAGGGAGGCTGATGCCTCCCTCTCTTTTATCTGCGCTTTGCCAACGGTTCTCTCTGTACAGAATGGCCAGCGACTCATACTCGCGTCCCCTCACCCTGGCCCTCTCCCCAAGGTGAGGGAATCGGTTTGTGGATGTCGCGACTATACGACTCCCTCAACCCCCTCAGGGGGCGCTTCGAGCATAACAACCAGCCATATTTTCAAACCCAGAGGTTCTCCAAACCCTAAACCCCGAGCGTGGTGAGATGGCACCTTCTGCTCCCTTCTCCCCTTGCGGGAGAAGGGCTGGGGATGAGGGGGAAGCCAATCCTCAGGCCACGCTACGGGCCATCGCCTCCTGCTCCGCAGGCACCTCACCAAAGCGCAGCACCCGATGGCAGATCTGGCGCAGCAGCGCCTGCTGGTGACTGAATATCACCATGCCAAGCCCGCGCTGTTCGCACTCAACCATCAACTCCTGCCAGAGCTGGCGCTGGATTTGCGGATCCAGCTGGGCGGTCACCTCGTCGGCAATCAGCAGTCGGGTGCGTGGATCGAGGGCGCGCAGCAGCGCGATGCGGGCCAGTTCGCCGCCAGAGAGCTGGCCAGGTTTACGACTGAGCCACGCAGGCTTGACCATAAAGCGGGCCAGCATTGCGTCATCGGGGCGCCATACATCCCAGAGCGCCTGCCCGGTGGTGCGATAGGGATTGAATGTGAGCTCCGGGTGCTGGGGCACCAGCTGGATGGGGTTATAGCCTTTTACCTGTTCAGGCACCGGCTGTCCATCCAGCAGGATCTGCCCGCCGGCCCCAACCGGTTGCCAACCCGCCAATACCCGCCCCAGCGTGGTCTTGCCATGGCCACTCGGCGCAGAGATGCCGAGCCGTTCGCCCGCTTTCACCGTCAGCGATAATCCCTGCCAGAGGGGACGTTTCCCCTGCGCGATAGTGAGATTTCGTACTTTCAACATCAGGAAACCTCCGGCACAGAGAAGAGCGCGTTGAACTCCGGCAGCGCCTGCCAGTGGGCTCTGAGCATCTCGCTCCCCTGCCCCTGGCGCAGATGGTGGCTGCTCAAGATGTCACTTACTTGGCCCTGATGCAGGGCCACGATGCGATCGGCAAACCGGGCCGCCAGCGCCAGATCGTGGGTCACCCAGAGGATACCGCTGCCCTGATTGGCCAATTCACGCAACTGGCCGAGCAGCAGACAGGCCAGCCCCTCGTCGAGCCAAGCGGTGATCTCGTCTGCCAGAATGTAGCGGGCACCGCCGAGCGCCGCAGTGCAGGCCAGAATGCGCTTGGCCATGCCACCTGAGAGCTGGCGCGGATAGCTGTCCAGCGTGGCGGCGGGCAGCTGGTAGCGCAGCAGTTGCTCGCCGAGCCGCTCGCGGGAACCGCTCTGGCCGCAGAGGCGTGCCGCCCGCCCCAGCTGACGCTCCACCGTCAACAGTGGATTGAGGGCGCTTACCCCCTGTGGCACATAACAGAGGGTGTGGCCACGCAGACGGGCGCGGCTGGCATCGCACAGGGGCACGCCATCAAGGGAGATGGCGCCGCGCATGCGCAGGTTGTCCGGCAGCAATGTCAGAGCGCTTTGCAGCAGCAGGCTCTTGCCCTCGCCGCTCCCTCCCACCAGCGCCACTATCTCCCCCGGCGCCAGTTGCAGGCTGATATCGGTCAACAAAGGCTGCCAGCTGCGCCGCCCCAGCCAGGAGTAGTGGGCCGCCTCTATGGTCACCTGATCAAAACTCAGCATGGTTCACTCCTGTGCCACAACAGCTGTTGCAACGCGCGGGTAGCCTGATCAAACAGCAGTACCAGCAGCAGCAACATCAGTCCCGGGAAGAGGGCCAGCCACCAGCCACCGCCGGCCAGATATCGCAGGGCATCGGCCAGCAGCAGGCCCAGCGAGGCCTCGTGGGCCGCCAGACCAAAGCCGAGAAAGCTCAAGGCCGCGCTGTGTAGTACCGCATGGGGAAACATCAGCAGGGTGCCGATAAACCACTGGGGCAACAGCCCCGGCAACAGGTGGGTACGCCAGCGACGCAGCGCCCCCATCCCCTGACAGCGGGCCAGCACCACATAGTCGCTGCAGGCGATCCGCCGCGCTTCTGCGCAAAGGATCAGCGCCAACTTGGGCCAGTGGGTGAGTGCCACCGCCAGGATCACTCCGCGCATACCGCCCCCCACGGTAAAGCAGATGAGGGTCAGCAGCAGCATATGGGGCAGCGCCAGCATGGCATCGATCAGCAGCCGCACCGCCGCATCACATCTGGGGTGAATGAGCGACACGCTTGCCGCCACCATGGCCAGCAGGCCACTGCAGAGAGCAGTACTGATGCCTAACTCCAGACTGGTGAGGGTGCCCTGGAAGGCCCGCAACCAGAGATCCCGCCCCATCTGATCGGTGCCAAACCAGTGGGTCAGCGAGGGGGGCTGCTGGCGCGCCAGCAGATCCATCGGCACATCCTGATGAGAGAGGCTCCAGCCGTAAGTTGCCAGCAGCGCCAATCCGAGCAGGGCAAAAACCAGCCGCAGTATGGAGGGAAGCGGATTAAACAGCATGCTCACCCTCCCAGCCCCGATTGATGCGGGCCAGCAGCAAACTGGCCACTGTGTTGCCAATAAAGACCAGCAGGGTGCAGAAAAGCACGATTCCCATCAGCAGGGGAATATCCCCCCGCAGCCCTGCATCCACGGTGGCCTGGCCGAGCCCCGGATAGGAGAAAACCTTCTCCGCCAGCAGGGATCCGCCAATCAGCTCACCAAGGGAGGCAAACTGCAGGCAGAGCGCCGGGGTCAGGGCGTGGCGCAGCACATGAAAACGCAGCATGGGCCAGCCGCCATCCCCCTGAGCACGGGCGTAGCGGATAAAGTCGCTCTCCAGCACCTCGGCCACCCGCCCCCGGGTGTGCAGGGCGATGTTGCCAAGCCCGAGCAGGGTCAAGGTCGCCACCGGCAGCAGCAGATGACGCAACCGCATGACCCAATCCGCCTCATCGGCAGCGAGCCCCGGCGTCCAGGCGCAGCAGACCGGCAGTAGCGGCCAGTGCACCGCAAACAGGGCGAGCAGCAACAGGCCGACCCAGAAGGTGGGCAGGGAGGCGAGCAGGTAAGCAAAGCGGCAAATAAAGCGATCGGGCCAGCGGTTGAGATAGCGACCGGCGCTGAGGCCCAGCAACATCCCGAAAAAGCCGGAGAGCAGCCAGGCGCCCGCCAGCAGCAGGAAAGAGGCGGCAAAGCGCTGGCCTATGACTTCACCCACAGGCGCGTTGTAGAGCATGGAGTAACCGAGATCCCCCCGCAGCACCTGGCTGAACCAGTGCCAGTAGCGCAGCCAGAGCGGCTGATCCAGCCCCCAGCGAGCGGCGATCCGGGCGTACTGCTCCGGCGGCACATGCAGCAGATCGTTGCCGATATAGGCCTTGATGGGATCGATGGGGGAGTAACTCAGCAGCACAAAGGTGGCGACCGAGACCAGACATAACAGCCCTGCCAGACGCAGCAGGGCTTTTAGAGTGGCAGTCATCATAGTGGACGAACTTAACGGCACGTCCACCGCCAATCCTGCAGGTTGTTGAGCAGGGACCAGCTACCGTGGATTTCCGGCGCCCCCTTGCCAAGGTCGATGCAGCGATTGGCCAGATAAGTGTGCTGCACGTTGAGCAGCCAGGCCCAGGCCGCATCTCCCTGCACTCCGGCGCCGGTCTTGCCATCCCACTCCACCTGCTGCCAGAACGGCACGGCCGCCTGCCAGTTCGGGGCATCCAGCGCCTGCTTGAGGTGGCTATCCACCACAGGGTTGCTGTAGTAGCCCGGATTGTAGAACTCCACGCCACCGGAGCCGCTCTGGTAGTGGTGATAGAGCTCCATGGGATCCAGACTCCCCCACCCCATCAGCACCGGATTGGCGTGCATCTCGCGCTCCACCTGCTCCCAGCTGCCGGACTTGAGGCTCACCTTGAGGCCGATGGGTCCCAGCATGGCCCGCACCGCTTCCGCCAGATCCCGGCGAGTGCTGTCGCCGCTGGTGTACCAGAGGGTAAAGGCGGCGCGCAGGTCGCCCTTGTGGCGAACGCCGTCGCTGCCCATCTGCCAGCCTGCCTCATCGAGCAGGGCATTGGCATGGGCAACATCGCCATCCTTGAAGGCGGTGGCCTTGTTCAGCCAGGGCAAGCCTTCCACCGCGCTGTAGGCGGGAATGGCGTGCCCTTCCAGCAGCTGGTCGGCCAGCAACTTGCGGTCGATGGCGTAGTTGATGGCGCGGCGCACCGCTACATCCGAGGTCACGTCGTTGCCGATGGGATAACCCTTGGCATCTTTTTTACCAGCAGGAGGAATGGGGAAGACGATGCCACGGTTCTCGACACTCGGCCGCACCCAGAGCTTGAGGGAAGCAGGCACGGTTGGCGCCAGTGACGGGGCAATGCGCACCAGGTCGAGCTGGTTGCTCTGGGCGGCGGCATAGGCGCTCTCCTCGTCGATAAAGACAAACACCAGCCGTTTGAAATCATTGTTGCCGCCGGCGTAATGGGGGTTGGCCTCCACCACTAGCTGCTGACCGGGCAGGAAGCTCACCAGCCGGTAAGGCCCGGCGCCGATCGGATGGCGGGCGTAAGTCTTGGGATCGTAATCCCGCTTCGACACTATCCCCAAAGATCCCAGCACGTTGAAGAAGGTGCTCTGGGGGGCGCTAAGAGTGATGGCAACCTCGGTAGGCGAGAGCACCTTGGCCGAGACAAAGTTGCCCATATCGATCTTGCCGCCACCCTGGGCTGCGCTGTTGTAGGTGAAGGCCACGTCTTCGGCGGTGAGGGGCGCGCCGTTGGAGAATGTCAGGTTCGGCTTGAGGCGGATAAGCCACCCCTTGCCATCCTGGTTCGGAGTCACCGATTGGGTGAGCACATTCTGCCAGCTGAGGTCGGCGTTCTGTTTGAGCAGCGGACTGTGCAGCAGCAGGTAGCTGCCGTGGCTCCAGCCAAGCAGAGGGTCAAACCCTTCGGTGGGCTCACTGCCGATGGCGAGCTTGAGTTCGGCGGGGACGGGCTGGGCAGCCAGCGCCATGGACGAGAAACCGCCCGATAGCAGGGCCAGCAGGGGTAGTGCCCGCACCAGGACTGGCGCACCAAGCAGGCCATCGACGCGGCCATGTTCAATCTTCATCATGATCCTTGTTCCCAGGATTCACTCGCAGAGATGCAACGCCACCTCAATGAGGCGAGTGAGGGGCCCATGCCGGCCCCTGTGTCAAACTGACGCGCCCGGTTGTCGGCACGCCTTGGTCTCAGGACTTTCGTCCCCCGAACAGTCGTCGGCGCCCCAGATCCACGCCGCCCTCCCCCTGCTGCACCGGAAGCGAAAGCAGCATCTTGAGGGTGCTGCTCACCAGCGCCCGCCCCTCGTCGGCCCCCAGATGCGGGTCGATGGGGGACATGAGCGAGCAGGCCAGCAACTGCCCCGTCTCGGGCAATGCCCCCACCATAAAGGTCAGGTTGCCGCAGGGGAGCTGCAGGGCGAGCCGATCGCGGCTGCCACGCACCGGCCAAAGCTGATCCGGCCCCGGCAGCACTACCACGCTCAACATCCAGGGGGTGAGCACGCAGCCGAGCCACTGCCCTTCAAACAGGGTGCACTCTGCGACTATGGGCATGGTGGCGTGATAGAAGGGCAGCGCCTGCATCTCTTGCTGCGCGATCCGCTCGTACTGGGCTACCAGCAATGGCGCGGGATTCGCGGCAAAACCGGCGAACTCCTGCGCCGACTCTGTCGCGGCTTCGTTCACTGTCTTGTTCACTACCTCATTCACAATGGATTGCGCCATAGGCCCTCCCGCGCTCGCTCGGCCTTCTCCTGCTCAAAGAGCGGAATGGCCGGAGCTCCCAGGCTGGCCAGCAGGGTCAGGATCCGATCCGTCGCCTCCCCCATGGCAGCCGCCACCACGGGGGTGAGGCCGATGCGGGGTTCGAGGGATTCGGGCTCGACCCCGATCAGGGTGAGCCGCCTGGGGGACTCCCCCGTCATGTGCAGCGCCGAGAGCACGTCCGCCAGCCCCAGCTGATGGGGGGAGATCTTGCGACCGAACAGGGTCGGGATCGCTTCATCTTTCAGGGTCACCACGGTGCCCGGCGGATTGCCGCTGCGCACCGCGTCCGCCAGTATGATGTGGTCGCGACTGGCCATCGATTCGAGCAGCTCCATGCCAGCGGTGCCGCCGTCAAGCAGCTCGATGCCAGGGGCGAAGCGGTAGTCGCGCTCCAGCCCCTCGACGATGCGCACGCCGACGGCCTCATCGCTCAAGAGCAAGTTGCCCACGCCCAGGATCAGGGTGTTCATAACAGCACCTTCACCTGAGTTGTTTCACCACTCTGGGTATCCACCACGTGCACCGCGCAGGACATGCAGGGATCGAACGAGTGGATGGTGCGCACCACCTCCAGCGGCTTGCCGGGATCCGCCACCGGGGTGCCTACCAGGGATTGCTCGTAGGGGCCGGGCTCGTCGTTGAAGTTGCGCGGGCCCGAGTTCCAGGTCGACGGCACCACCGCCTGATAGTTCTCGATCTTGCCACCCTTGATGACTACCCAGTGGGAGAGCATACCGCGCGGCGCCTCTTCAAAGCCCACCCCGCGAAACTCCTTGTCCGCCGGGATCTCGGTCTTGATGTAGGCGCTGGAATCCCCCTTGCCGATGTTGTCCACCAGCGCCTGCCACTGGTGAGACAGGGTATCTTTGAGCACGCAGCAGCGCACCGCGCGGCCGATGATGCGGCCCAGGGTGGAGTGCAGCTGTTCGGTCTTGATGGCCGAGCCGGTCAGTGCCTTGTAGATGCCATTCAGCTGATCGAAGTGCGCCACAGTCCCGGGGTGCTTGGCGGCCAGCTTCACCAGGAGGTCTGCGAGGGGCCCCACCTCCACCACCTTGCCGTAGAAGGTGGGGGATTTGACCCAGGAGTACTTGCCGTCATCCTGCCAGCCGGTGTAGTCGGGCTCAGTCTTGCCCTCCCAGGGCTTGAGGGGGACGTCATCCTTGTACCAGGCGTGCTTGTTGCTCTCGGCGATGCCATCCATCAGCCAGGCATCCTGATGGCTCTCGATGGGGCGATAGCCGGCCAGATCGCCGTTCTCGATGTAGCCCCCCGGCATCAGGAAGCTGCCGCCGTCACCGTCGGTGGGCAGCTCCGGCACGCTCAGGTAGTGCCTGGCCCCCTGCCCCAGGTTCAGCCACTCGGGGTAGTGGGCGGCGATGATGGCGGCATCCACCTTGTAGACCTGCTCGATGAACTCGCCGAGCCGGTCGATAAAGCTCTTCACGTAGAGCAACCGCTCCAGGTTGAGCACGCTCGGCGCATCCAGGTTGATGGGGTTGGCCACGCCGCCCACCGCCAGGTTCTGGATGTGGGGGGTCTTGCCGCCGAGGATGGCGACGATGCGGTTGGCATCGCGCTGGCACTCCAGCGCCTGCAGGTAGTGGGCCACGGCGATGAGGTTCACCTCCGGGCTCAGCTTCATCGCCTTGTGGCCCCAGTAGCCGTTGGCGAAGATGCCGAGCTGGCCGCTCGCCACCAGGGCGCGGATCTTCTCCTGCACCTTGGCGAGCTCCTCGGCGCTGTTGAGGGACCAGGTCGATACCCCCTTGAGCATGTCCGCCGCCTTCTGCGGGTTGGCCTCGAGGGCCGCCGTGATGTCCACCCAATCCAGCGCGGAGAGCTGATAGAAGTGGACGATGTGATCGTGGATGTTGTGGGCTGCAATGATCAGGTTGCGGATGTACTGGGCATTGACCGGCACCTTGGCGCCGATGGCGTTCTCCACCGCCCGCACAGAGGCGATGGCGTGAATGGAGGTACATACCCCGCAGATGCGTTGCACTATCATCCAGGCATCGCGCGGGTCGTTGCCCTTGACGATCTCCTCCATCCCGCGCCACATGGTGCCGGACGACCAGGCCTTGGTGACGACGCCGCCTTCGATTTCACAGTCGATACGCAGGTGACCCTCGATGCGGGTGATGGGGTCTATGGTGATACGTTGGCTCATACGTTGGCTTTCCCTCGGGCCTGATAATCTTGGTGAACACGTTCAAGTGATGGCAGTACCGGCAACAGCCGGATCAACAGCAAATAGGCACACACCTCGATGGCAACGAAGCCCAAGGAGATCAGCACTTCCGCCGCGGAGGGGAAGTAGTGGTAGCCATTGCCGGGGTTGAAGGCGAGCAGGGAGTAGTCCAGTCGCCAGAGGGCGGCGCCCAGCAGCATGCTGAGGGCCCCCAGGAACAACATGCGGGAATCCCGGCGGCTCTTGTCCCAGTGGAATACCAGCAGCGGGAAGATCATCAGCGCGATCTCGCTCCAGAACATCAAGGCGTAGCGATTCCACTGGGAGAGGTACTCCGACTTGTCGTGGATGACGATCTCGGCAAAGCGCAGCGCCACAAACAGGATCAGGAAGATGTCGATCACCTGGGTCAGCTTGTAGAACAGCGACTTCTCGTTGGGGCCGCGCCCCGCCAATCCGGCCTGCACCAAAGAGCCCTCAAATACCACGATGGAGAAGCCCATGATGAAGGCGGTCAGAAGCGAAAAGACCGGCAGCAGCTCGTAGCTTTGCCAGAGCGGATGGATCTTCTCCCCCGCCACTATCATCAAAGAGCCCATCGAGGATTGGTGCATGGTGGGCAGCAGGGCCCCCAGCGCCAGGATGAAGAACATGATCTTGTTGAGCCGCGCCATGGAGGCCTTCCAGCCGAACTTCTCCAGGAGCACGGGCGCAAACTCCAGCGCCATCACCCCGATGTAGATGGTCATGCAGACCGCCGTCTCGAACAGCACCGAGGAGGTGTTGAAGTGACCGGGCAGGTAGAAATAGGGCAGGTTCCAGTAACGGCCGACGTCGATGGTGATGGAGAGGCCCCCCAGCGAGTAGCCAAACAGGCTAGCCAGCAGGGCCGGTCGCACCAGCGGGTGATACTCGCCCCGGTTGAAAACGTAGACCGCCCAGGCCAGTGCCCAGCCACCGCAGGCGAAACCGGTGCCGATCAAAAGGTCAAAGGAGATCCAGAGCCCCCAGGGGTAGCCGCCGTTCAAGTCGGTGACCGAGCCCAGCCCGAAGATGAGGCGTTTGAGGATCAGCATGCCGCACAGGATGACGAACGGCGCCAGCACCATGACCGGCCAGCTGACCAGTCTGCCCCCCAGCGGATGTGCCTTGTGATTACTCATGGTCCTTGCCTCCCGTATTCTGGTCATGACCCTTGCTCTGGCCATGGCTGGCATCATCCCCCTCTCCCCCGCCATGCTGCTTGGCATTGCGGCGAATGAGTACCGAGAGCCCGGTCAGCACCACCAGCGGCAGCACCATCCCCTTGTAGAGGGTGTGCTGGATATGCTCGGAGCGCGCCCCGGAGGAGAGCTCCGGCAAGTCAGGCATGTCGAGCTTGGTGTAGGGCACCCCGGCCAGCACCAGCACCTGAGTACCGCCCCCCTCCTTCTCGCCATAGACGTAAGGCTGGTAGTTGGGCACTTCGTGCAGGTAGGGATCGTTGGCGCTGAAGGTCTGGCGCGGGTAGGCATATTCGCTGCCCGGGGTGGCCAGCAGCCGGCGCTTGGCTTCGGCCATCAGCGCCTCGCGGGTGCCGAAGATGACGGCGCCGGTGGGGCACACCTCGACGCAGCCGGGCAGCTTGCCCTGATCGATGCGCTCAAGCCCTTTCTGGTTGCAGAGCTCGCACTTGTGGATCGCCCCGAACGGGTTGTCGTAGTCATATTTGGGCACGTCGAACGGGCAGCCCACCATGCAGTAGCGGCAGCCGGTGCAGACATCCGGGTCGTAGTGGACGATGCCGGTCTTGGGATCCTTGGTCAGCGCCTGCACCGGGCAGACGGAGACGCAGTTGGGATCGACACAGTGCATGCACTGCTTCTTGATGTAGGCATAACCATCCACCAGCTGATCCTTGTGCTCACCCGCGCCGCTCTTCCACACCTGAATGATGTTGTTGGTGTAGGGGCTCAGCTTGTCGTTGTTGGACCAGGTTGCTTCCCCGGCCGGATTGGCCGGGTTGCCGTTGAGGCGCTGACACTCCGCCACGCAGGCCTGGCAGCCGATGCAGAGGGTGGAGTCGTAGAGCATGCCGAGTGCACCGGGAATGGGCGGCTTGTTCTCGGCCGCCGCCAGGGCAGTGCCGGAGACGGTGGTGCCCGCCGCCAGCGCACCGACGGAGGCGAATTTGAGAAAATTGCGTCTGTTCACGGTCACTCCTCCCGTGAGGTGTGCTGCCCGGCTTCATGGCGCTTCTGCTGGCGACCGAGCTCGCGCACCGTCATCAGACTCACCCCGACCAGCACCCCGAGCGCCCCACCGATAAGGCCGGTGGCGGTGGGCGACATGTGTCCTCCCTCCAGGATGGCCACGTCGGGCTTGTTCACCCGCGGGGTGGGATTCTCCACCTTGGCGAGCTGGAAGATCCCCTTGCTGAAACCCACCCCCTGCTCGTTGCAGCCATAGCAGGGATGGCCGATGCCCACCGGCCAGATGCCGCCGCCCACGTCGCAGAACTCCAGGGTCGAGCAGTTGCCGTAGGTCTCCGGCCCCTTGCAGCCAAGATGGTAGAGACACCAGCCCTGACGGTGGCCCTCGTCGCCGAACTCCTTGGCGAAGCGACCGGCGTCGAAGTGCGGGCGACGCTCGCAGTTTTCGTGGATGAGCCGCTCATAGGCAAACAGCGGCCGCTTCTTGGCATCGAGCGCCGGCAGCTTGCCGTAGGTGATGTAGTAAGCGACCGTGGTGAGGAAATTGTGGGGGTTGGGCGGGCAGCCCGGGATATTGATAATCGGCGTGCCGAGGTTGCCGAGGGCCTCTTCCAGGCTGACGGCGCCGGTCGGGTTGCCACCGCTGGCGGGCACCCCGCCCCAGGCGGCGCAGGAGCCGATGGCGATGACGGCGGCCGCGTCACTGGCGGCACGGCGAATATGGTCGACGATGGGCTCGCCAGCCACCATGCAGTAGATGCCGCCATCTTTAAGCGGGATGGAGCCATCCACCACCAGCACATACTTGCCCTTGTAACGTTCCATGGCGTTGTGCTTGTTCTCTTCGGCCTGATGACCGAAGGCCGCCGAGAGCACCTCGTGGTACTCCAGCGAAATGGTGTTGAGGATCAAGTTCTCGATGGTGGGGTGGGTGGCGCGCAGCAGCGATTCAGTGCAACCGGTACACTCCTGCGCCCCTATCCAGATCACCGGCGGCCGCTCGGGGCTGGTGAGCGCGGTGGCCATCTTGGCGACGGCGTGTTGGCTTAATCCAAGGGTTGCGGCCATCCCGGCGCACAATTTCATAAAGTCACGGCGATTAATTCCATGAGCCGATAAAAAAGTATCCTCGACCATTCTTCTTATTCCCGTCAGTGAGCATTGTTTGACAAATGCTTAATTGCGGGAATGCTATGCCTTCCCCTCCCCCTTTATGTTGATCTCCATCAAGTGACGGAACATTATTCAAATAGAAAACTCATCATCATGGATTTAAAAACTCCATATATAGCATAGACTTAGAAAGCATGGTGTGGGCCACTAAAATACCCACTAGGGGGTATTTTTGCGTGTTATTGAATTTAATTCATTTAAATTACCCGTTAGTTCGTGATGTTAAATAATCAGAATGAAAGCGTTGTCACACTATTTTATCCAATATTTATGCTACCAGTTACAGGCTTTTTTCCGCGTCAAAAGTAGCTAAAAATATATACCTTTAAATTTTATTTAATTATATGTCACCAACCAAAATGAACGCGCAAACGATATTTATTATCAGCTTTTAAGAAATAACCCGCCCTGCTGTTCAAGGCTGATCTTCGCCGCTTGATTAATTAACCGGCCCACATCCATGCTTCATCATCCCTGGCCACGGATGACCTGTCTCTCCGGCCGCGTGCGCCACCAAGCCGGCCACAAGCTTTCTTGGTGGCGTACACCACTCGCCGGTTCGACGAGATGCCCTCTTTAATCCGGCAGTTCCACCTTCACCCCCCATGGAGCTGGTAGCCTGCTTTTCTCCTCTGCCATGCACCTGCCCCTCCCCGCACCTTGGCCAGTGGTCGGCAACCCCACCTGCACGCAGCCGGTGCGAAAAACCGCCAACAATGTGCGAAAACGGCTCGATCCCCCTCCCGTTTTAAGGGGAAAAACCAGTGATAAATATTGCCCGATAGGGAGCCAGAGAAAGCGTTGGCAGGGAAATTTATACCGAGGAATATTCCGTATTTTGCGCATTTACGCATTCCTATTCGCCACATAATTTACCAACAAAAAAACAACTGATAACATCTTTTTACATTTTAAAGCATATAAAAAACATGATTCAGTGACCCCCGTTTGCTCGTCCCGGCAGCCAGGATCACCGGATCGGGATTGAAACCATCAGCCAACTACTCATCGAGCAGACACCCGACCCATGATGAACACAGTTACGGCCAGCATCGATATCGATGCACTCCAGCACAATTTCACCGTGGTGCGCCGCCATGCCCCCCACAGCAAGATCATCGCGGTACTCAAGGCCAATGCCTATGGCCATGGGCTGCTGCAGGTGGCCCACGCCCTCGCCCAGGCCGATGCCTATGCGGTGGCAAGGGTCGAGGAGGCGCTGGTGCTGCGTGCCAACGCCATCACCAAGCCCATTCTGGTGCTGGGAGGCTTCTTCAGTGCCGAGGCGCTGCCGCTGCTGGCGAAACACGAACTGCAAACCACCTTGCATACCTGGGAACAGCTGGCACTGCTCGAGCAGGCCAGTCTGCCCGCCCCCATCAAGGTGTGGCTCAAGCTCGATACCGGAATGAACCGGCTCGGGCTGCGCACCCTGGAGCTGCCCGCCTTCATCGAGCGGCTGAGCCATTGTCGCAACGTGGTGCAGCCGTTCCATCTGATGACGCACTTCAGCCAGTCCGATGAGCAGGATACCCAGGCCACCCGGCTGCAGATCGAGGAATTCAACCGCCTCTCTGCTCATCTGCCGGGCGAGCGGGCCATGGCCAACTCCGCCGGCATCCTCGCCTGGCCGGCATCGCGCAGCGACTGGATCCGACCCGGCCTCATGCTCTACGGCGCCTCCCCGTTTACCGGTCAGCTTGCCGCCGACCATGACCTGCGCCCGGTCATGAATCTCAAGAGCCAGCTCATCGCCACCCGCGCCTGCCAGCAGGGCGAGGCGGTCGGCTATGGAGGACACTGGGTGGCGGATCGAAATACTACCCTCGGCGTGGTGGGCGCGGGATATGGCGATGGTTACCCCCGCATGGCGCCCGAAGGTACCCCCATGCTGATCAATGGCCGCCGGGTGCCCATCGTGGGTCGGGTTTCCATGGACATGATCACCGTCGATCTGGGGCCGGCGGCCAGCGACAAGGTGGGAGACGAGGTGACGCTGTGGGGGGAAGGGTTGCCGGTGGAACAGGTGGCCGAAAAGATAGGCACCATCCCCTACGAGCTGCTGACCCGCCTGACCAGCCGGGTCCATCTGACGCACTGTGACAAACGCGAACAGATGCCGATGTTGAAGCTGGCCTGAGCAAGCGGTCTGAGACCGGCCACAGAGAAGTGTCAAACCAGCCCTTGATAAACAAAAGGCCCCGTCTTTCGACGGGGCCTTTTGTTTTATTTGGCGGTAAGGGAGGGATGATTCGCCACTGCGTGGCTCACCCCTTCGGGGCGGCCTGCGGCCGTTCATCCCGGCAAGCTGCTCTGCTCGAACCCGGCGAGGGTTCTCACCCCCCTCTTCGAGATGAGCTGATGACACTTCCCCAAAGCAAAAAACCGACCATGAGGTCGGTTTTTTGCAATTTGGCGGTGAGGGAGGGATTCGAACCCTCGATACGTTGCCGTATACACACTTTCCAGGCGTGCTCCTTCAGCCACTCGGACACCTCACCAA